>NZ_JBNMIZ010000365.1:0-1007 GCF_050873525.1 Brachyspira sp. | reverse complement strand
TACAATTACAGAAGTTTTTTTACTCGAGGAAATTCTATTTTCGTTATTTATTTTATAATTCGTCAATTTTATTTTATATTTTGAAATTGTTTCTATTGAAATATTATTTTCCCAGTGAATTTTTTTATAATAATTTGAAATAATATTATCATAAAAATTTTGAGAATTTTTTGAATTATCATAAAAAGTCGGAAGCGTATAAGAATAAAAACAAATTTTTTTTGAAATCAAATCGTAAAGAATAGAAGTCAAACCGAAATAACCCGAAGGCGAAATCCAAGAATAAGCGCCCAATCCTATAAACTCTCCCGCAGATTTTTTAATATATGCGCTTTTAATTTCTCCCGAGAGTAATTTAATAGCGGTTTCGTCATTATTTTTTTTTGCATTTTCTATAGTATTAATCGTATTGTAGATTTTCGATAAAGTTTTCATTACGAATATTTTATTGAAAAACGCTTTTTTATTTATCATAGCTTCAATACTTTGAGACAAGCTCCTAAAAAGTTTTGCAAGTTCTGGAATATCGGCAATATTTAATTTTGTGGCTATTTGTTCGGCTGTATCAAAATCTTTTTCATTGCATGCATAAAATCCTTTTGCAAAAATATTTTCTATAAAATTTTTTGAAAATTCTAAAATATCCGAATTGATAATTTTCTTTTTTTCTTTTGATTTTCTTTTTGTATTTTTAGTTTTTAAATTATTTGATTCTTCAAAAATTTTTTCATTAGAAATTTTATTTTCATTTTTAAAATCTTTTGTCAATTCTTTTATATATAATAAAGCAATAATTACATGTTTGCATATTTTTTGAGAAGGACAATTGCAAATAGTTTCTTTTATATTTTCCGTAAAAAATATTTGAATATTGTCGAATGAAATTTTTATTTTATTTTCCGCTTCTTCAAGTTTTATATTTTTTATATTTTTAATATCTTTTAAAGCTCGGTTGTATATTCCTTTATTGGTTAAAGAAATTAAAAAATTTTCTTCCGTATATTCTT
>NZ_JBNMIZ010000364.1:0-1042 GCF_050873525.1 Brachyspira sp. | reverse complement strand
ATTAAATTCAAAAATTAAAAATTAAAATCTTATAGTCACTCCGACACGCGGGAAAAATGCGATTTTCAAAGAAGTGACAAATTTAACAATGTCCGATTTCGGAATATCATTCCAAGCGGGAAGATAGGAATTTATATCAAGCAAACCGCTGCCGAAAAATCCCACACCTTCTTTTGCATTATTATAAACGCCTTCCATCGAAGACTTAAAATAAAAGCCAATTTCAAGTAAAGAAAAATCAATGTAAGGCTTAACTCTCCAATTTTTATTTGGGAATAAATCTATATTCCAGCCCAATTCGTAGGAAATGTAAAAAGTCGGGGAAACGGTTTTTCGCTCGGTTTTGACTCCCGTGACGCCGTTTAATGTTTCGATATTGTAGACTACCGTCTCGAGTCCGAGTCGGAAAGTATTGACGGTTTTATGAGTTTTGCCCGAAATAATTTTTAATCCCAAATGAATCGGAATATAAACGAAAGAGGATTTAAAATAAGTGTCGCTGCCAACCGCTCCCGCATATTCTTTTTTGTCGGGGTCGAAGGCTTCCAATAAATCGCCGACTTTATTTTGAGGGACGGAGAGGGAATAGGAAACCGATTGAACGCCGATTCCCAATTCGATTCCGATGACGCGGTTTAATAAAATCGTATAGGAAATATTTGGGATATACCAGAAGCCGCCTTTTAAGTCGATATAGTCGAAATATTTTGAATATTCGCTTATGTCGATTTGAGCCAAGCCCGAAAAAGTTTTGATATTTCTAAAAAGATTTTTAACTAAAGTTGGAAAAATTACGGAGTAGCTCGGGATTAAATTTACGCTTAATAACTGTCGTTCTTTTGCGAACTCACGCGATAAAATTTTGTTGGTGGAAAAATCGCCCGCGAAGAATTTATCCATGTTGGTTTGCGGGAATGCGTGCATGTAAAAAATCAAGGCGATTATTAGGGAGTATAAAGTTAGTTTATAAAATTTCATGTTTTTCCTTTTAATCTTTTCTTACTTTTTTAAAGTAAGTCAAAAGTTCCGTTCTTTTTTCTAT
>NZ_JBNMIZ010000363.1:0-1042 GCF_050873525.1 Brachyspira sp. | reverse complement strand
GCATAAAACAGGATATTATTCCAAAACTTAAAATTAAAATAATTATAAATGTTAATTTTTTAATCATGGTTTTTCTCCTTTTCCTCCGTAAATTAAATTTTTTATTATAAATTATAAGAATATTTTTATTAATATGCTCCGTTATCTTTCAATAATTTAGTTAGTTGCGGCAATTCTTTTGCTAACGATAATGGAGTTTCGCCTTTTTTGTTTCTTATATTGACATTAGCTCCGTTATATATTAAAAATCTTATAGTTTCAAAAGTTGGTAATGTATAATCGTTAAGTTCTCTTCCCGAATAATAATCATCTGAAACTGCACTTCTATATGTTAGAATTGCCCACATTAAAGCCGTATCGCCATAATTATTAACTTCGTTAATATTTGCTCCCGCTCTAATCAAGGATTTTATTATATCGGGATTTTTTATTACACTCTCTACACCTATACCGTCACAAGCATACATTAAAGCCGTCCAACCGTTATTATCTTTAGCATTAACATTTGCTCCAGCGCTTATTAAAGCCTCATTTTGCCAATACATTAACGCGGTTTTTCCCTCGTTATCTTTAGCGTTAACATTCGCTCCAGCTCTTATTAAAGCTTCACTTGGACCATACATTAACGCCGTTCTACCTTTTCTATCTTTAACATTAACTTTAGCGCCTTTCTTTATTAAAAAAGATATGACTTCTTCTGTCGAAGAATACGCCGCATACATTAAAGGAGTAATACTTATTCTATTTGTATAGTCATCTAAAATGATAAAATCCTCTTCATCATAACCAGTATATATGTCCGTTAATTGTCCTACATTAGCCCCCAATTTTAATAAAGTATCTATAGCTTCTATATTTTGGCATTCTATCGCATAAATTAATGGAGAAATATTTGCAACAGTTCCATAACCACCACCACCATCAAAAGAAACATCTTGTGGCACATAAAATACATTATTTAAATCTATTTTATAATTATTCACTATGTCAATAATTTTTTTAGGATTATTTTCTTTTATAGCGTCATATAAAGAATTTATAT
>NZ_JBNMIZ010000362.1:0-1068 GCF_050873525.1 Brachyspira sp. | reverse complement strand
TTAGTGTGGATTGCTTCACTCGCCAAAGGCGGGCTTTAGCCTCGTTCGCCCACTCTGTGCGCCTAAAGGCGATGACAAATTCTTTTTTCGTCCGTCATTGCGAGTGAAACGAAGCAATCCAAAATTAAGAAATTCTATTTTCAAAATTTAGTTTTATTAATAGTGGATTGCTTCGACATTTTCAATGTCTCGCAATGACGACTTGATTTGTCATTGCGAGGCTTTGCCGAAGCAATCTATTCAGTGTGGATTGCTTCGGACTTTATCAAGTCCTCGCAATGACGATAAATTATTTTTTTCTTTTATTACTCCTTTTTTAAGTTGTTGTTGTTTTTGGGAATTTTTCATAAGTTCCCAGATTTTTTTCATCCAATTTTTTATTTGCAATTAAATCTTCTAATTGCTGTTTTTTGTCGTCCGAAAGTCCCGAAGTAAGTCCGCTAATATTATTTTTATCCGTAAATCCTTCTTTAGTCGTTAGCGCGCCGATTATACCGCCAGAATTTTCCATTCCGATTATGTCGATTATTTCTTCCAAAGTTTCTTTTTCGTCTTTTCCCATTGTAACCGTGTGAGCCGATTCGCCTGCGGGGACTACAACCATATAACCGCCCTTGCCGTCAGAATAAATACCGCCAAGCCCAGAAATAGTTTTTTCAAAAGTATAATTCGTTCCGTTGGCTGTTATATTTTTTCCATCGCTCGAAACCGTGAAATCGTCTCCCAGAGTTTTTAATTTATTAAGAAAAAAGTTGTCATCGGGATGGGTGATTTTGAGGGTGGATTTTTCGCATGCGACAAGGAAAATCGCCAAGAGGGGAAGTATAATTAAATTTTTCATTTTCATTTTAAATCCTCACTTTTACTTTTAATAAAAGTATCAAAATTCATGTTCTTTTTTGAGTGGCAAAAAAGAACCAAAAAACTACCACTTTTTTTGTAAAAAAAGTGGACAAAAACACAACTCCGTTTAGACTTTGTAATCCGCTTGTAAAAAACATCATTGTTAGGCGTTGCAATCCAAACCGAACAATATAAATTAATCTCAATAAATAAAATAATTAAAAT
>NZ_JBNMIZ010000361.1:0-1115 GCF_050873525.1 Brachyspira sp. | reverse complement strand
TAAAAAAACTAAATATGCAATAAATTTTTTTATAAAAAATAAGGGACGGCAAAAAGCCATCCCTCTTAAAGTATGAGTTTAGTATGAAAAAATTAGTTAATATTTCATAAACCATAAATCTATGCCTTCATCCCATAATTTCCAGTCGACATCTAAATATCTCATGTTCTCTTCTGGCGATTTTACATTAGAACCAAAATATCTCTCTGTGGAAAATTCATTTTTTCTGGCATAGCAGTCCAATCCATACCAAGTGAAGCCGTTCCAAGAATATCCATAATTCAATACCAATATTTCGACTATTCCTACTTTTCCGCCGTTATCGTATCTTCCAAATGAATATTTTGTATATCCTTGAAAAGTAGCCCACTTTTTTACCGCTTCGCTTCCCAATTTAGTCGCTTCGTCTCTGCTTGTTGCCGTAGTATAAACTCCGCCTACGCCGTAAGTCGTGTTATAATCTCCCGTCCATAAACTTCCGCCTCTATACATTATTATAGTTCCGCCTTGAAATTTCTTTAATATAGTATCGGGCTTTTTCTCCCAATAAATATCGCCGTTTTCTTTAAATTTCAATTTTTCTTTACTTCCAGCTCCGTTATAACGTTGGTCTATTATATAAAAATCTTTTACCATATTTGTCCAAACGAACGACAAATATTCTTTATCCTTATAAGAAGCTCTTCCGCTTCCGTTAAACCATGTAATATTGCGATAAGTATCGGATGAATAAGATTGCGAAGGTTCTGTTGTATTATTAGTATCGGGAGTATTATCATTAGTTGTAGGAGGATTAGGTCTTTGGTTGGTGTTTGTAGTTGGGGGGGGGGGGGAGATATTATTAGTATCGTAATCGGCGGCATTCCAATCCACTTCTGGCGATAATTCCCGTTCCATTCCGCAAGCTAAAATTCCACAAATACAAAATGATGCAAATATTAAAAATAAAATAATCGCTTTTGCTTCGAGATTTGTTTTAATAAAAAATTTTTCCTGTTTCACTTTGAACCCTCTTAATAATTTTCATTTCCACTTATAATATAACAATTTATTTAAAAAAGGCAATAAATTTTTTTTTATTAAATAACTAAAATATTATTGACTTTATATAAAAT
>NZ_JBNMIZ010000360.1:0-1134 GCF_050873525.1 Brachyspira sp. | reverse complement strand
CTATTTTTAATAGTAATTATCTTATGGGGATTTTTCGGAGCGATAACGGGCGGAGGATTTTTATCGTCAAGAAATATATCTAACCTATTCCGTCAGATGAGTATAACGGGAATACTTTCTATTGGAATGGCTTTTGTAATTATTACCGCAAATATTGATTTATCGGTTGGTTCTATGTTAGGATTGCTTGGAGGAATAGCTGGAATTTTATTAAGAGCGGGATTCAATTCCACATTAACTATAATAATCACTTTAATATTTGGATTTATAATCGGAGCTATAAACGGTTTTTGGGTTGCATATAGAAAAGTGCCAGCCTTTATAGTCACTTTAGCGGGATTGCTTGCATATAGAGGAGTGGTTTTATATATAACGAAAGGACAAACTTTGGCGGTTAATAATTCTAATTTTAATTTTATAGGAAACGGAAATATTCCTCCTTTAGCCGCATGGATATTGTTATTAATATTCGTTTTATGTTATGTTTTGCTTAATATTAAGAAAATAATCAAAAATGAAAATATGCAGGAAAGAAGAACTTTAATAATAAATTTAATTCTTACCATTGCAATTTCTTTTTTATTCGTATTTTGGATGAACGGATATAGAGGAATTCCTTTGCCCGTTATAGTAATGCTTGTAATAACTTTTATAGCTTCTTATGTTTCCAATAATACGGTATATGGAAGAATCGTTTATTCTATTGGAGGAAATGCGGAAGCCTGCAAATATTCTGGAATAGATATTAAAAAATATATATTTTTAGTTTTTACCGTAAACGGAATCATAGCCGCTTTTGCAGGAATAATAAATACAGCAAGATTAGCGTCCGCAGTTCCATCGACTGGATTAAATAGCGAACTTGACGCCATAGCCGCATGCGTTATAGGCGGAATAAGTTTAAGCGGAGGAACGGGAGCGATATTGGGCGCTTTATTAGGTTCTCTAATTATAGCGAGTTTAAATAACGGAATGAGCATTATAGGATTAGATTCTTCTTGGCAGAATATAATTAAAGGCATAGTTTTATTATTAGCCGTTTGGATGGATATTGCAACAAAGAATAAGTCTAATTAAATTAACAAATTTATTTTATAATAATATTATTTTAGTGTAATATGTTTATAAATAATT
>NZ_JBNMIZ010000359.1:0-1138 GCF_050873525.1 Brachyspira sp. | reverse complement strand
CAAAAATAATTATTATTTTATAATAGTCAACTTTATAAAAACAAAAATTTCTTTTAATTAAAGTATAAAGAAAATTAAATATTTTATTACTTTTATTTGATAAATTTTCATTTACTAAATTCATTATGTTTTTCTCGTATATATTTATAGTGGAGGTATTTAAATAATTTTCTCTAGATTTATCTCCCATGTATTCCAATTTTTTTGGGTTTTCTATTATATCTATTAATATATTTCTTAATTCTAATGCATCTTCATTTTTTATTATCCACCCGCTATTTTTGTCTATTATATATTTAGCTCCTACATTTTCACTAACTATTATTGGTTTTCCCATCATAGCACCTTCTAAAGCTACTAAAGAACATGATTCATCCCTAGACACTACTACAAAAACATTCATACTTTGATATAAGTTTATTTTTTTATTATTATCAGTTATTTCGCCATGCCAAATTATATGTTTATCATTTTTTATTCTACTCAATATTTTTTCCCAATAATTTTTAAAAGATGGAAAACACCTTCCCACTATATGTATTAAGCATTTATCCTTATGATTTTTATCTAACTTATCAAAAGCGTCAAGCAATATATCAAATCCTTTACGAAATTCTATAGTTCCAACCATGATAAAATTTATTTTTTTATCAACCTTATTTTTAACATTGTTATAATAATCTTCAATGCAATTATGAACGACTTTTACATCTTTATTATACGGCTCTATAAATTGTTTAGCGTATTGGCTTACGCAATATATATTTTTAACAGATTTTAGTAAATCAACTCTTTCTGGACAACTAATGCAAAAATCTTTTATATTAGACGCTTCTCTTATATACCATACATAATTTATTTTATTTTCTATATAATATATAAATTTATGAGATAAAATCGTATTAACTATAGCTAAATCAAATTTATAAATTTCATTTTTTATATTTTCTTATTGTAAGTTTGGTATATATACTTTTATATTATTTTTATTAAATTCTTCTTTGAAAGAGCCATCCGATAAAGACCATACTTCCACATAAAAATTATTCTTTATTAAAACTTTTGCTATTCTTAACAAACTATTTGGAGCACCCGTATAACTTAATTCATGCGATAATAATAAAATTTTTTTCATTTT
>NZ_JBNMIZ010000358.1:0-1148 GCF_050873525.1 Brachyspira sp. | reverse complement strand
TATTTACTGAATTTACTTCGGACATCGAAAATATCTCCTATCAATCAAATTAATTAAAAATAATTAGTTTAATATACTATAAATAATAAAAATTGTAAAGCCTATAAAAAGCGTAAAAATAAATTAATTTTACGATAAATTATAAAAATTGTTTAATTAAATATGTTCATTAGAATTTGTTAAATTCTTAAAAATTTTATAAAATATAAAGACTAAAAATTAAAAATCGGATAGAAAAATGAATTCAAATATTATAATTGTAATCGTTATATTTGCCGTAATAATATTACTTCCTTCGCTTAAAAGAATATTGAAAAATATAAAAATCGAAGGTTCGGACAGCATTCATATCGCCTGTTTATACGGAGACATTAAAAAAATAAAAGAATTTTTAAATTCGGGAGTAAATATAAATTCAAAAGACTTTTCAAATAAAACTCCTTTAATGTATGCCGCAGAAGACGGAGCGATTGAAATAATAGATTATTTGCTAAAAAACGGAGCGAATATTAACGATATAGACATTAGAGGAGAGAGCGCTTTAATAATTGCCTTGAAAAATCATAATATAAAAGCGGCAAAATTCCTCATAGAAAGCGGAGCGGATTTATCAATAATAAACGAAGAAGACAAAAACGCTTTAACAATCGCCAAAGAAATCGATTCTAAAGAGATTATAGAATTAATCAATAATAAAATAAATTTCAATTAATTATTATTTAATTATTATTATTTTTCGTTCTCGTTATATTTGTAGAACCGCAAATTGGACAATTAGAAACCGAGTCCTCAATAATATCATCAACCTGACTCAAATCATCAAATTCCGATATATTAATTTCTTTTTCGTCCACCGCCCAAAAATTGAAACAGTCTTTACAATAAAAATGAATTAAATATTCTCTGTAGTTTGGATAATTTCCTTCGATTTTTCTGTATCCGTCTATTATATTTCGTTCCATCAGTAACTCCAAAAATAATTTTCTTTTCGCAATTTAATTTAATATTTTTTTATAAAAAGTCAATAACTTTTTTTATTGCTAATATTATAACAGTTCAAATTCAAATTAATAAAAAATTAATAATTTATTTTTTTGTTAAATATGATATAATTCAAGTAAATTCATAATCCAAACGGAGATTAATAT
>NZ_JBNMIZ010000357.1:0-1189 GCF_050873525.1 Brachyspira sp. | reverse complement strand
GTTTTAATATCTTAAAATACAAATAAATAATTAATTAAAATTTTTTAAATAAAATCAAATTTTAATATTGACTCTGGAGTCGACTCCAATGTTATAATAGTAATACAAAATAAATAAAAACAATGCCAAAAGTAATAAGATGGCGAAGGAGAAATAAAATGCAAAAAAGAAAAATAGGGAATTTAGAAGTTTCGGCAATCGGTTATGGCTGTATGGGATTAAGTCATGGATACGGAGCTTCCAAAAGTAAAGAAGAATCTTTAAAGTTAATAAGATATGCCTACGAATTGGGATGCAATTTTTTCGATACGGCGGAAGTTTACGGAGCTGGAGAAAATGAAATAATAACTGGAGAGGCTTTAAAACAAATTAGAAAAAATGTGATTATAGCCACAAAATTTTTTATACAAAAAACGGAAAGTTCTAAACTTTTTGAAGAAATAGAATCTCATGTAGACGCATCGCTAAAAAGACTTAATACGGATTATATTGATTTATATTATCAGCATAGAATAAGTAAATTTATACCCGTAGAAGAAGTTGCCTATTGTATGGGAAAATTAATTGAAAAAGGAAAAATTCTTGCTTGGGGACAATCTCAATCTACAGTAGAAGAAATAACAAATGCAAATAAAATAACTCCGATAAGCGCGATACAAAGCGAATATTCTATTATGGAAAGAATGTTTGAAAAAGATGTTATTCCAGCATGCGAAAAACTCGGCATAGGTTTTGTGGCTTTCAGTCCTCTTGCGAGCGGTTTTTTATCTGGCAAATATAACGAAAATACAAAATATTCTGGAGACGATGTAAGAAGAGTAATAACTCGTTTCAGTAAAGAAAATATTATAGGAAATAAACCTCTTTTGGAAGTTCTTAACGATTTTGCCAAATCAAAAAATTCTACTCCCGCTCAAATTTCTTTAGCTTGGATGCTTCATAAGAAAAATTTTATAGTGCCAATTCCTGGTTCTAGAAGCGAAGAGCGAATTAAAGAAAATTTTGAAGCTATGAATGTAGAATTAACGGAAGAAGAATTTAATAAAATAGAAAACGAACTTTCCAAAATAAATATTCATGGAAATAGAACGGACGAAGATATAGCCAAATTAAGAAACATGGATTAAAAATTAAAAATAAAATATTTTTAGCTATAATTTTTAAGCATAATTAGTTATAAAACAAAAGT
>NZ_JBNMIZ010000356.1:0-1230 GCF_050873525.1 Brachyspira sp. | reverse complement strand
CATATAGGTATATCCACAATGATATGTCTAAATTAATTATATAATTTATAGATAAATCCAAAGAACTTATATCTATAATATACACTATATAGAAAATTATGTCAATACTTTTATTAGTAATTAATTTTAAATCACTTAACCGAATTATACTTAAATCTCCTATTCTCGCTTAAAACTTTACTTATAGCGTTCATTAAAAGTCCTATTGAAAATGATAAACCCGATAATATTATCAAACAGATAGTTAATATAGCAGTCGGAAATCTATCAACTCTTAAAGTCTCAAAATATTCTATCGTTATTCCTATTCCTAAAAATAATCCTATAGACAAAAATATTAAACTTATCGTATTAAAAAATAATAGCGGTTTTTCAGTCATTAACAAATAAATTATAGTCCAAAGTATTCTAAATCCGTCTTTGAAAGTATTTAATTTTGAATGCGAACCTTCGGGACGCTTTATATATTTATCCTCTAAAAAATTCAAATCATAATTATTCTTTGGAAGATATTTTAAACGCTTTGCAAGACGAAGTTAATATAAAAGTAATGCGACTTATTAGCGGAAATACTCAAGTGTCTAAAACCGAATTGGAAAAGTTACTTCCGATTAAAAAAGTCGATTAAAAAATTAAAATTGACAATAATCATTATTTGTGTATCATATAAAGTAAATCAATTAAGGAATCATTAAATGGACAGAAAATTTGAAAAATGGATAAAAGAGCAAAATAATATACCTAAAAATGCTGTTAGTTGTTTTTATGAATCTGTAAGTTGTTATAGAGCTAATTGTTTTAGGTCGGCTATTATCATGGCTATTTCTGGTTTTAATATGGTATTACAAAATAGAATTATTATAGAAAGAAATAATATTTTACATGAAGTTAAAAATAATGATAAAATTTCAGAGGATATAAAAGAAATAGAAATATTAATTGTTGATTCTAAATTAACGGACGAAAACCAATGGGATTTATTTTTGATAAGAGATTTTTTAACAAAAAAAAGATTTTTATATATTTTTTCATTATCTAATAACTCAAAAATATTTGAAGATTGGGTATATTGGAGAAATAAAAGGAATATTTCCGCTCATGCAAAAGATTATGATATTATATTTTCTGATGTTGAATCTTGTTATTCATGGATATTGCAGACATTAAAAATATTATATCCAATTACGAACATTAATTCAATATTAACTAAAATAGATAATTTTTTTGATT
>NZ_JBNMIZ010000355.1:0-1257 GCF_050873525.1 Brachyspira sp. | reverse complement strand
ATTATGAATAGAGTTGACATAATTTCTAGTTAATAAACTATTTTTAGCGTAAATTATGCATTAAAATTATTTAAAAAAAGTGCTTGACTTTTTTTAAATAATTACTATCATATATATAGAAAGTTTAAAAAACGCCGAAAGCCAAAAGGCAGAAAGCGAAGGAGAAATTATGACAAACCTAATTAAAAGAAAAAACTTATTATTTTTAATGGCGGTAGTAGTTATGGTAGCTATGATGTCCGTAGCATGTAAGAAAAAAGTAACTCAGCCCGCCGACTTTAGCATTACGGGAGATGGCACGACTATATACGACCCCGTTAGCCCAGAAGAACCTGCGACTCCAGAAGAACCAGAGCCAGAACCTGTTACAGATGACGGTTTATTAGACAGTCTCGTTGGAAATGTTTATAAAACGACTCCAAGATTTGCAAACGCTAACAACAGAGCATACTATTTCCAAGCCGAAATATTGAAAGACAAAAACGGAAAAACTTATATGTTGTTTACTTCAACCGCTGGAGAAAGAAGAATACTTTATAGAAACAACACTTATACGGATGACGCTCAATACGGAAAAGCTTTAGCCGATTGGGGAATCGTATATGTTAATATTAGAAACGGCGGAAAAACTTTGGATGTAAAACCCGCTAATTATAACGGTTTATGGGTTAAAGATTTGATTAAACAGTAAGATTTATGACCTCAAAAGTTTAAGATTAATATAATAAAAAAGACGGTGCGATTATGCATCGTCTTTTTATTTCTTTTATTTGCTTAAAAATTTAATCGTCCATTTTTTGTCCCATAAGCTGTCCGCTTCCAGATATAAACAATTCCATCATATTGTTTAATTTTATTTTGTAATTTCCAAATTCTTTTTCCACATCCGTAATTAGCGCTTGAGGATAAGAATTTTTTACCGTATTTTGAACGGCATTTGGCAAAACGGTTATTGGAATCGGAGTATAATCGCTGTCTATACTTTCCCATTCTCCGTTTGGAAAAAATTTTACTTCAACGCCGTTATTTAATTTCGCTTTAAATTTTCCATCGTCTCTTTCCACTTTAAATATTTGAGCGCCGGGAAAAGTTTTTTGTATAAAACTTTGGGCGGGTTGAGGCAAAGCGGAAATTGGAACAACCATATCGGCAAACAAAACCGAAGCGAATAATAAAGAAATTGATAACGCAAATATTTTTCTTGTTTTTGTCATTTTAAAATCTCCTTGACTTTTATTTTATTTTTTAATTATATAT
>NZ_JBNMIZ010000354.1:0-1276 GCF_050873525.1 Brachyspira sp. | reverse complement strand
CAGTATTGTAAATCATTGTATTTTTCATATAAGTTTTCTCACCAAGTTATTTTTATTAAACATTTAAATATTGATTAAATTATACAATATTTAAAAAATTAATCAATAGTTTATTTGGCTTACAGCCCGCTTCCGCGTCAAAATATTAATTAATTGCAATCATTATACAATCTTTTAAAATAATGTCAACAATTAATTTATTTTTTTAACATTGACTAATTGAGTTATATTTTATAACATTTAAAAATTTTTGTCAACGATTTAAAATAAAAAAATTCCGTCATTGCGAGCCTAACGAAGTAGGCGTGGCAATCCAGATAAAAATAAATAAGTCTTTTAATTAAGAAAATTATATAGACGAATAAAACGAGAATTAAAAGCAAGAAATAATTTAATCACCATAACTCAAACCCAATACATACAAAGCTATATCTTCAAATTTTATATTTATACTTTTTGCCATAGCGGGGATATCGGATGTATTCGTCATTCCGCTTTGAGTGTTTACTTCCATCAAATAAATTTTATCGTTTTCGTCTATTATAGCGTCAATTCGGCAAAGTCCTTCGCAGCCCAGAATATTATAAGCCGAAGAACAGATTTCAATAACTTTTTTTTCAATATTTTTTTCAATTTTTGCGGGAACTTCCAGCTCAGTTTTGCCTGCCGTGTATTTAGCGTCATAATCGTATATTTCGTTTTTCGTATTTATGCCGAGTATTGGAAAAGTATATATTCCTTTATTTTCTCTCACAAGTCCAACCGTTATCTCTTTTCCTTTTATATAAGGCTCGATAAAATAATCCGAAATTTTTTCTATTTTTTTTGTAGCCTCTTCAAATTCTTTTTTATTTTTTATCAAAGAAACTCCCACGCTCGAACCGTTTGATATTGGTTTTAAGATTAAAGGAAAATTTATTTTATTTTCTTTTTTATCAATATCTTTAAGTAAAATAAAATCTGCCGTTGGAATGTTGGAAGACTGCCAAATTCTTTTCGTATAAACTTTATTCATACAAACCGAACTCACCAAAGTATTTTCGCCCGTATATTTTATATTAAGACAATCCAAAAGTCCCTGAATAGAACCGTCTTCGCCGAAAGTTCCATGCAAAATATTATAGCAGTATTCGATTTTTTCTTTTTTTAGAATCTCTACAAGCTCGTAATGATTTTTCACATCGATTAAAATGCAGTTATTTTTAAGTTCGCTAAAACTTGTAAGCGCGTCATAAATATTCTGTCCGCTTCTTAAAGAAACTTCCCGCTCTTCGCT
>NZ_JBNMIZ010000353.1:0-1276 GCF_050873525.1 Brachyspira sp. | reverse complement strand
CTATAAAGCATATATTATATTTATTAATAATAAAAGTCAATTAAAAATATTAGATAGAATTATTATAGAAGTTATAATTTTTTGAATAATAAATTTGACATTTTTTATTAAACATGCTATAATTTGCCTAAATTGATAGAATTAAAAATTAAAAAAAGGACTTTTGAAAAATGAGCGGATGTAAATTCTACAATACAATACAATACAATACAATACAATACAATACAATACAATACAATACAAGCCATTATTATAATTTTTGGCTGTTTTTTCATTGCAAAAATAAAAAATTATTTCAAACATTTAAACGCTTTCTTTGGCGTTTACAAAAATTAAACATTGAGGAGATAACTATATGAAATCTATAAATAAAAATTTATTTCTAAAAATTTATATCCCATTTGTGATTATTACTATTATCGCTCTAATCATTTTACAAATTCTTGGTTCTAAAAAGCGAATTGGTTATTTAACCGATTTCAATTTGAATATTGAAAGAACTTTGGAATTAAATAATTTAAATGATATTAGAGAGAATTTTACCATTGATAATAAATTGGACGAGGAAAGCGTAAAAAATTATTTACTTACTAATGAAAATATAACAAATTATGTTCATCATTTTAGGATTAGATATTATGATAAAATTTTTAGAAATAGCGATATTTACGGAGTTTATGTAGATTTATCTAATTTGCCAGATTATATGGAAAACGCTGAAATGGAAAAAGACGGCAGTCCTTATGGGAATTTTATTTCTGATAGGAAAATTATTAAAGAAGAAAATATTGATGTTAATTATACTTTGAAAATAAAATATCAAATCCCAGCATTAATTTATTTTATATTGTCTTTAGTATTAATAATCTATTTATGCGTAAAAATAAACATTATAAATGAGAAAAATTTTATTGTAATAACCGTCATTATTGGTTTAATATTATTTGTATTTCAATTTTGGCTAGGATTTCCTGGATGGTTTCAAAATCCAGATTTGTATCGGGGTAGTATGAACCCGAAATATAATCTTGGAAATTGGCATCCCGTATTGATACAATTAACTTTACTTTGTTTATATAAAATATTCGGCGTTCATTCTTATTACTTATTTTTAATCAATTTAATTTTATTCTATTCTGGGCTTGCTCTGATAATAATATCTTTGTTTTATAAATTTAAAAATAAAAATGTAATACTTCTTTATTTGCTAATATTTATAAAAGAAATATTTTTCATGAATATTTCTGAAACGAAAGATTCGACTGCGGCTCTATTT
>NZ_JBNMIZ010000352.1:0-1283 GCF_050873525.1 Brachyspira sp. | reverse complement strand
TAATTATTATTATAAAATATAAAATATTAAAAATCAAAGAGGAAAAAATTTGACGCGCTTCACGATAAAAGATATTGGTTTTGACGAATATTTTGAAAAATTAGCTTCGGAAATTCTTAATAATTCTAACGATAAAGATTTGATTCCCGCAAGAGTTATAAGAATCAATAAAAGATATTATACGCTCTTTTCAAATGAGGGCGAATTTCTAGCGAGAGTTAAAGGAAAAATCAGGCATAAATCGGAAGTTCAAAGCGAGCTTCCAATAGTCGGCGATTGGGTTTTGATGCGAAAGTCGGATAATAACGCTTTTATTGATACGATTTTAACGAGAAAAAATATTTTATACAGAAAGGCAAATATTAAAAAAAACGATATTCAGGCGATAGTAAGCAATATCGATTTTGTTTTTATAATTGTCGCTTTAGATAACGAAATGCCAATGTCGGCAATTGCAAGATATTTGTCAATCGCGCATACTTCGGAAATTAAACCGATTATAGCGATTAGCAAAATTGACATTTACGAAAAAAGCGAATACGAAGAATTATTAAAAAATATAAAAGAAAATTATCCTAACGAAATAGCGTTCGGCTACGGAGCGAAATCGGGAGAGAATACGGAAAAATTTTTGGAATATATTAAAAAAAATACTTCTTCGGTTTTTATCGGCGCTTCTGGTTCGGGCAAATCGACAATAATTAATCGTCTGCTAAAAAAAGAAAAAATGAAAACTAAAGAAGTTCGGGAATACGATTTTAAGGGAATGCATACAACGACTCATAGAGAGCTTTTGGTTTTGGAAGGCGGCGGAGCGGTTATCGATACGCCGGGATTAAGAAATTTGGATTTGTGGGAAGACGATAAGGGAATAAAAAAAACTTTCGAGGATTTGGAAGAGATGTCAAAAAACTGCAAATTCAAAAACTGCACTCATCAGCATGAACCCGACTGCCATATTCTCAAACTTGTAGACGAAGGAAAAATTCCTTACGAAAGATACGAAGCTTATATAACTTTACTCAACGAAAATAAAAAACTTCAAAAAACTTCTATAGAAATAAAAAAAGACAGAAAAACCGCGTTAAAAAAAATAATGAAATATAAAAACGATTATAAGAAAATAAATAAAAATCTTAAAAAATAAATTCCGTCATTGCGAAGGCATCGCCTGAAGCAATCCACTTTGTATAGAATTTCTTTAACTTTGGATTACTTCGGCTACGCCTCGTAATGACAAACTATTTTTACCAAAAGAATTTTTAATTAAGAAAAATTATAAC
>NZ_JBNMIZ010000351.1:0-1298 GCF_050873525.1 Brachyspira sp. | reverse complement strand
GATTTAAACTGTTGAAATATTTTCCAATCCATGTTATCTTTATTTAAAATTAACATATAAGGATTATTAAATTATGATTAATAATATTACTGTATATGCATTTGCAACGCAACGCAACGCAACGCAACGCAACGCAAACCACAATTATATCCTAATCAATAATTATTTAAAATTTTATTTATTACAATTTTTTGATTTCTTTTTTATCATTTTTATCTTTGCGATTTTGGGGCTATTCTATGCCTATATTTAATAAATTATTGCATTCAAAAATACGAAATAAGTTGGGAACAAAAATAAGTCAAACTTTAATCAATAAATCCAAGTCGGTTAAAGAAATAAAATATAATAAATATATTCCAATAAAATATGAAGGCGAAGAAAAAGAAGAATTTATATGCCAAATAGAAAACGGTAAAGTTTTTGCCGATTGGGGATTTATTTTTACGGAAGACGGATTTTATATAAAAGACGCTTTGCCTCTAAATATAATTGACAGTCCGCATGAATTATCGGGCAGATTTATATTTTATAAATTTAGAAAAAGAAGAAAAATTAAAGGAAATGTATTCGTTTTAAAATCGCAATGGCATGTTTATTACGGACATTGGATACATGAAATATTATCTAGAATATTCTTGCTTAAAGAGTCAAAATTATTTGACGAAATAGACGCTTTTATTTTGAGCAAACATTGTAAAGCAAAATTTTATTTGGAAGGAATTAAATTATTCGGTTTGGACAAGAAAAAAATTATATTAGTCGATGACGAAGAAGAGATAATATGCGATAATTTATATTTTTCGTCTTTTCCCGGAATTTCTGTGGCAAATCCTCCAAAATGGGTATGCGATAAATATTTGAATCTTACTAAAGAATTGCTTTTAAAAAATAATTTTCAAGTTTACGATAAAATTTATATAAGTCGTAAAAGAGTAAAAACAAGAAATATTTTGAACGAAAACGAACTAATAAATATTTTATCTCATTTAGGCTATAAAGTAATATATCCAGAAGATTATTCTTTAAAAGAACAGTTTTGCATATTTAATAAAGCCAGAAAAATTATATCTGTATTGGGAAGCGGACTTACAAATTTAGTTTGCTGCAATAAAGAAACTTCAGTTTTGGGAATAGTCTCTTATGCAAGTTATGAAGATTGTCATCGCAATATTTGTAAAACTATAGGAATGAAATATTTTGAATATGTTGAAAATAATCCAGATAATATTAAATATTTCAATAAATTAACTAAAGACAGAAATAAAAATAATTTTAAAATCGATTTAGATTTATTT
>NZ_JBNMIZ010000350.1:0-1310 GCF_050873525.1 Brachyspira sp. | reverse complement strand
TTAACTTTAATCAAATTTATTCAAGGAGAAAAAAATGAAACTTTTAAGACGATTTGAGAAAATATTTGTTATATCTTTATCCGTTATTATTGCGGTTTCATGTTCGGGGAAAAGCGGAGAGTTGGCTTCGGCATTGAACAAACATAAAAACGACAGAGGCATAGAAAATATACGGGAGCTTATTAAAGAGAAAGATTATGAAGAGGCTTTTTATCAGTCGGCGTCTTCAGGTTATTCCGATATAGTCGCGGGGCTTGTAAAATTTGGAGCGGATATAAACGCAAAAAGTATTGACGGCGCTACTCCTCTTATAACTTTATGCAGAGAAGGAGATATTGAAGCGGCGGGAATATTGATAGAAAACGGAGCGGATATGTCTATAACGGACGATAGAGGAAAAAAGGCTTTGGATTATCTAAAAAATAAAAAGGATATTTTGGAGATTGTGGCAAATATTTCTATGAAAGAAAATTATATTGTCTCAGAGAAGTTTAGAAATTTCACGGCAGAATCGGACGATATAGATTCTTTATTAAATGAAATAAATAATAAAGTAATCTCCGAAATGAATAAACTTCTTAAAAAAGAATATTCGGGTAAACCTTCGGCAAAATTAAAATATGAATTCAATACGATAATTGAAAACGCGAATGCGAGGAATTTTGATTTTGGCGAGAGAGAAGATTTAACAAGCTGTTTGAAGAAAGTCGGAAACGATTATTATTATATAATGAGCGTTGGAGCGCCGATTAGCTCAATCGGGCAGAGAGAATATTTGGATTCTTACACGAGTTTATGGCTAATAAAAGGAGTTTTAAGTATAGTGCAATTTGGAAAGAGGAGCGCAAGTTTTGTAGGCGGTTTTAACGGAATGCCTTTAACTGAAGATATAAATATAGTTTCAAAAGGCGATTATTTTACGCTTGAAGATTATTCGCATTTCGGAGATTCAAAATATGATTTTAAATATTATACTTTCAAAAAAGAAAACGGAGAATTTTATTTGGATAGAATTTCTTTAATCGACAATCGAAAACGAGAAACCGCTTTATATAGATATAACAGCAGAGACAGAGTGCGAGTGTCGATGGATGAAGTTTCCTATTCTTTAATAGGCGCTTTTTTGGGAATGAATTATTATTAATAATAAAAATAAATAAAACATAAAAAAATAAATTAAAAATCAAGGAGAAAAAATAAAATGAAAAATTTAATTATGTTTTTTGTATTAGTTATGGTTATGGTATTTTCAAATTATGAAGTATCATATTCGCAAGAAGTTGAAACGGGAAATTTCTACTTTTTAGTGG
>NZ_JBNMIZ010000349.1:0-1313 GCF_050873525.1 Brachyspira sp. | reverse complement strand
TTTTTAACTTTAATCAAATTTATTCAAGGAGAAAAAAATGAAACTTTTAAGACGATTTGAGAAAATATTTGTTATATCTTTAGCCGTTATTATTGCGGTTTCATGTTCGGGGAAAAGCGGAGAGCTTGCTTCGGCATTGAAAAAACATAAAAACGACAGAGGCATAGAAAATATACGGGAGCTTATTAAGAATAAAGATTATGAAGAGGCTTTTTATCAGTCGGCAACTTTGGGATATTCGGATATTGTTTCGGGGCTTGTAAAATTTGGAGCGGACATAAACGAAAAAAGTATGAGTGGCGCTACTCCACTTATAACTTTATGCCGAGAAGGAGATATTGAAGCGGCGGGAATATTGATAGAAAACGGAGCGGATATGTCTATAACGGACGACAGAGGAAAAAAGGCTTTAGATTATCTAAAAAATAAAAAAGATATTTTGGAGATTGTGGCAAATATTTCTATGAAAGAAAATTATATTGTATCAGAGAAGTTTAGAAATTTCACGGCAGAGTCGGACGATATAGATTCTTTATTGAACGAAATAAATAATAAAGTAATATCCGAAATGAATAAACTATTAAAAAAAGAATATTCGGATAAACCTTCGGCAAAATTAAAATATGAATTCAATACGATAATTGAAAATGCGAATGCGAGGAATTTTGATTTTGGCGAGCGAGAAGATTTAACAAGTTGTTTGAAAAAAGTCGGAAACGATTATTATTATATAATGAGCGTTGGCGCGCCGATTAATTCGAGAGGGCAGAGAGAATATTTGGATTCTTATACGAGTTTATGGCTAATAAAAGGAGCTTTAAGTATAGCGCAATTTGGAAAGAGGAGCGCAAGTTTTGTAGGCGGTTTTAACGGAATGCCTTTAACTGAAGATATAAATATAGTTTCAAAAGGCGATTATTTTACGCTTGAAGATTATTCGCATTTCGGAGATTCAAAATACGATTTCAAATATTATACTTTCAAAAAAGAAAACGGAGAATTTTATTTGGATAGAATTTCTTTAATCGATAATCGCAAAAGAGAAACCGCTTTATATAGATATAATAGCAGAGACAGAGTGCGAGTATCGATGGACGAAGTTTCCTATTCTTTAATAGGCGCTTTTTTGGGAATGAATTATTATTAAAAATTAAAATTTAAAATTAAAAAATAAATAAATTAAAAATCAAGGAGAAAAAATAAAATGAAAAATTTAATTATGTTTTTTGTATTAGTTATGGTTATGGTATTTTCAAATTATGAAGTATCATATTCGCAAGAAGTTGAAACGGGAAATTTCTACTTTTTAGTGG
>NZ_JBNMIZ010000348.1:0-1318 GCF_050873525.1 Brachyspira sp. | reverse complement strand
TTATTATTCTTAATTATTATTCTTCTATAGGAAGGATTCGCGTTCCGTTTGAAGGTTTTACTATATAAACATCGGCGTCTCTTCGAGTTTTTTCTTTATATTTTGCATAAAGATTTTCTATAACATTTTCAACTTCCGTTTTTTTGAGGAACATTAAAACTCCGCCGCCAAATCCCGTTCCAATCATACAAACTCCCATGACTCCGTCCATATTCATAGCCTCTTCGACTAAAATATCCAATTCCGCAGTCGAGACTTCGTATAATTTGCTTAATCCATCATGAGTTTTTAATATCAAAGCTCCCAAATCTTTTATCGAGCCTTTTTTTATCGATTTAACCGCCTGATTTACTCTGTCCTGTTCGGCGGAAACATATAAAGCCCTTCGCATTTCTTTATTTTGAAGATTCGATTTTATAAATTCTGCGTCTTTAGGTTTCAAGTCGCATAATGATTTTAAATTAGGTTTTTTCTCTTTAAGTTTTTTATAAGCATTTTCGCATTCTTTTCGCCTTGCGTTATATTCGCTGTCGCTCGAAGCCCGCTTTTTATTGCTGTTTATAACCGCCATACAATATTCGCCAAAATTGAAATCCAAATATTCGTATTTCAAAGAATTCATATTAAAGAAAAATAATTGATTCTCTTTTCCCATAAATATCGTGGCATGGTCGGTTAAAGATGTTTTTTGCGAAGCGTATTTTTTTTCGCCTTCGTATGATAATTGAGCCATTTCCAAAAGTTCAACATTGGATATTCCATTTAAATCCAAAATAGCGTAAGTCAAACATGCGCATAAAGAACTTGAGGAAGCCAAAGAAGTATTGAAAGGCAAATCGGTATAAACATAAATATCGATTCCAGTGATTCTATAATCTTTCTCGATTAGGTTTGAATATACTCCTTTAAAATATATAAGCCATTCGTCCTCTTTAGTTTTTTCCAAATCGTCCAAAGAAAACGATTTTCGCATCTTGAAAGAATGCGCGTAAACATTGACTTTAGAATCGGGACGCTTTCTTGCAACCATATAAGTTCCTCTGTCTATAGCCGCAGTTATCGTATTTCCGCCCGAATAATCTATAAGCTCGCCTATTATATTAACTTTTCCCGGTGCAAAATATAATTTGACTTCGCCCTTTTGCCCGAAAATTTCCCTGAATCTCTCTACTATTTTTAAATGTAATTTAGGTATCATAATTCCTATCCGTAAAAATTTAATTGAAATATATATTATATGAATAAAAAAATCAATAGCAATATATTATATAATTTTAAATTTAATACTTGACTATTAAATTTATATATGTTAAAATAC
>NZ_JBNMIZ010000347.1:0-1337 GCF_050873525.1 Brachyspira sp. | reverse complement strand
GTTTATATTTGACGCTTTTTTATTATCAAATATATTAAAAATTTCTTTATACAATGTTTTACCATTCTAACATTTATTAGGTTATAATTATAATATAATTTTTAAAATTAAATTTAAAAAATATTTTAAGGAGATTAAAATGAATATACAAAAATGCGCGATAATAGGAGCTGGAGGAGTGGGAGCGACTACAGCTTTTACTCTGGTTCAAAGCGGACTATTCAACGAGATAGTTATAATAGATGTCAATAAAAATAAAGCGGAAGGCGAGGCTTTAGATATAGCTCATGGAATTCAATTTACAAATCCCGTCAACATATATTCTGGAGATTATAAAGATTTGCATGACGCTTATTTGGTTATAGTGACGGCTGGAGCGAATCAAATGCCCGGAGAAACAAGAATAGATTTAATAAATAAAAACGCGTCAATATTCAAAAAAATCATTCCGAGCATAACCGAATATAATAAAGACTGTATTTTACTTATAGTTTCAAATCCCGTAGACATTCTTACTATGCTTGCGTTAGAATTAAGCGGTTTTCCTAAAGAGCGAGTTTTAGGAAGCGGAACCGTTTTAGACACTTCGCGTTTAAGATATTTGCTTAGTAAAAAATTGGAAGTCGACAGCAAAAATATTCATGCTTTTATAATCGGAGAACATGGCGACAGCGAATTAGCGGTTTGGAGCAACGCCGATATAGCGGGAATTCATATAGAAGATTATTGCAAAAATATATTCGATTCTTGCGATATAAATTTGGAAGAAATACTTGACGAAGTAAGAAACAGCGCCTATCATATAATAGAGAAAAAAGGAGCTACTTTTTACGGAGTGGCTATGGCGGTTAAAAGAATAGCGCAGGCGATTATAAGAGACGAATATTCTATTCTTCCCGTTTCGCATTTTTTGAACGGAGAATACGGAATAAAAGATGTTTGTTTGGGAATACCTTCGTTAATATGCCGTGAAGGAGTAAAAAAGATTATTCCAATCACTTTAAATGAAAGAGAAAAAACTTATTTAAATGAATCGGCAAATAAATTAAAATCGGCTTATGAGAGTATTAAAAAATAAATTTATAAATGATTTGAAAATAAAAACCGAGTCCTTATAATAAAAGAACTCGGTTATAATTTTCTAAAATTATTATAATTATTCAATCAAACAAATACCTGTAAAAACTATCTTTCTTAAGATAAGGTTTTAATTTTTTCATGTCTATTCTCTTTTTCCGCGTTTATATTCACAGTTTGAGAATTATTAGCTTCGTTCGACATTAATAAATATCCTTTAGTTAATATTTAAGTAATAAATTTAATCAAATTTAATTTAT
>NZ_JBNMIZ010000346.1:0-1350 GCF_050873525.1 Brachyspira sp. | reverse complement strand
TTATATAGAAAAATTTAATTTTATATAAATAATTTATCGTCTAACGAGGAATTTTCTTATTGGAATAAAATCGGCGGGATTTAACGCTTCTCCGTTTTTTCGCACTTCAAAATGCAAATGGCTTCCCGTTGAATTTCCCGTGCTTCCCATTCTTCCTATCATGACTCCGACTCCGACATTATCACCAATTTTCGTTGTTATTCTATTGAGATGCCCGTAATAAGTCGTATAGCCTTTATCATGACGAACGATTACCAAATTTCCGTATCCTCCGCTATAGCCCGCGAATATCACTTTTCCTTTTCTTGCCGCATAAACGGGAGTATTCAAACTTCCCGGAATATCGACTCCCATGTGTTTTGTCCTCGTTCCGCTAATCGGATGGATTCTATAACCGAAAACGCTGCTTATTCTGTTGACGATTGTAGGCAAACTAAACATTTGTCCGAATTTATCTATTCTTTCGTCCAAAGTATATTTTGCGCCGGGTAAAAATATATCGTCTCCGATTTTTATATCCGAAACATTTTCTATTTTATTGAAAGCCAAAATTCTATTTAATTGAATATCGTATTTGTCGGCTACTTCCTCGATTTTTTCGTTTGCGTTAATCGTATGCAATAATCCGTTTCTATTTGGAATTATAATCTTTTGTCCTGGGCGTAGTTTATTTGCGTTGCTTATTTTATTTACGCTAACCAGAGTATCCAAACTCGCCCCGATTTTTCGAGATATTGTTGTGAGATTTTCGCCTTCTCCAATAGTATATTCTTCGTATTTGATTCCTATAGTTCCATCGCTATTTAAAGTATAATCCGAAGTTATATAATCGTAAAAAATGCTCGAAACTTTTTCGTTTATATTTTCAACGGAAGGAAGCGAAGTGATTTTAGGAATATTTAATAAAACTTCTTCCATATCGTTATTTGTAGCGGGACTCATTTCGGACAATATTTTTTTGTAGGTTTCGTCCGAACTATCCGATTTTTTGACATTAACCGAATAATTATATTTATTTTTAATAGCAAATATTAAAAAATTGAATAGCAAAATAAAAATTATCAATAATGAAATTTGAACTTTTCTATTTTGTAGTAAATCAATTAATTTGGAAAAATCGAAATTCATTAAAACATTTTCCGCTTTATTTTTAAGATATTCAAAAAGTAGATTTATATTTTTTTTCAAATTATTAAATAAATTATTTTTAAAAATATTTTTTCTTTCGCTTCTTTTATAGCTTCTCAAAACTCTCGTATATTTAATTTGTTTCTTTTTCATAATCAATATTCATTAGTTTTATTTTTATTTTTTTAATTTTATATTTGAAAGATTTTATAAGATTTTTAT
>NZ_JBNMIZ010000345.1:0-1353 GCF_050873525.1 Brachyspira sp. | reverse complement strand
TAAATTTATTGAAAATCTATTAAATATGCCAAAGATAAGCATAATATTTTTTGAAGTTGATATAATTAGATTTAATTTATTTAAACTATAATACCTGCAAGGCAAGGCAAGGCAAGGCAAGGCAAGGCAAGCGTCAAAAATATAGTATAAATCTTAATCATAATGGTAATATTATAACATTAATTAAATTTTTGTCAATAGGTTATATCCATTTTTTTAAAGAATTTCTCATATACTCCACGATATCCGCATTATAAATTCTATTCAATAATTCCAAATTAAAATTCTCGTAGTCGCCAAAATATAAAATCTCTCCGCCGTTCAAAAGCAGTATTTTATTTGCAAAATTAAAAACATTATTAATATCATGCATAACGGCTACAATGCATCTAGAATCTTCGCTTGCCCACTCTTTCAAATTATTAATAAGTTCTATTTGACTGTTTAAATCCAAATGATTTGCGGGTTCGTCCATAAGGATGATTTTTGGATTTTGAGCGAAAACTCTCGCTAAAAAAACTTTTTGAAGTTCGCCTCCAGAAAGCCGATTTATAGATTTGTCTTTTAACCGAATTATTTTTAATTTTTCCAAACATTCCAAAACTATTTCTTTGTCTTTTTTGTCGGGCATCGAAAAAATTTTATCTTTAAAACTCGAATACCTGCCGAGCATAACAGTATCGAAAACGGAATAATCAAAATATATTTCCGAGATTTGACTCATGAAAGCAACGGTTTTATAAACTTCAATATCTTTTATATTTTTATTTTCGATTAATATAGAACCTTGAAAATCTAAAATATTGCATAACGATTTTAATAAAGTCGTTTTTCCCGAACCGTTTGGACCGATAATGCATAATCTATCGTTTTCAAAAATTTTAAATGAAATATTATTTAGAATTTTTTTATTTCCATAAGAAAAAGATAATTTATCAACTTCAATCATTTTTGATTTCCCGCAGCTTTATTATTAAGAAAAATATATAAGAAAAAAGGCGCTCCAATCAAAGCCGTCACTATGCCGATTGGAATATTCGCTCCCTGAACCATAATCCTTGAAAATATATCGGCAATATTAAGCAGCATTCCGCCGAAAAGCGCCGACATTGGAATCGCCACAATATGTTTTGCTCCGAAAATTTTTCTAACTATATGCGGAGAAACCAAATCGACAAATCCTATTATTCCGACAAAAGAAACCAAAATTGCCGTTATAAAAGAAGAAACGATTATAAAAAATATTCTCATTTTTTTCGCATTAACCCCCAAAGATAAACTTGTCGTATCTCCGAAAGTCATTATATCCAAAACCGCCGAATATTTAATTAAAACGATTAAAAAAATTATAGT
>NZ_JBNMIZ010000344.1:0-1409 GCF_050873525.1 Brachyspira sp. | reverse complement strand
TTATACTATAATATATTATATAAAAAATTTCAATTAGAATAATTCTTTATTATTAAAAAAATTAACAAAAAATTTCTGGTTCGGCTCTTCTTTCAAATTCTTCTTCGAGTTCATGCTGATGATATAAATATCCTTCGTCATCATAATACCTACATTTTTCGGGGCATTTTTTTACGCAGGCTCCGCATTTCGTGCAGATACCGACATATTTTGTAATATCGTTAAAATCTATCGAACCCATAGGACAAACATAAGCACATATTTTACAGTCCGTGCATTTCGGAATATCGACTTTCGGCTTTACTTTCAAAATATCAATCGCATGTTCATGTCTGTCTCTAGGCATATAATAAGGACGCAAAGGTTCGTTTCCTCTCACTTTTATCGGCTCTGCTGGAATCTCTTTAAGATTGATTATTTTATCCGCTATTTTTTCGGCAAAATCCAAAGCGATTTTCATGTCATTTTCGTCTGGTCTATTCGCTCCCAAAGTATAGGAAAATGCATGCTCGCCTATAAATCCTCCGCCCGCTATAGTTCTAAATCCGTTATCTTCCAATATATTTCTTAATTCTATTAAAGAATCGTCAAAATTTCTATTTCCAAAAAGAACGACTGGAACCGCTAAAGCTCCGTTTCCTTTGATATTATTTTTAAGATATGGAAGCATTATATTTGGAACTCTGCCCGCATAAGTCGGAGTGCCGAATATTACAAGTTCGTTTTCTTTGAATTCCAAAATTTTTTCTCTTCTTTTCGGCAAACTATAATTATATTTTTCAAACATGACATTTAATTTTTTCGCTATATTTTCTCCCAAGAAAGAAGCGATTTTTTGAGTAGTTCCCGTTGCGCTGTAATATACCGAATAGACTTTATTTATTGTCATAATAATCTCCATTTAATTAATAAACTTTATTATAATCATAAATTTAAAATTGATAATGTCAATTATTAATCGTCAAATTTTTGTCCTAAAAGCTGCCCGTTTGCGTCTATATAAAGTTTCATCATATTATTAAGTTTCACTTCATATAGATTCCATTTTACTTTTATTTTCGTTATAACCGTATTCGGATAAGTTCTGCGGACAGTATTTGCGACAGGCTCGGATAATATTTCAAAAGGAATCGCTACATAATTTCCTTCTATTTCTTTAAGCTCTCCGTTTCTTAAAAATTCTATTTCCACTCCGTTTGCTAATCGAACCTCGTAATCTTTTTTATCCATTTCTGCATAAAGAATATTCACATCTGGAAAATATTTTTGTATAAACGATAAAGCGTTTTTGGGAAGCTGTTCGGGAGGAATATATATATCGTCCGCCAAAAGCAAAGCGCTAAATAAAAATACTAAAAGTAATGGCAAAAATATTTTTTTCATTATAATAAAAATCTAAAATATAAAAT
>NZ_JBNMIZ010000343.1:0-1447 GCF_050873525.1 Brachyspira sp. | reverse complement strand
TTATTTTTATTAAACATTTAAATATTGATTAAATTATACAATATTTAAAAAATTAATCAATAGCTTATTTGGCTTACAGCCCGCTTCCGCGTCAAAATAGTAATTAATTGCAATCATTATACAATCTCTTAAAATAATGTCAACAATTAATTTATTTTTTTAAACATTGATTAATTGAGTTATATTTTATAACATTTAAAAATTTTTGTCAACACAATTCAATTTAAATATTTAATAAATGATTTTTGATTTATACAATCTTTTTAAATTTATGTCAACGGCTTAAAATAAAAAAATTCTGTCATTGCGAGCGTGAGCGTGGCAATCTACTATAAAACCGAAGACTTACGCTAAAGCTGGCAGTAGCCAAAAAAATTCTAAAAAATTATCATTGCCGTGACATATGTCCGACTTCGGAGAGGCACACAGAGTGTGCAATATTTATCAAACCACATCATAAATACGAATTCTAAATAATAATTTAATCTTTCTTGCCTTTCATAAATAATATTAAAAGTCCGCTCGCTATAAAATTACTTGCGTAAGTTCCTATAACGACTCCGCAAAAGAAAGTAAACGCGAAATCGTAAAGTATAGAACCGCCCCAAATCATTATTGAGCCAGCGGCAAGTAAAGTCGATACGCTCGTCATTACCGTTCTTCCGACTACATTATTTAAACTCGAATTTACTATTTCTTTAAAAGGTTTATGACTGTCGAAATTTTCCCTTATTCTATCAAATACTACTATTATATCGTTAATCGTATAACCGATTAGAGTCAAAATAGAAGACAAAACTAATATTGAAAATTCTTTATTTAAGAAAGTGATTATTCCGAATACTATAACCACATTATGTATAAGAGTTATAATCGCGGGCAAAGCGTATCGATGATTGAATCTTATAGCTATATAAATCATTATTATTATCCAAGCGATTACTATAAGTATAAAAGCCAATTTCAAATTATCGGCTGAAACGACTCCGCTTATAATACTGCTTCCGATTAAAGAAACTTTATCCTCGCCGTAATTATCGTAAAGAACTTTCATCGCTCTGTCCGATTCTTCGTTCGAGCCTCTGAATCTTAAAAGAAAAGAATTTATATTTTCTTCGCCTTCCAATTCCTGTATATTAATCGTCTCTTCTCCAAAGTTGGAATATAAAGCTCTTATTTCCGCAATATTTATTACTTGAGGATTATCAATTTTTACATTCAATTCTACTCCGCCCGCAAAATCAATGCTCAAATTGAAATTCCCGCTTTTTATTTTTTGGGCAAATATACAAATCGATGCTATAAAAAGTATCGAAGATATAACCGCCGCAATAGGCATAAATTTAACGAATGGAATTTTATATTTTGTCGTAGTATTATTATTTTTTATTTCTTTGTCGCTCATTTACAAATCCTTATTTTATTATTAATTAGATTATTATATTTT
>NZ_JBNMIZ010000342.1:0-1462 GCF_050873525.1 Brachyspira sp. | reverse complement strand
ATAGGAATTGAAAGCCTATAATTTAATTAAAATAAGGAGTTAATTATGATTAACACAAAAGTATTAAAAATTTCAAAACGAATAGCTATTATTTTGTTAATAGCGGCATTTAGCATCGCGGGAATAGTTGCCTGCTCTGGAGATGAGATTACGGGAAGCGGCGGAAGAAATTATTCGAGCGAGAATACGAATCCCGGCGGAAGTTCTGGCGGCGGTGATTCTTCAGGCGGAAACGGAGGTTCTGGAGACGATGGTTCTTCAGGAGGCGATACGGATGGAGACGATACCACGATTTTGCCAAACGATAGCCCGGGAGATTATTACGATGTTCGCGTTCCTTTCGGCGTAGTAGGAGACGGTTATACCAATGTAAGCTATAAAGACACCAATAAATTAAAACAATTATGGTTCGACCAAATCAACAGAAAAGCCGTAAACGATGGAAAGGTATTCGCCATTAGAAATAGGGGAAATAATAGAGATGCCAATAATTTTCAAAGAAAACATACTCATGGACAATATAGCGCGCAAGATTATTATTATTTCAATGAAAACGGCGATATAGTTTATAAAGAAGACAATACTATTATCAAAAAATTAGTCGGAGTTGTTATAATCCCTTATAGAGATATAACGATAAAAAGAGGAGATAAGACGAGATTTGCTGATAACTCTTGGTCTATGCAGAAGAACGGCATTACTTGGAAAGAAAAAAATATATATACGATTGGAGCTATTTACGCTAACGCTTTAACAACCGAAAATGCAAGAACGAAATATGCTGGCGATAACCCATTTAAAGACGGAGTATTCGATTTTGTAACCGCTCGACATGGGGTTCAAACTTTCTGGAGTGCGTCTACTTTTGTAAATAATTTATTTGAAAGACAATATATAAATCCCGGCTTCATAGAAATTTTGGTTATGTATGACTATGATAACCTTGGATATTCTGGAGCCGCTAGCGTTCATTCTTATTACGCTTATTACGGAATATATAATTATCATGAAGAATATAAAAATCACCCTGGTATTTACTTTACGGCTCAAAATATGCCTTATATGACCAATCAAAATATATATTTGGCGGAAAGACCAGAATTTATTAGTAAACAGTTGAATCATACCGCTATGTTTACGGATAAGCATCGAGGCTGGGAATTCTTGTTTATGCCGGGACAGAAAGATATAAGCGATACAAGAAGAGTAGTAAGAATTAATAACGGTATGATACGATAATTTTAACCGCTTGTTTATTTAATCAAAATTAGAAAAAAAACTGGAATAGGGTAGAAGGCTAAAAAATAGTCTTCTACTTATTTTTTGTATTATTTTCCGAAGAAATCCACTTCTAATAAAATTAAATTTTAAAAATGAATATATAGATTATATAATAAATTTCCACTTTATTTAAAATGCTTTCTAAGTTTTTAATCGTTAAAATGTAGTATATGTATTATTT
>NZ_JBNMIZ010000341.1:0-1468 GCF_050873525.1 Brachyspira sp. | reverse complement strand
TTTATATCGTTTATATTATCTATGCATTCGATTATTTTGTAGAGGTTATAATAATATTTTTTTATGATTTCTTTAAAATTGTCAAGAGAATTATTTAAATAATCGAATATAATATTAAAGATTTCGCTTTTATATATAAATAAATAAGAATTATTTTTATCCGTTTCTTTAACGGCGTATTCTAAAATTTTAGAACTTCCTAAAACGAATATCTTTTTATTATATTTATATTTATTTAAAAAATTATTATAATATTCTATAGGTATAAAATCGTTATTATATTTCTCGCTGTCCAAAGAATTATTTACCGTTTCCATATCGGAATAATGGTGAATAGTTAAAAATATATGCGAATTTGTATAAGAGAATAATTTATAATCGTTATATTCCATAAAAATAGCTTTATCCATAATTACGGTTTTATTTAATTCTTTTAATTTTTCCACTACTTTTTTACTTACCACATCTCCGTTGCATTTTTCTTTTAATAATTTTCTGCCAAATTCTACAGATTTTTTGCAAAGTTCTTCATCGTTAAAAGCTTTTATTATAGCGTTTGCCATATCGTTATCGTCATAAGGGTCGAATGAACATTCTTTTAAAACAAATTCTTTTGTGGATGAAACATTTGAGGCAAAACTTGGAGTTGAACATGCATAACTTTCCAAAATAGGCAGTCCTAATCCTTCGTAAAACGATGGAAAGAAACTCGCTTTTGAATTGGATATTAAATTTATCATATCTTCATCGCTAATAAATCCCGTGATTATTACTCTATTTTTTATATTGCATTTTCTCATTGTAGATTTCAAAAAATTAGAATAACCCGCTCCAGCTTTACAACATATATATAATTTAGAATCTATAGGAATATTTTTAGAATTATAAGCTATGGCAAAAGCTCTTATTAATCCTTGCGCATTTTTTCTTCTATCTTCTCCCGAAACAAAAATTATATTATTCAGTCTTTCTTTATGATAATATTCTTTTAATGGATTTTCAAATTTTTTATCCACGCCGCTATATATAACCGTTAATTTATTCTTGTCTATATTTAAATATTCAATGAAGTCGTTTTTTGTATTTTCGCTGTTTACGAAAAAATGCTCTATGATTTTTGCGGTTTCTAAATGCAAAAAATAAACGCTTTTAGGATTTAAATAATATTCATGAAATAACAATGGAATTAAATCATGCCCGATGCATACTATTCTTTTCGAATTTTCCAATATTTTATTAGGATACAAGTAGTTAAAGAAATTAGTCGTGTCTCGTATTTTATGCGCAGGCGCTAAAATATCGTCTAAAAAATAAAAATCAAATTTATGTTTAAAATTATAAGAATCCAATTTATTAAAATAATAATATTTGATTTTATAATTATTATAATCAAATATCGGTTTTTCGTTTTCATCTTCTTTTATAATTGATATATCTATTTCAGGATAATTTCTTAATATATTGTTGA
>NZ_JBNMIZ010000340.1:0-1490 GCF_050873525.1 Brachyspira sp. | reverse complement strand
CGGCACCTTCGACCTCTCGGACAACTCTCCAATGAAATACATCTATGATGTATTTCCTACGCACTTCTCTATTATACATAGTTTCCCCACATTTTTCAACCCACTTATCTTGTGGGAGGCGAAAAATTATATTATAATAGTTCATAAAAATCGTTTATTTAGGAAATTTATTTTGAGAACAATACGGCTCGATATAGAAGATAGAGAAAAAAGTTTTTTGTCTCCCGCGGCTTCGTTTTCGGCAAAAAGCAAAGGAGCGGAATTCAAAAGAGAAAAGGACGATATAAGAACTCTCTATATGCAAGACAGAGACAGAATAATTCACAGCGAATATTTTAGAAGACTCAAAGATAAAGCTCAAGTTATAATGCTTTCGGTTGGAGATTTTAGAACGAGACTAACTCATACTTTGGAGGTTATGCAAATCGCGCGAAGCATAGCGAGGGCTTTAAGATTAAACGAAGATTTAACGGAAGCGATAGCGCTCGGACATGATTTGGGACATTCGCCTTTTGGACATGCGGGAGAAAAAGCGATTGCAAAATATTATAAAGGATTTCATCATTCCACGCATTCTTTAAGAGTAGTCGAACATTTGGAAAGAGGAAAAGGATTAAACCTTACTTTTGAAGTGCGAGACGGAATTGTAAAACATACTAAAGGAAAAAGCGGAAAATTAATCGCCGATTCTTCGGGACCAGCGACAAATGAAGGAATTTTGGTTAGAATATCCGACACGATAGCCTATTCTAATCATGATATAGACGATGCGATAAGATACGGACTTTTAAAAACAAGCGATATTCCAAAAGATATAACTAAAGTTTTGGGACATAGCTACGGAGACAGAGTTGACGCTATGGTTATGGGAGTAATCGAAGCGAGCATGGAAAAAATGGAGATTGACATTGACGATAAAGTATTGAAAGCGATAAATAATTTAAGAGCGTTTATGTTTAAAAAAGTTTACGAAAGCAAAGCGATACTCGAAGATTCCGAAAGAGTTTATAGAATAGTTTCCACGATTTTTGAATATTTATTAAAACATAAAGAAATTATAGAAGAAGACAAATTATTTAAAAAAGCTAACATTCCTTATAAAAATGATGAAGAGCTGATAAAAGATTATGTCGCTCATTTAACCGACTCGGAAGCGATAGCCTTGCATAAAAAAATAACTTACGGAAAATTTAATTATCTTTGATTAATAGATAATATAAAAAATAATGAACGAATTTTTATTTCGTCATTCGCCGAGACTACTGTCCGCCTTCGCTCTGCGTCCCTTTGGGATTGGCGAGGCGTCCCGCACTCGGCGACTGCCCGCTTTTAGTGTGTGGGCTTTAGCCTAGGGAACGAGGGCAACGCCCGAAGTAATCCACAAAAAAGGAATTTAATTATATTTGGATTGCTTCGCTTTGTTTTACTTGCTTGTAATGATAAATTTAAAATAATGATAAAATTATGTTAACTTTTTTATAAATTCACTT
>NZ_JBNMIZ010000339.1:0-1490 GCF_050873525.1 Brachyspira sp. | reverse complement strand
TAAGTCCCGTTCACTAAATACATAATGCAAATAAATAATAATATATATTGAATTATGCTTTCCAATATATAAACTTTGCTTGAAAACGCCACCCCTCTGACTTTTGGAAATAAACTTTGAAATAATCCGCTAAATAATATTCCGAATATAAAACATACAAAAGTTTGAGGATAAAAGAAATAACGGACTGTGTAAACGCTTTCTTTATAACTAAACATTAATTTATATAATTCTAACGCATGTTTTAAGTCGTTCGCTCTGAATAAAACCCAGCCTATTATAAACACGAATATCACATAAATATGATTGATAAACTTTAATTTATTCTTTTCTAATAATTTTCCTAAAAATATTCTTTCAATTACCAAAAAGAAGCCATGAAATAATCCCCATAAAATAAAATTATAACTCGCTCCATGCCATAATCCCGTTGCAAAGAAAACTATTAAAAGATTTATATATGTGAATAATTTTCCTTTTCTGTTTCCGCCCAATGGAATATATAAATACTCTTTAAACCAAGTCGATAAAGATATATGCCATCTTCTCCAAAATTCTTTTATAGATTTCGATATATACGGATAATTAAAATTTTCTAAAAAAGTAAATCCGAACATTTTGCCCAAACCGATAGCCATATCCGAGTAGCCCGAAAAATCATAATATATTTGAAGCGTATATAAAATTCCCGAAACCCAAGCCAAAGCCGTTCCCAATTCGTTTGTAGGCTGTTTCAATATTTCATCGCATGATAAAGCGAACATATTTGCGAGAATTACTTTTTTCGATAAACCGTAAATAAACCTTTTAATGCCGTAAAATATATTTTCTAAATTCTCGTTTCTGTTTATTATTTGATTTTCAATATCATGATATTTCACAATAGGACCTGCTATAAGCTGCGGGAAGAACGAAATATATAAAGCCAAATTAAATATATTTTTCTGCGCTTTATTATGCCCTCTATAAACATCGATAACATAAGATAAAGCCTGAAAAGTATAAAAAGATATTCCAATAGGCAAAACTATATTTTTTAATTCGATTATTTTATTTGAAGATAAAGAATTGATAATTGAAATAATAAAATTCGTATATTTGAAATATCCTAATATTGACAAATTAATTATAATGCATAAAGCCAAATATATTTTTTTATTTTTCAAATTATTATTTTCTATCGCTTTGTCTATCAATAACGCGAATATATAATTGACGATTATCGAAGAGAACATTATTAAAGTATAGCTAACTCCTCCCCAAGCGTAAAATATTATACTTGCGATTAAAAGTAAAATATTTTTAAATCTTTTATCAATTAAATAGTAGGAACAAAATACTACGGGAAGGAAAAGACAAAGAAATATCATAGAGCTAAACAGCATAATAACTCCATGATATAAAATAAAAACTGAAATAAGAAATTCTAATTTTAAAATAAATGGAAACTAATAAAAAGTTTAAAATATTAGTATAGTATAGTATAGTAT
>NZ_JBNMIZ010000338.1:0-1541 GCF_050873525.1 Brachyspira sp. | reverse complement strand
TTGCGAGCCTTGACGCCGTAGGCGTGCCTTTGGCAAAAGGCGTGGCAATCCACTATTAATAAAACTAAATTTTAAAATAAAATTTAATTAATTTTGGATTACTTCGGCTATCGCCTCGTAATGACGATTATAAACCTGACAACAATGTGGCTTCCGCTTCTGCGTGCCGTTGGCAAGCCCATTGTGTTAACAATATATAGAAAAGCATGCAAGGGGTTTCCCGCACCAAAGGTGGACAGTCGTCAAGGGGCGCAGAGCGAACCCACCTTGTTATTATAAATATTAATTAATTCCATATAATAACAAGCAATCTGTAAAGTATTGGAAGCAACACTACGGTTAAAGCTCCAGCTATTCCTATCGCAAGCCCCGACATCGCGCCTTCTGTCTCTCCCATTTCTATTGCCTTGCTCGTCCCAACCGCATGCGAAGAAGTTCCGATTCCCAAACCTATCGCCAAAGGAGATTTTATTTTAAATATTTTACAAACAAACGGAGCGACTATTGCGCCAGTTATTCCAGATATTATTACCGACAAAACCGTTATAGATTTTATTCCTCCAATATTTGCCGAAATATCTACGGCTATAGCGGTTGTCACAGATTTTGGAAGGAGCGATAAAAGTATATTGTCCGATATTCCGAGCGCTTTTGACATTATAAAAATTCCTATTATTCCAATCGCGCTTCCTATCGCTATACTTATCAATATTACGGGAAGATTCGCTTTGAGTATCGGGAGATTTCTATATATCGGTAGAGCCAAAACCACAGTCGCGGGTCCTACCAAAGCGTTTATAAATTTTCCTCCGCTTTCGTTATAAACATTATAAGGAACTTGCATAAAATATAAAGAAAAACCTACCAAAATCACAGTCGTCACCAAAGGAGTCAGAATCGGCAGTTTAGTTTTTATATAAATAGTATATGAAATAATATAAGCTATCAAAGTTATAACGATTGGTATTATTGGATTTGTTTCAAATAATTCTATCATTTTATTTTCCTTTTCTTAATTTATTAAAAATATTTTCCAAAATTTGAGCGATTAATCCCGTAGAAACCATTATAACGATTACCATAAATACGCAGACGATTATAAACGGGACAATTTCATCTTTTATATATTTGTATTCTTCCATTATCGCCAAAGTTGCGGGAACGAATAATAAAGACATATTGCTAATCAAAATATCGCTCGCTTTATCAATATGATGTTCTTTTATTATTCCTGTGATAAGAAATATAAAAAGCAAAAGCATTCCGACAACATTTGCTGGAATCGGAAGTTTAAGCGATTTACAGAAAATATCGGAAATCGAATATATCGAAAAAATAATTGCAAATTGTTTTATTAACTCCATTTTGAAAATTTAATTCCTGTTTAAATCATTTTTTAATTATTTTATTGACAATGATTATATATATTATATTTTGTTTTTCAATACTAATTATAATGATTCAAAAATTCAGACTCAAATATTTTTTAAATTAGTTTAGTTTTAAATTTATTTTGACTTGAAATTTATAAATTATAATAT
>NZ_JBNMIZ010000337.1:0-1543 GCF_050873525.1 Brachyspira sp. | reverse complement strand
CCTTCCCATTCTTTTTTTCGATAGGCGTTTATCAATGGGTCGCTTTCAATAAAACTTTGACATCTCTTTTCTACTTCTTCAAAAATATTATTTTCTTTTATTAAATTTGACATATTCTCCCCCTTAAAAAATTTTATCCAAGTTATAAGTTTTTCTTTATTTTCAAAATCATTTAAATTAAATTTTGGAAGTTCAATATAATGCAGCATACAATGGTCGGTTAATATTTTATTATGATTAATTTCTTTAAGTAAATAACATGAATGAAAATCTTTTATATCGTTAAATATTGTAAAATCCAAAATATTCATTCCAATCACGGGAGCAAGTTTTGTATAATTGTCGGACTTATTTAACAACGAGCTATAACTATTAGCCCAATAGTAAAGACTTCTTCCGATAAAATATTGATTACCTTGCAATTGAATTTCAATTATTACGGTATCGTTATCGTCTGTAATACATTTCACGTCAACTATTGACTCTTTACCATCCAAATATTTACTCAAATTGAACGGATTTAAAATTTCAACATTAGAAAAAGTTTTAAAATTTGAATCAATCATTACTCCGTTAATAAAATCTAAAACTATATTTTCATTTCCTCTATCGGAGAAAAGATAACGAACAAAACAATCATTTTTCTTGTTTAGGCTGTCGACTGTTATAATTTCATTTTCGCTATTTTTTAAATATTCCAACTCGTCCATAATTTTATTATAACAGAATGATTTTATTTGTCAAAAGAGAATTTAGATTATTTATTGAGATTGATTTATCTCATTCACTTTAGATTGCTTCGCTAATGTTAGCAATGATAGTTTAAAATTTATTCTTAAAGTCGATAAGAAAACGGAGACTAAAATCGAGGGTTTGGTTGAGAAGATAATTGAGAAAAAGCGTAGTAAGGTTGATAGTTCGGCGGAGGAGAGGGAGATTGATAAGATTGTTTGGCTAAAGCCCGCCGTTGGCGTGGGCTTTATGATTTAACCGAAGAAGAGATTAAGATAGTTGAGGAGAAGTGATTATTTAATTTATCATTACAATTATACTTGTTTTTATATGTTTGTATATAGCAATTAAATTTGATAAATGTTTTATAAATTGTATAATGTAAATAAGGATTTATAAATTATGAATAAAAAAGATAAAGTTTCAAACAATATGGAAGAAGTTGGAATATCTATTTGTAAAAGTATTTTATCATCCGTTCCTTATGGCGCTGTGTTAAATGAAGTATTCTTCGATTATAGGGCGAGAATAAAACAGAATAGATTAAATAATTTTATTGAAACGCTTGACAAAAGATTAATAGAAATTGGAATTAAAACAGAGGATATAAACGATAACGAAGATTTTATGGATGCATTTGAATTGGTTATTAAAAAAGTTATAGATACAAAAGCAGAATATAAAATAAATATATTTAGAGATATTTTAATTAATCAATTAGATACGGAAAAACAAATAGATACGGGATTATTAGATACATTTTTAGATATTATTTATAAAATGTCAGAAATAGAAATTAAAATTTTAAATG
>NZ_JBNMIZ010000336.1:0-1564 GCF_050873525.1 Brachyspira sp. | reverse complement strand
GCAAAAATCTTTTCATTAAATCAATTTATATTTTGTCCGTTCTTTGCGGATATTTTGGTTTCGATAACTTATTGGGAAAGAAGAAACCCAATTTTGTTATAAATAAAAAATTTTTTCATAAAGGAGTAAAAAAATGAAAAACATTAAAAAATTTCTTCTAATTATGGCAATGACGATGGCGCTCGGAACATCGGCATTTGCGGCAAGCGGTTTCGAGTTTTTGTTCCAGTTGGCTGGCGGCGCTGGAGTCGTAATCCCAACTAAAGAAGCCAAAGATTTGGGTATCAAAGGAGAAATAAGCGCCGACGCGGATATTAGCGCGCAAATCGGTTATATGTTCCAAGTCAAAGACGGTTTCGGCATAAGCGTTTTGGGTGAATTGGGTTATGCTTGGGATTTGTATAGTATGGGATACGGTTCTACAGGTGTAACTAGTATTGGTTTGGGTGATGCATCCCCAACTTATAGCACTGAAGAAGGTATATCGATTAGTCAATTCTATCATAGCTTCAAAATAGGACTGCTTCCTAAATTCAATATTGGCGTTGGTAGAAAAGGAGCGATTGCCATAGGAATTGGCGGAGGAGTTAAAATTCCTATTTCTGGATGGTTCTCAATGCAGCAGACTTCTGCAGTAGAATCAACAACAAGAGAAGGGCTTGTAAATGAAACTGATATTACACTTAAAAGACAAGATATAACCGATATGTTTTCTCCTTCCGTTATCGGATACATGAAAGTGACTTTCGATTATTATTTATTTTTCACGGATAGTATCGCAATGAATTTCGGCTTGTATTTGGGCGGAGATTTTGGACCAAAAATGAAAGAAGTAAAAATTGGAGGCGATTCGTTTGACATTGGACTTCAATTAGGATTTAGATTTGGACCGAAAGCGTAAAAAATCTTTTTCAATTAAAATATAATTCTAATTCACACATTCAAGCACGGGCGAGGTTAAGACTTCGTCCGTTATTTTTTAAAGTCGTCATTGCGAGGCTATTTATAGCCGAAGCAATCTATACTGTGTGGATTACTTCACTCATTCCATTCGTTCGTAATGACAATTATTTTTTGCACCCCGTCATTGCGAGATTTATTTATAAATCGAAGCAATCCAAATATAATAAAATTTCATTTTTTGTGGATTACTTCACTCATTTCATTCGTTCGTAATGACAATTATTTTTACACTGTCATTACTATCCTCAATAGATGCGTGGCAATCCAAACTAATAAAATTCCTTTATTCTGGATTACTTCGGTTTTTTATTTTACAATTTACTTTTTACTACTTTTATAACCTATCGCTTTCGCTATCGTTTCGTCAATAACTACTGTGACATCGTTATGCAGTTTCAAAAAAGTCACTGGGCATTTCGTGGTTATTTTATCGTTCAAAAGCAATTCTTTTATCGCTGACGCTTTATTTTTTCCGATAGCCGCTATAACTATTTTTTTCGCTTTCAATATTCCGCCCATTCCCATACTAAAAGCCTCTCGTTTGTCGTATTCGTTTAATAAATATTTATTGTAAGTATTATTATAACAACATGGTTTTATT
>NZ_JBNMIZ010000335.1:0-1573 GCF_050873525.1 Brachyspira sp. | reverse complement strand
TTTTATTATTTTGTTTGACATTATATAGTTTAACATATATAATAATTTTTATGAAAGATATTATTATAAAATCGATTCTATCAAATATAGATTACATCTCCGATTTTCTAAATATTAATCTAAATATCGATAAAAATATATTTGACGATTTGAAATATAAAATTCCGTCTTTAAACGATAACGATAATAAATTTTTGGACGAATTTTCTGAGAAATTAGACAAAATTATTTTAGATAAATTTTCCGCTCCGATAAATGAAAATAATATAAAAGATTTTCGTTTAAAATCAATATTTACATTATTTGGAAAAGATAAAGAAAACGGCGAATATTATTATCCTTTGAATATAAATAACGATAAAATAATTTATCCCGAACTAAAAAACGAATTAAACGAAAATGATATTGATTTTGAAAAATTAAAAAGCGATTTGAAAGATATTGATATTAACAATATTAATTCCGTAATAAATGCAATAAAAAATCTATCTTCTTATATTCCATATCGTTCCAAAGAAAAAATTTCCTACGATATATCTCTGTATGATTATATAAAAATAAAATCTGCTTTGATTTCGTCTATATATCGTTATAAAGACGGTTTAAATTACGAAGTTTTATATAACAACGAAAATTATTTTGCTTTATTATCGGCGGATATTTCTGGCATACAAAAATTTATTTATACAATATCTTCCAAAGGCGCTTTAAAATCTTTAAGAGCAAGGTCCTTCTACCTTGAAATAATGATGGAACATATTGTGGACGAAATATTGGAAAAATTCGATTTATATAGAATCAATTTGCTATATTCTGGCGGCGGACATTTTTATATCATTCTGCCTCATTTAAAAAATTTAAATGAAATAGTAAAAGAGATAAAAGAAAAAATTAACGATTGGTTTATTAAAGAATTTTCCATAGAACTTTATATTGCTATGGATTATAAAGAATTTTCTTTTAACGATTTGAAAGATACTAAAAATATATTTAAGTCGTTATCTCAAAAACTTTCTTACGATAAACAGAGAAGATATAATATAGAACAGTTAAAAACGATTTTGACTCCGAAAGAAAATAAATCCGATTTTGAATGTTCTATATGTCATACTTCTTCTAAAAATACAAAAGAAAGAGATAATGATTTAGGATATGCATGCGATATATGTTATAATCTATATAAAGCTGGAAAATATTTGGCAAACGAGGAAGACGATATTGTTATAGTAGATAATAAAAATAATCTGGATAGAGATTTGGTAGTAGAATTGCCTTCTATATCTCAAAATAACGATAGATATTTATATTTTGGAAACGACTTTAATAATGCGGTTAGAACTTATTCAAAAAACGATTTAAAAAATAAAAATATTAATTTATATATAGGAAATTACAATTTTAAAAATAAACAATCCGATTTAATTAGTTTTGAAGATTTGATTGAAAAAACAGAAGGCATAAAAAGAATAGGAGTTTTAAGATGCGATATTGATAATTTAGGGCAGGCTTTTATAAACGGTTTTGGAGAATATTCTGATATTTTTAGAACTTCCTCTCTTTCAAGGCATATTAG
>NZ_JBNMIZ010000334.1:0-1583 GCF_050873525.1 Brachyspira sp. | reverse complement strand
TAGAATAAATTTTTTAAGGCATCGTATTTATTTGCGGTGTCTTTTTTATTCCTCAAAAACAACTTAATTAAAAATAGTAAATTTTTTCTAAAAAATATATAATAAAAAAACTATTATAAAAAATTTATTCTTAAAAAATGAGGAATAATGAATAATTATATTAAAAACATAGAAGAATTAAATAAAAATAAATACAATTTAAGAGCATGCCAAAAACTTAAAAATTATCAAACAAAAAATGATTTATACAAAATAAAATTAAATAAAGATAATCTGATAACCGTTATTTATAATGATAAACCTTTAACTTCCGCTTACGCGCCACTCGAAGAGGCGAAAAGATTAATAAACCAAAATATAAAAGAAAGTTCGAGCCGCATTGGAATATTTTTGTCGATTGCTTCTTTTTATCATATTGATTATTTTTTATCATTAAACGAAGAGAGCAAAGCGATAATAATAGAAAAAGATATTGAAATTGTAAAATTGATTTTTGAAAATATAGAATCAAAAAATTTAAAAAGAGTAATTATTTTATTAGACGAAAAAATCGAAGATATAATTTCTTTTTTCAATTTTTATATAGCCGAAGAAGATATTAAAAAAATAATTTATATAAGACATATAAGAGCATCGAATATAAACGCGGAAAATAAAAATTATTACGACAATATTCATTCGCTTTTGATAAATAATATAAAAGAAAAATTGATGTCGCTTACTTCAAATTATTATTTCGCTCCGATTTGGGCAAGAAATATAATTTATAATTTGCGTTTTAATAAAGGCTATTCGATTAAAACTTATAAAAATATTTTGAATAAAAAAATTCCTCTGCTTTTAATATCGGCGGGAGCTTCCATTGATAATTATATTGAAGAAATTAAAGAACTTTCAAAAACTCATTTTATTTTAGTTTTGTCGCATGCTTTCAATACTTTAATAAAAAATGATATAAAAGCGGATGCGATTGTTTCAACTGACGGCGGATTTTATTCTTCTATTCATATAATCGATTCCATAAAAACCGAAATGCCAATATTTACCACTCACACTACTTATCCTTTTCCGCTTACGAATATTGATAAAAAAAGAATATTTTATTTTTCGCATAATGAAAGTTTTGAGAAAATTATTTATCCGCATGAAAATACTAATAATATTTATTTTCCTATGGAAGGAAGCGTAATAATGCCCGCTTTGAGAATTGCCAATTTTCTTAATCCTAAATATATAATTTTTGCGGGTTGCGATTTTTGTCATTTAAATGATAAAAGCCATTCAAAATATTCCAACGCCGTAGCTTTAGATTTTTTAAACGAGAATAAATTAAACACTTTTGAAAATTTTAAATATAAAAGATTAAACGATAATCAAAATATAGAATGCTATGATAATATTTTAAGAAAAACTTCTAACTCGATTATAAGTTATAAAATGCATTTTAAAACTTTGGCAAACGAGATTATAAAAGAAACAGAAATTTTTAATTTGACTAAAGAATCTGCAAAAATTGAAAATATAAAAATATTTAATAATATAAATTCTAATAATAAAAAAAATATTATCGTAAATAATTATAT
>NZ_JBNMIZ010000333.1:0-1584 GCF_050873525.1 Brachyspira sp. | reverse complement strand
TGCATTATCTCCTTTTTGTTTATAATTATTCGTATAAATGAAAAATAATAATTGAAAATTTTTATGAATAATATTATAATAAAATCTATTCAAATATTTAATAATAATTTTATCGGTTTTATTTTGCTTTATGGAATATATAATATCCACGACTATTTATTTGCTTAAAGGAACATATACGACTTTAAGCCTTTATTTTGTAACGGCTTTATTTTCAATGCCTTTGTCTATGCTTTTTGCCGCGTTGCAATTCAGCGCTCCAAAATTTGTAAGATATATTTTCGATATATACGCTTGGATATTCAGAGGAACGCCTTTAATATTGCAATTAATTTTCTTTTATTACGGGCTTCCGTTAATGACTAATAATTTTATAGCTTTTCCAGCTTTTACTTCGGCGGCTATAACTTTTATTTTAAATTATTCCGCTTATCTTATGGAAATATTCAGAGCGGGCATAGAAAGTATAGAAAAAGGGCAGTTTGAAGCGGCTTATGTTCTTAATTTGAATCATAGACAGATTATGACGAGAATAATTTTGCCTCAAGCGGTTAGAAGAGTTTTGCCTCCGTTGTCGAACGAAGCGATTAATTTGGTAAAGGATACGGCGCTTGTTATAGTTTTGGGAATAGGAGATTTGATGCTTCATGCGAGAGAAATATTAACGAGAGATTTTAAATTGATGCCTTTCGTTATAGCGGGGATAATATATTTGGCTTTCACTTCGGTTTTGGTTCTAATTTTTAGGCGGTTGGAGAAAAAATATGTTATCAGAAATTAACTTAAAAGTAGTCGACTTAAAAAAATCTTATAAAAATATTTCCGCGATAAACGGAGTTTCTTTCGATGTTCATAAAGGCGATATACTTTCGATTATAGGACCTTCGGGAGCAGGAAAAAGTTCTCTTCTTAGAAATATAATTCAAATAGAAAGTCCCGATTACGGCGAAGTTTATATAGACGGCGAAATTTTATTTTCAAAAACCGCGGATAAAAAAAATAATTTATCGCATGCCGAAATGATGAAACGAAAAGAAAAAATGGGAATGATATTTCAGCATTTCAATTTATTTCCGCATAAAACCGCTTTAGAAAATATTATAGAAGCTCCGATTATAGTAAAAAAAATTAATAGAGAAGAAGCGATTGAAGAGGCTTTAATACTTTTGGATAGAGTGGGGCTTAAAGACAAAAGCGAAAGCTATCCAAACGAATTATCGGGCGGACAAAAACAGAGAGTCGCCATTGCGAGAGCGCTTGCCATGAAACCCGAAATACTTTTATGCGATGAGCCTACTTCTGCATTGGACCCAGAGCTTATAGGCGAGGTTTTATCCGTTTTGAAAGAACTTGCCAAAGAAAAAATGACTATGATAGTTGTAAGCCATGAAATTAGTTTTGTGCGGGAACTTTCCACAAATATAGCTTTTATGGACGGCGGAAAAATTGTGGCGATGGATAGCTCGAATAATTTTTTTAATAATCAGAAAAACGAAAGAATAATTGATTTTCTTAATAAGATTTTTCATAAATAAATTTTTATAAAATTAAACAAAATTTTTTTCTAATTTTATAATATTAGAT
>NZ_JBNMIZ010000332.1:0-1733 GCF_050873525.1 Brachyspira sp. | reverse complement strand
TTTTTATTAGAATTAAAAATTAAATAAAATTATTAAGGAGAATTAATATGTCAAATATAGCTTTCTTATTTCCAGGACAAGGTTCGCAAACGGCGGGTATGGGAAAATCTTTATACGATAATATAGCCGAATCAAAAGAAGTGTTCGATAAAGCCGCAAATATTTTAAGCGACACGGATATTAAGGCTTTATGTTTTGAAGGAACGGAAGAAGATTTGAAAAAAACCGAAAATACTCAACCAGCGTTGGTTACGGTTGGAATTGCAGTTTACAGAGCTTTACAATCAAAAAATATAAAAGGCGATTTTTTTGCTGGACATAGTTTGGGAGAGATTACCGCATTATGCGCCGCAGGTTATATATCTTTTGAGGATGCCGTAAAAATTGCCCGAACGAGAGGACTGCTTATGGCGAAAGCGGGCGCAGACGCTCCTTACGGAATGGCTGCAGTTTTGGGATTAAATTACGATGATGTCGTTAAATGTATGCCCGAAAATAAAGAGGTTGTCGCCGCCAATTATAATTTGAAAGACCAAATCGTTATATCGGGATTGTCGAAAGCGATAGAAGAAGTCACTCCGAAACTTCAGGAAGCTGGAGCAAAAAGAGTTATGCCTTTGAAAGTATCGGGAGCTTTTCATTCGCCTTTCATGAAACCCGCCGCCGATAGTTTGAAAGAATTTTTAGAAAATGTCAAATTTAATAATTCGGATAATAAAGTTTTTTCAAATGTTACCGCTGAAATTCATTCTTTCGATTCTATAAAAGAAAATTTATATAAGCAAATGTTTTCTACTGTGAGATGGTTTGACAGTATGATTAATATGCAAAAAATTGGGATAAGCAAAGTATATGAATGCGGACCGGGAAAAGTTTTGACGGGAATGACTAAAAAAATCGCTCCCGATATTGAGGCGGTTTGCATATTCGATATGGATTCTTTAAATTCCGTTATAAACTGAATAAAAATTAAATTATTAAATAATAAAAAAATAAAATAAAAGAGAGAGATAAAAATCCCTCTCTTTTTTAATTTTTATCGAAAATTAAAGTTTACAAATCATTAGATTTTTCCAACCAAATCGATTCCAGGTTTCAAAGTTTTAGCGCCTGGTCTCCATTTTGCAGGACAAACTTCTCCGCCATGTTCGGCAACATATTGAGCCGCTTGAACTTTTCTTAATAATTCGTTGGCGTCTCTTCCTATTCCCATGTCATGAATTTCGTAAGCCTTTATTTCGCCTTGAGGATTAACTATAAAGCTTCCTCTTAAAGCCTGTCCAGCTTCTTCAACCAATACTCCGAAAAATCTTGCAAGGATTCCCGTTGGGTCGCCAAGCATAGGATATTTGATTTTTTTGATTGTGTCCGAAGCGTCCGCCCAAGCTTTATGAACGAAATGCGTATCTTCCGAAACGGAATAAATTTCGCATCCGATTTTTTTGAATTCGTCATAAGTGTCGGCTAAATCTCCCAATTCGGTAGGACATACAAAAGTAAAGTCTGCGGGATAGAAGAAAAATACTCCCCATTTTCCCAATACATCGCTTTTTGAAACTTCTTTAAAGTGTCCGTCTTGATAAGCTTGAACTTTAAAATCGATAAGTTTTTGATTTATTAATGAACTCATTTTATAACTCCTTTATGGTTATTTGTTGTTTGTTTTATCTAACAATGATATATTAAATAATAAATTTTGTCAAGTTAAAATATATAAATATAAGTATTATTTT
>NZ_JBNMIZ010000331.1:0-1736 GCF_050873525.1 Brachyspira sp. | reverse complement strand
TCATAACAGCGTTTATAAAATCAAGCAAAACTTTTTCGCCGCCTTTATCGGTAAAGAAATACCGAACAAAACAATCATTTAATGCATTAAAAGGTTTATTGTTCATAAGGATATTATAACAGAATAATTTTATTTGTCAAACTATAAATTAATGGATTATATAAAATCCTTTCATTTGGACGATACGATAAAATATGGGATGTAATTGTAGAATTTTCTAAAATCGCTAAAAATTGTTTTTTGGAATTGGAAACATTTATTAAAAATAAAGAAATAACGAATTGGCTAAATATTTTGATTAATAACCCGAGCGACTGCGATAAAAAATATTTTAAATCTATGCGAATGTATGAAGACGCTAATCATAAAGATAAAGCGGTTTATGTGATTCAAAGATGGTTTATTAAAGAAAGAGGGAAAAAATATTATTTGTTTTCGTTTATTCCATTTTTAAGAAAAGAGGAATTTGTCGGCGGCGAGATAAAATATTATCTCCTTTCGTTTATTCCAATTATAAAAATTAAAACTGTAGAAAATATGAGGAAATATTATTTATTTACAATTTTTAATATTTTGACAATTAAATAAAAAAGGAGAAAATTTTATGGAAAATAAATATATTAATTTTGTATTATGCGGAGATAAAAATTTTATTATTCCTATAACTGTAGCCATAACTTCGATTTTAACCAATATTGATAAATCGAGAATAGCAAGATTTTTCTTACTTACAACGGGATTTAGTGATAAAGAAATTAATACAATATTAAAATTAAAAAAGAAGTATAATTTTGAAATTATAAATATACCTGTAGAAAACTATATTTATCTTTTTAATAAAATAGATATTACAAAATGCAAAATACCTTATGTGTCTTTAGCCGCTTATTATAGATTATTAATGTTTAAAGTATCGCCCGAAGATGTTGATAAATGTTTTTATATAGACGGCGATATGATTGTAGACACGGATTTATCAATTATATACGATAATTTAACCGAAGATAAACTTGCATCTGTAGTAATAGAACCTTTGGCTATGCAACATAGAAAAAATATTTTATCTCATTGTTATGAAATAGAATATTTTAAAAATTTTCAAAAAGACGCTTTGAAATATCATTATTTTAATTCGGGCTTCTTTTTAGTAAATATAAAACTTGCAAATGAACTTAATATATTTGAAAAAATGATTGACTTTTTAAATAAATATCCAAATTCGCCTTATGTTGACCAAGATATTTTGAATGCGGTAATCGGACAGCAATATTCGGATTCGATAAATTATTTAGAGCCGTCATATAATGTATTTTATAATATGAATTATAACCAGCCTTTTAACGATGCTTTTTATAACGAAGAGATAATAAAAAAATCGTTTAAAAAACCAAAGATTTATCATTATGGCGGGGAGTGGAAACCTTGGAATACAACATTAACTATGCATCATTATGATATATGGTGGAAATATTTAAAGTTATCTCCGTATAAAAAGCTTAAAAATCCAAAGAAGAAAATTATAGGGGTTATAGAGAATGATAGGTATAGGGTTTATAAGATATTTTTTATAAAGATTACTATTAAGAAGAAAGCGATAAATTAGTTATAAATTGAAAAATATAAACACTTTAATTAAAGAAAAATAGAGATAAAATAATGTGGATTTTATTTATTAACATATTGATTAGACATTAATCTCTCTTTTAATTCTAATGCTTCTTTTTCTTTTACTTTAG
>NZ_JBNMIZ010000330.1:0-1752 GCF_050873525.1 Brachyspira sp. | reverse complement strand
TTTTAAATTCTTTTTTAAATTATTTTTGGAATTAATTTTTAAATCTTCAGGAAAATATCCATGCTCCAAATAAAACTCAAATAATTCTCTATCTTTAGAATTATTATAAGAATCTTCGGACATATTAAATCCTTAATTTACGAATTTAATAATTTAAGAAATTCAAAATTATTTTTAGTTGAACTCATTTTATCAATAACTTTTTCTATAATTCCGTATTCGTCAACATTGGCATTCATACTTTGAGCGTTTCTTATCAGTCGCATTTTGGCAAGCTCTTCATCGCTTAAAAGCAAATCGTCTCTTCGAGTGGAAGAAGAATCGATATCTATCGCTGGGAATAATCTTCTGTTTGCGAATTTTCTATCCAAATGAAGTTCCATATTTCCCGTGCCTTTAAACTCTTCATAAATATAATCGTCCATTCTGCTTCCCGTATCGACTAAAGCGGAAGCTATTATTGTAAGAGAACCGCCCTCTTCTATATTTCGAGCCGCTCCGAAGAATCTTTTCGGTTTATGCAAAGCGTTTGAATCGACTCCTCCCGTAAGTATCTTTCCACTCGCTGGGACGGTTAAGTTATAAGCTCTCGAAAGTCTCGTTATCGAATCAAGTATAATAACTACATCATGTTTATTTTCAACAAGTCGTTTAGCTTTTTCCAAAACCATTTCGGAAACCTGACAATGTTTTTCTGGCGCTTCGTCAAAAGTGGAAGCTATAACCTCCGCATCTGGAACGCTTCTTTTCATGTCGGTAACTTCTTCTGGACGCTCGTCTATAAGAAGTATAAAAAGTTTTATATCGGGATAATTTCTGCAAATTGCGTTGGCTATTTCTTGAAGCATCATAGTTTTTCCCGCTTTCGGAGGAGACACGATTAAACCTCTCTGTCCTTTTCCTATAGGAGCGACTAAATTTATTATCCGAGTAGAAATTTTATTTGGGGCGAATTCCAAATTTATTTTTTCGTTTGGAAATATCGGCGTAAGTTTATCGAAAATAGGTCTTTTATATAGATTTTCTGGCTTATCTCCGTTTACTCGCTCTATTCTTAAAAGTCCAAAATATTTATCTGGACTATTATCTTTAGGAGGACGAACTTCTCCCCCGACAACATCTCCCGTCCTTAATCCGAAAAGTCTTATTTGAGTAGGCGCTATATATATGTCATCCTGCCCGGATAAATAATTCATATTTGGCGACCTTAAAAAACCGAAACCGTCTTGCAAAACTTCCAAAGTTCCTTCGGCTTCGATTTTTCCTCCAGAAACGAGATGCGTTCTCAATATCAAATGCATTAATTCCTGCCTTCTGATATTGGCGTCTCTTTTTAAGCCATAGCTATTTGCAAATTCCAATAATTCTTCAAAAGTCAAACAGCTTAATTTATTTATATATACGATATCTTGAGGTCTTTCTATATTTTCATTAGTTTCGTTTTCGCTATTATTATTTTCTTCGTTATTATTATTACTATTCGAATTATTTAAATTATTTTCGCTATTAACCAAAATAGCTTTTTTTACAACTTTTTTTCTAACGCTCCTAACTTTAACGGGCGCAGGAACTGATTCCGCTTCTAAATTTTCTTCGTTTTCTTTATTATTTTCTGAAAAATCCATAGATACTCCTATGCAAATAATATATGCAAAATATATATAAAATATTTATAATTAATTTGATTTTATTAATTTTTATTTTTTCGCTTCGGTTTTAACGGACGAGCCATCGCAAAGCATAACCACGCAC
>NZ_JBNMIZ010000329.1:0-1770 GCF_050873525.1 Brachyspira sp. | reverse complement strand
TGACTATACTATATAATATAAATAACAATCTTAAATTAAAGAAAGGGAGGACAACAATGAGAACAAGGATGTTGAGCTTCATTATCGTATTCGTATCATTTTCAACAATGGTATTCGCTTTTAACAATGAGATAAAAGCTCCAAGTAATCTGTATAAGGTGGATGATTTATCTAGGAGTATAGAGATGTATCATACCGCAAGAGGAGTCGACACTTTGACATCGGCATGGGGATATATAATATACACAAATGTATATTATAGAAACAACGCCAAATCATGCTGGCTCGTGTTTGATTTGAATACGGATGCAAACGATGCGGGCGCGAACTTTAATTCGGTTATATTTTCCGATAAAAGCGGAAGTAATAGCGTGACTTTTAATCTTAATGCCGCCGCAGACAGAGAAAGTCTATTTACCGACAGCGATGCCACTATTCATTTGAGGAAGTTAAAAACTATAGTAAGAAGGCAGTATAGATTATCGGATAACGAAATAGACTCGCTTATTAAATTAATCGAAGATAATAAATTCGCGGTAAATGTAAGATATGTTAGCAGGAATAATAATTATTATCCTCTTAATAAAAAGGATTTTAATAAAAATCAGGCGAAAGCTTTATGCGATTTATTAAAATTCTATAAAGATATTAAAAACAAGTAGAATATTTACTATATTACATTACCAATTTTAACTTAAAGAATAATATCATCCGTAAGATTTATTAATTTTATGGATGATATTCTTATATATAATATGAATAAAATAAAAACTAAAGTCAGTAGAAATACTTTTATGATAAACGGAAATTCCGAAGAAGACGATAAAAAAAGAGAAACAATAAAAAGTATTTTGATAAACGAAGAAAATAAAAATAAATCCGATTTGCATAATTATTTTTTGAATAATAGAGACGAAGCGATTTTTAAACATCTACCTTATTTCGATATATACGAAAGTCATTTTTCAAAATATAGAGGAAAAGATATTAATTTACTTGAGATTGGAGTCGGCTACGGCGGTTCGCTCAAAATGTGGAAAAATTATTTTAGTAAATTAAACCCGAAAGCTAAAGTGAATATTTACGGAATCGATATAAAAGAAAGATGCAAAAAATTTGAAGGAGATGGAATAAAAATTTTTATCGGTTCGCAATCCGACAGAAATTTTTTGAAAGAATTAAAAAAAGAAATTCCAAAATTAGACATACTCATCGATGACGGCGGGCATATTCCAACGGAACAGATAATAACATTCGAGGAAATGTTCGAGCATATAAAAGACGGCGGTTTATATTTTTGCGAGGATATTTATACTTCTTATTGGGCTAATTTGAGCGGTAATTTTAAGACATCGTTTATAGAATATACAAAAAAATTGATTGATTATCTAAACGCTTATTGGACTTTGGAAGGTGACGATTTGGAGGCAAATTCTTTTACCGAGTCGGCTTATTCGATTCATTATTACGAAGGAATTGTCGCCATAGAAAAAAAATTGAGAGACAAAAGATATATTGATATTTGTCAGCAGGCTTCGATTGGGAAATTGAATAAATTATAAAAACTATTTCTTAAATTTTTATTTGAGAGTTTAAGTCCGAATTTATTTTTATTTTAATTTAAAAAAATCAAAAATATTTGCAATTATGTTAACTATATTCATAACTTTATACAATTTCTATAGAATTTCTATTCATTTTATATTTTTTCTTTAAAAAATATAAAATTTTACTTGACTTTTTTAAAAAATTTGTTATCCTATATTATAG
>NZ_JBNMIZ010000328.1:0-1772 GCF_050873525.1 Brachyspira sp. | reverse complement strand
TTTTTAAAAGAAAATATTGAAGAAATTAAAAAATCAGAATTATTTATTTCAAGTTTTGAAGATATAAAAAATATTGATTTTAAATTTAATTATTTCAATAACAAAAACGAAACGAAAATTTTTATTTCAGAATTTCAAAAAATAGAAAATATTAATTTCGATAAAGTCCGTCAAATTCTTTTTTTCGATATTTTAAATAATAACGAAAAATTAACTTTAAATATAAAATATAATCAAATAAATTCGCATGGAATCGATTATATAAAAAATTACAAAAACTCCGATTTGGATAAAAATAAATTCATGGTTTTTAGAAATATTGGAAAGTCAAAATTTTATCCGATAAGCGTTATTAATATAAACGCCGTCATAAATATATTTTTTGAAAGCTAAATAAAAATTATTTCGATAATTATAAATACGAAAAAATTATGCGAGTTAATTATGGCAGAAAAATCTATTGAGTATATATTATCCGACTACAGCGTTTTGGAAATTGCGACAAGAATAATGGTGGCTTATTTAATGGGAATTTTTATCGGATGGGAAAGAGCGCAGCATAAAAAACCTATTGGAAGCAGAACCACAAGCATAGTCTGTATGGGAGCGGCGATTTTATCATGCTACGAAGAAATTTTTGCCAAAATGATAATGCTTCAAAATTACGAACTTGTAAATATAGGAAGCAAAATATTATACACGACTCCAGATTATAACAGAATAACCGCTCAAATAGTTTCTGGAATAGGATTTTTGGGAGCGGGAATGATTATTCAAAACAGAGGAAAACTTCATGGAATTACAACGGCTGCGATAGTTTGGGTTACGGCATGTTTGGGAATCGTAATCGGTTCGGGCGAATGGATTTTATCGGGAATCGGTTGTTTATGCGTATTTTTAAGCGCTTCAATTTATAGAGTTCCTTATTTGATGGCAAACAAAGACAAATCTTTATTTTACTTAATAGAATATTCGGACAAAATAAATATTGAAGACGAACTTGAAAGATTTGGAATAAAAGTAACAAATATAAAAATAATCGGCTGGAAAGAAAATCAAAAAGAATTGGCTTCCCCAAATTTGATAAGTAAAATTTCAATAATAGTTCCAAATTTGGATTATAAGAATATAGAAAATATTTTTAAGAGTTTGAATATTAATCCCATAAAATCTCTTTCAAATATGAGAGAAAAAGTGGAATTGGGAAATATTTAAAATAAATTATAGTTATTCGTAATATATTTTTAATTTTAATCAAAAAAACAGCGTCCTCCTTCGCAACAACTTAAAAATTAAAATAAATTATTAAATCTCTTTGACAAATAAAATTATTCTGTTATAATATTCTTATGACTAAAAAAACTTTTAATCCACTAAACGATTGTTTTGTTCGGTATTTCTTTACCGATAAAGGCGGCGAAAAAGTTCTGCTCGATTTTATTAATGCCGTTATGATTAGCGCTGACATGAAAACTTTTAAAGCCGTTGAAATATTGAACCCGTTTAATTTGAAGCAGCATTATAAAGACAAAGAAACGATAGTCGATGTGAAATGCATTACTAAAAATGGAACGGTTGTAATCATTGAAGTTCAATTATCGGGCAATTCAAGATTTCCAGAAAGAATACTTTATTATTGGGCTATGAACTATAGCAAACTTTTAAAGAAAGGCGAACAGTATGAGGAATTAAATCCTGTGATAAGTATTAATTTACTTAATTTTAATTTGAATAAAAAAGGGAACAATGTGCATAGCTGTTATATGATTTAC
>NZ_JBNMIZ010000327.1:0-1823 GCF_050873525.1 Brachyspira sp. | reverse complement strand
GTTTATAAATAATTTGAATATTTTAACTTATATTTGGAATTAAACAAAATTACCTTAAAACTATTATATAAATTTTTTCAATTTCAATATAAAATAAAACTATGAATAACGATATAATATTAAAACTGAAAAATGTAAAAAAATATTTCTATCCCAAAGTAAATATAATAGAAACTCTTTTGAAAAAGAATAAAGAAATAAAAGCGGTTGACGGAATTGATTTTGAAATAAAAAGAGGAGAGATACTTGCGATTATAGGCGAGTCGGGAAGCGGTAAAACAACGGTAGGAAAACTGATAATGAATTTAATCGCTCCAACCGAAGGAGAAATTTTATTTGAAAACGAAAATATAAATTCTTTCAAAAACGAGGAAATAAAAAATTATAGAAAAAAAGTTCAAATGATATTTCAAGACCCTTACGCTTCTATGAATCCGAGATTTAAAATTAAAGATATATTGAAAGAACCTTTATATATTCACAAAATCGAAGGAAACGAAGAAACTTATAACGAAAAAGTTATAAACGCTTTGAAAGATGTAAAAATAAGCGAAGAGTTTACCGAAGTTTATCCTCATATGCTTTCGGGCGGACAGCGTCAAAGAATAGCGACAGCGAGAGCTTTAATACTCAATCCAAAATTAGTCATCGCTGACGAACCCGTTTCAATGATAGATTTGTCGACAAGAGCGGAAATTCTTTATATGATGAAAGAACTTCAAGAAAAAAGAAATTTAAGCTATATTTATATTACGCATGATTTATCGACTGCAAGATATTTTGCCGACAGAATAGCCGTTATGTATTTGGGAAAAATAATAGAAATCGGAAACGCGGACGAGATAATAGATAATCCGAAACATCCTTATACAAAAGCCTTGATTGAAGCCGTCCCAGATATTTCGGCAGGCAGAGTAAATATTATAAAAGAACTTCCGATAAAAGGCGAGATTCCAAACGCGTCCGATATTCCCGCTGGATGTAGATTCCATCCAAGATGCATATACGCAAAAGAAGAATGTAAATTAAAATCTCCAGCTTTAGAAAATGTAGGCATCTTTCCGCATGTTGCGAACGACAATCATAAATCGGCTTGTTTATTTTTGGATATTTAATTTTTATAATATTTATTCAAATACAATTTTCATTTCCGTATTTTTGTAAATATTTTCAAAATCTTTATCGATAAAAAATAAATGCAAGTTATTTGCCAAAGCGTAAGATGCAATTAAACAATCAACCGACTTTCTAATAGTAATTCCTTTCTTTCTTAAACTTCTATACAAATTAACCGCTTCATTTGTAATAAACATAATATTATCGTTTAAAATATTGAAGTTTAATATAATTCTTTTTATTTTTTCGCATTTTTTATCGTCTCTTATGCCTTGAAGTATTTCCTGATATATAACGGGACATATAAAAATTTTTTCATCGTTTTCTATAAAATTTGCTAATAAATTTGAATGGATGGAATTTTTATTATTAAAAAAATCAATCCAAACGGAAGTGTCTACAAGAATGCCGTTTTTATATTTTATCATCTATCTTCTCTCATATCGTTAATATTTCCTTCCCAGATACAAGAGCCTTTATATTTTAAAATATCTTTGGCGCTGATTTTTTTCTCTTTTGATATTCCGATTTTTCTATAATCTCTTACTCTTAATATTTTGTCTTTTTTATTATAAGTTTCGTTTTTATCTAAATCTAATTTCAACATAAATTTTACCTCGCAATAATATTATATCAATAATATAATAAATTTAAATACTTTTTATTTTTATTTCATTAAATTTTTTCGGCAGACGATTTGTTTATCC
>NZ_JBNMIZ010000326.1:0-1972 GCF_050873525.1 Brachyspira sp. | reverse complement strand
GGATGTTAATATATGAATATCTTTATTTTAATAAAATAGAGTATAAAGAAAGACAAAGAATAAGTGCAATTTGTAAATTTAATAGTAAAGATATACTAATGAATATACACAATGAAAAAAGTTGATAGAATAAAAAACTACAAAACTAAAGGATAATTTATGTCAGAAAATTACGATAAAGATTGCATTTTTTGTAAAATAGTTAAAGGAGAAATTCCTTCCAAATTTATAAAAGAAAACGAATACTGCGTGGTTTTTGCCGATTTGCATCCGAAAGCGAAAGTTCATTTATTAGTCGTTCCGAAAAAACATTTTAAAGATATTATTGAAACGGATGAATTTTATACGAATAAAATTTTTGAAACTATAAAAGAAGTCGCTAAAGAGCAAAATTTATCGTCTTTCAGAATAGTAAATAATTGCGGTAAAGGTGCAGGACAATCGGTATTCCATGTCCATTTTCATGTTCTTTCGTGTGATAATTTAAAAGAATAATTATTTGGAGCGATTATGATAGACAGCCATTGCCATCTTACATTAATATCAAAACATAGCAAAGAATTAAAAGAAGTTCTACAAAGAGCGAATAAATCGGGAATATTATATTTCCTCGATATTGGAGTTCATCCAAACGATATGGACGAAAGAATGTTTATATTATCCGAAGCGGAAGGAGTTTTTTTAAGCATAGGATATTATCCCGATTACTCTGGAGAAAATGACGAACATACGATAAAAGCGTTTGAATTAAAAATAAAAACTTTGAATAAAAATAAATTAAAGAAAAAATCCGTTTACGCGGTTGGAGAGATTGGACTCGATTATTATCACAATTCGGAAAATAAAAAAGAACAGAAAGAATTTTTCAGTAATTTATGCGAAGTTGCCAAAAGTGTAGATTTGCCGATTTTGATTCATAGCCGAGACGCATTTAAAGACACATTTCAGGTTTTAAAAGAAGCGGATATTCCAAAAAGAGGATTATTTCACTGCTTCAGCGGAAATGTTGAAGAAGCTAAAATTGCTTTGGATTTGGGTTATACTCTTTCTTTTTCGGGCGCGGTGACTTATCTTAAAAATGATTTTATCCGAGAAGCCGCAAAATATGTTCCAAAAGATATGTTTACGATAGAAACGGATTCGCCATTTTTAACTCCGCAAAAAGTTAGAGGGCGAGCCAACGAACCTTCGTTTATTCCTTATATCGTTGAAGTTTTGTCGGAAGTGAGAAAAGAAAATAAAGAAGATATTATGAGAACGGCTTTGGAAAACGCGGTTAGAGTTTTAGAATTGCCGATAAATTTATTATAATTTTATTTTTTATTAATTAATCTATTTCGGTTTCAATTACTACATTATAATCGTTCGAACTATAACTTTCTTCTATTATATAAGATTTATTCGTAAGTTCCGCAGATTTGTTTGCGTCAATTCCGCTTTCAATCAATATTTTATATAAAGATTCGTTCGCCCTTTTTAAAGCGTTTTGAGTGAGAGTTTGTCTCGTATAAGCGTTTAATCTTGCCGCTTCAGAAATTTCGATGGAAGCGTTTGCCCTAATCGTTCCGCCAATTTGTCCTTCTATTTTCATTTTCTCCAAACTTTGTGTAACTTTTTCGTATAATTTTGCATCGTTAATTTTTATTTCGGTAAAAAAATTACCGTCTTTTTTGTATTCTTTTATAACTGCGTCTCTTTCAAAATCGATTAAATTATCGTCCTTCAATGCGAAAGCGACTATATTATAATCGTTTCTATTTATTAAATTTGCCGTTTCATTTGCAATATAAAAATATATTTGATTTATCACTTTTTCTTTACTCGCTTCAAAACTTAAATCGCTGTAAGATTTTGAATATAAAATTCCTTTTTTCAAATTATTATTTTTGCAGGAAAAAATATTTATCAAAACGATAAAAATTATTAGAATAAAATATAACTTGTTTTTTTTCATAATTTATTTATAATATAT
>NZ_JBNMIZ010000325.1:0-1983 GCF_050873525.1 Brachyspira sp. | reverse complement strand
TTAAAAAATTGGATTTTATTTTTGAAATCAAACAAGGAGGAAGACATGTCCCAATTATTAAAAGAAGACACAATTTTTGAAAAAGCAATGAAGAAGTATAATTATTTTACCGACAATAAAGACTTACTTAACGAATACGACAAACGAGAAGCTTATTTGTTTTATCAATCAAGCCTAATGCGAGGCTCAAGAAAAGATGGCTTTGAAGAAGGAATAAAAGAGGGAAAACTTGAAGGCATAAAAGAAGGTATTGAAAAAGGCAGACATGCCGAACAAATATCAATGGCAAAATCAATGAAAAAAGAAAATATTGATGTAAAAACTATTAAAAGAATAACGGGATTAAGCATCGAAGAAATCCGCAAACTATAAACTATAATTTAATAATAAAAAGTCCACTATAATTAATATAATGGACTTTCAAAATGATGCAAAAATATTTTTCCTAACGAATTACAAATTCTAAACGGAGTTGTTTTTAATTTCAACCGTCATTGCGAGTGAGTGAAACGAACGAAGCAATCCACACAGAATAGATTGCCACGCTATCGCTCGCAATGACAATCTTTACTACAATACAAAAAAAGAAGCCTGCCCAAAAACGAGCAAGCCTCTTTATCTTAATTTTTTCGCAAGTGAAACTGTCTAATTTATCGCACGCAAGCTTTAACTTCTCCGTCATTGCCGAAGGCACACAGCGTGTTGCGAGCGTAAGCGAAGCAATCCACTTTACAATAACAAATTCTAAACCTTGATAACAATGTGGCTTTCGCTTCTGCGCCCTTTAGGGAAAACCCCTTGTTATCAAAATTCTTTGCTTCAAAATACAAAAACCCCACGCATTTCTGCATGAGGTTTTTATTTTAATTCTCGCAAGTGAAACTGTCTAATTTATCGCACAAGATTTAGCCTAAATTAAAGCGCTGGCAAATACCAAGTAACTCCCGTAGTTCCATTAAATCCAAAACTACCTGGGGTTGTAGTATCCATCGCATTTCCAATTTCCGCTTCAAAATACCATTCGAGGTTTTTGATTGGCGTAATATAGATTTCCGCATAAACATTGTAGCCCAAACCGTAAACTTCTTTAACATTCTTATCGGTAGCGCTTCCAGATTGATTAACTTTCAAACCTAATTCTGGTTCCAAATAAAGCGAAACTATATCGGAGTTAGCAGTCAAACCTAAACCTGTCATTAATAGCAAATTCCAAGCGCCTTGTTCCCAAACTCCAGTTTGAGTAGCATAAGCATTATTCATAGCATTAACCGCTTGAACTCTTGCAAAATTATGTTGTTTTCCTAAAGCGCCGTTATAAACGAGTTTAAGTATAGGTTGAAGCGCAACTTCTTCCACCACTGAACCAAAATAGAATCTCAAATCGAATCCGAAAGATTCCGCATATTTACCTTTCGTAGTTCCATTATCGTAGCTGTAATTACCGTATCTCAAATACAATCTTACTTGTTGCAAAGCTTCGATTCCAGGATAGTATCTGAATTGTGAATCAACGCTTACCGCTTGTTCTTTAGTTTTAACGCCGCCTACTTCTTGGTTCTTAACGAAAACTTGAATAGGAATCGCCATTCTAAAAGCGTTATCCATAGCGTTCAAAACCAAAACTGGAGTATGCGTTACTTCGTTTCCCGTTTTGCTGTCGGGTTTCGCTTTATATCTGTCCGCTCCGATAGTCGCATTATAACCTACGCCTATTCCAATTACGGAAGAAGTATAACCGATTCCCATTGAAATAGAAGGAATCCAATTATAATCGTCTCCAGAGTTTTGACCAGTAGCTGGTTTGTTTAACATAGCTCCCCAAGTTCCGCCAAAACCTGTGTTATTGTCGAACCCGAAAGTTCCCTTGATTGTGTCATTTCCGAGCGTGAAGCCGAGTTGGTCTAATCTCGCTCTGAACTGATTGCCGTGCGTGAGGAAGAATATCCAATCCGTATCAACCCCATACATACCAAAAACGCTTGC
>NZ_JBNMIZ010000324.1:0-1993 GCF_050873525.1 Brachyspira sp. | reverse complement strand
GGTAAAATTTTATTATAAATAGTTAAATAATTTAAATAATTTTTTAAATAATTGTAGAATAAAAACTTTCTATTTATAGGGATTATATGTATAAATTAAATAGTTATGTTGTATATCCTATGTATGGTATATGTAAAGTGACGGGCGTTTCAAAAAATAAAGTCAATTCCCGTATGGTAGAATGCTATGTATTCGAATGCGAAGGAGAAAATATTATATTAAAAGTCCCAGTAAGTAGAGTAAAAGAATATCGCATAAGAAAAATAATTTCTAAAAACGAAGCGGCGAATTTTCTGACTCTTCTTCAAACAAAACCTCAAGATATAGAAAATAACTGGAAGTTGAGATATAATGAAAACGAGGAAAAACTTAAAAAAGGCGATATTAAAGACACTATAGATGTTGCAAGAAGTTTATTCACGAGAAATAAAATAAAAGAACTTTCTGCAAGCGAAAAGCGGTTATATGAAAAGGCATATACTTTTATAGTCAATGAAATAAGTATAGCTCTTAAAAAAGATAAAGAAGAAATTGAAGATATAGTTTCTAACGCTTTGGAAAAATCCGCTAAAAAATTTAAAAATAAATCTTCAAGCAGACCTCTTGCCGATAAAGAACCGACAAGAACGAGAAAGAAGAAAAAAGATACAAAAGAAGGATAAGATTCGTATTTATTCATTCGAATATTTTATTTATTCTATTAATGTTTAATATTTAAATATTTAATTTATTGTAATTTGGTTTGTTTTATATAAAATAAAAAAATTGGAGAAAATTATGTGGCGTATAGTATATTTTATTTTATCTTTATTGATAGCTTTACTTTTTCATTTATATGATGAAAATTTTAATTCAAAAACTTTGATTATATTTTTTATAAGCGCTATACTTATATTTTTATTCGAGTTTTTCTTAATAAGAAAAAAGTCTTCAAAAATAACTTTGGCGTTTTTTGTGTCATTCTTTTTTACGATAGTTACAGTTTTACTGACGATACTTGCAATAAAAAGCATAGGAATAGATTTGTCGGTAAATATAAAACTGGTTATTTTGTTTATAGAAGGCTATTTGACTTTCGGAATAATATCGGCTTTTATACCGAATTTATCGGATATATTCAAATTGACAAAACAGGATAAAACTGGTTCGGCAAAAATATTGGACACTTCCGTTATAGTTGACGGCAGAATATACGATATAGCGGAAAAGAAATTTTTTGACGGAATTTTGATTTTGCCAGAATTTGTTATAAAAGAAGTTCAATTTTTAAGCGACTCGAAGGACCCTCAAAAGAGAATAAGAGGAAGAAGAGCTTTGGAAATTTTAAATAAAATGAAAGCTTCAAAAAATATACTTCTTTCAGTTACGGACATTGATTTTCCAAATATAAAAGAAGTCGATTTGAAACTCATAGAACTTGCAAAAAAAATGGACGCTAAAGTTGTAACGAACGATTTTAATTTAATGAAAGTCGCTTCGCTTCATAATGTGAGTATTTTAAATATTAACGATTTGGCTAATTCGCTTCATGTTGTAGTTTTGCCCGGCGAAACCATTAAAATTGATTTGATAAGAGAAGGAAAAGAAAAACAGGCGCTTGGCTATTTGGAAGACGGAACTATGATTGTAGTCGACAATGCCAAACATTTAATAGGCAAAAATGTCGATATAGTGATTGATAATGTTTTACCTAAAGAAGCGGGAAGAGTTATATTCGCGTCTTTAATCGGCGCTAATAAAAATAAAGGTATGTTTAATCAAAATAAGAAGTTTAATAAATAGTTTAAGTTTGTAGATAATATACACTCTTTTATTATAATATAATTTTTTAGAGCCTCATGCAGAGATGCATGGGGTTCTATTTTTATTTGATATTTTTTTATTTACCATTATAATATAAATCATAAAAACTTTAAGGAAAATCCATGTCGGTATTGACTAATAATATAAACGAAGAAATAAAAGAAATATTGGAAGAACATAACAATAATAT
>NZ_JBNMIZ010000323.1:0-2003 GCF_050873525.1 Brachyspira sp. | reverse complement strand
TTAACATAATATTTTTATAATTACATAATTAAAGAATTAATTATTTATCATTATTAGTCAAATATAGGCTAAATCTCCTAGCAATGACAGATTCAATAAAATAAAAAGAGGATGCCGTTTCGACATCCTCTTTTATAAAGTGGTTTATTATTCTAACAACAAAGTTTTATTTTTTATTTGTTTTTCAAGGCAAGTCTTATATGCGCATCAAATCCTTTCGGTTTGAAATCTAAATAACCCGTAGCATAAATTATAAGGTCTGAACTTTCCATTAAACCAAATTGATATGGAGCGTATTCTTGTTTTTCCGCGCTGCTTTTTCTGTAGCTTCCGCTACTATAAGTTTTGTCAATTTTAACTCCGTTTTTATCATAACCGCTAAATTTTACCAAAACTGTCTTAAATTGGTCGTTTTGCTGCTCAAATCTAACAGTATATCTAAATGTAGTTCCATCAGGATTTTTATATTCTGCAGATTCAAAATATGCATTACCATATTGAATAATACCATAGTTTTGTTTTATCGTTATAGCGCTGTCTGGGGTTAATGTTTCCGTAGTAGGTTCTTCTATTGGATTATCTACTATTACATCTCCATCAACGCTAAAACTTGCTGGTTGTGTAGCTTTGTTTTTACAAGCTATAGACATCATAGCTATCATAATTACTACTGCCATTAAAGATAATAAACCTTTTCTTTTAATTAAGTTTGTCATAATTTTACTCTCCTTCGCCGTTTGGCTTTTGCCTTTTGGCGTTTTTTAATCTTTCTATCAATAAGATAACAATTATTTTTAAATCGTCAAGAACTTTTTTATTTATAAAAAATAAAAATTGCTTCGCTTTAAGGCTCTGTCAAATAAATTTGCCAGAGGCTCCGCAATTTTTATTAGTATTTAGTTATTTTAATATTCATTTTACAAAGAGAGCAATTATACTACCGTCATTGTGAACGCACTGAAGCGGGCAGTCGCTATAATAAAGCAATACAAATAAAAAGCACCGCAATTAAGCGATGCTTTTTTATATTGAAATTTCAAAACTATTTATTTACATCATCTTCATGGACAAGGTTATTTACTCCATCAACACGCCAACCTGTAGTGCCTAATATTCTTTGTCCTCTTTCATTTATACTAAATTTTCTCTCATTATTTGCAGCATTCCAAATGGATTGTTCCCAGCGATTATAACCCCAATAATAATTCCACCAATCATTAACAAGCCAAATCCATTCATCAGGCCATTCAGTATAATCATATGTTATTCCATCAACATATTCACCGTTATGTAAATGTGGATAGACATCGGCAAATCTAATTCTATTGTCACCACTTAAATATACATAATGTCCATGATATATTTTAGGTATATAACTTCCATCGCTAATTTCGTCTACTATTTCTTCAGGAGCTTTTTCATTTAATAAAGAATAAGTAATATCCAAACTATAATTACTAAATCTTATTACTAAATAACCGCTTTCGGTAAAAGTCGCTTCCGCCGTAATAGTGTTTCCGCTTTGGTATCTCACGCCTTCCAAATTATAAAACTCTCCCGATTCGTTAGTAGATGTCTCATAAAATTTGCCCTCGTCTTCTATAATCTCTCCATCCTCGCTTTTCGTTATTGCGCTTATATATGGCTTTGAATTCTCGTCCACTTTTATATCGGCGTAATAATAAATTTTTCTCGTATAGTTGCCGTTTATATAATAAGCGCCAGATTTAAAAGATAAATCTTTGAATTGAATTAAACCTTGATTTGTATCAATGGTTAATTTTTTTTCTGGCTGAGGCGATTGTTCCGCCTGTTTAACGACCATATAATCGGCAGAGTTAGTGAGATTTTTCTTACAGGCTACCGAAACGATAACCAATATAATAGCAAGCGCTATTAAGCATAATATTTGTTTTTTAGTAATCATAAATTACTCCTTAAAAATTTAATTTCTGAATATATTATAATACATTTTTTATAAAAAGTCAATTATAAGTTAATAT
>NZ_JBNMIZ010000322.1:0-2007 GCF_050873525.1 Brachyspira sp. | reverse complement strand
GATAAATACAGAAATAAATAAATCCTTATTAGAAAATTATTTTTAAAATTAAATTATTAAAATAAAAGTATTATTAAACTTTATTTATATTTTCTTCGATTATTCTTTGATTTATTTCTCTTATTATTACTATTTCTATTATTTTTGTTTTTATTAGTTTTACTTTTCTTCAAAAAATCTTTTCCGTCAATAATATCGTCTCTGTCAAAAACATTGTCAAATTCGTCCGAAGGAATGAAATCTATAAATAAGTCTTTAAGATTAACTTTATAAACCGTTATTCTTATTTTATCTCCCAAAGTAAACCATTTCCCTTCCGATTCGCTATATGCGGCTTGTTCTTTTTCGTCAAATCTATAATGTGATTTCAATGTTGCGTATCTTATGAGTCCCTCTATTCCTCGTTCTTCGATTTCCACAAATATTCCGAATTTCGTTATTCCGCTTATTATTCCGTTATATTCTTTTCCGACTTTACCTTTCATAAAACGAACGGCTTTAACTTTATTTAAGCTTCTTTCGCATTCGATTGCCACTCTTTCAGTTTTCGAGCAGTTTTGAGCGACATTATTAAACATTTTTTGTATTGAAGGTTTAAGATTTTTTAATTCTTCTTCCAATACCAATTTCAATAATCTATGAGTAAGCAAATCAGTATATCTTCTTATCGGCGATGTAAAATGAGTATAATATTCAAATCCGAGTCCGAAATGCCCGATATTATTCGTATCGTAAACCGCCTGTTTCATCGAACGCAAAAGCAAAGTGAGAAGAAGTTTTTCGTCCGCTTTTCCAATTATCGATTCAATAAAAGAATTAAAATCCATATTTCCTTCGGCATCTTTAATTAATTTATATCCTCTGTTATAAGCGATTCTGCTAAATGTATCTAATTTTTCTTTATCGGGAAAATCATGAACTCTATAAATAGCGCCTTTTATATTTTTCAATTTTTTAGCGACTTCGCAATTTGCAAGAAGCATTAATTCTTCAACTATTTTATGAGTTTCTTTTCTTTCGGCTATAAAAAAATCTTTCGGGTTTCCGTCTTTGTCGAGTATAATTTTAGTTTCGTTTAGATTAAATTCTATACTTCCGTTTTCAATTCTTTTTTTTAATAATATTTCTTTTACTTCGTTCGCTTCTTTAAGTAATTTTTTTAGCCATTCTTCGTCATTTTCAATTTCGTCCAAAACATCTTGTGCGTAATCGTAAGTCAATCTTCTGTCGGACTTTATAACGCTTTTATAAAATTCGCTTTCTCTCACATTTCCCTTGTCGTCAATATTTATAAAAACCGTCATCGCAAATCTGCTTACTCCTTCGTTGAGCGAGCAAATTCCGTTTGAAAGTTCATGCGGAAACATTGGGTAAACTTTATCTATCAAATAAACGCTGTTTCCTCTTTTTCTTGCCTCTCTATCGAGCGCGCTTCCCGTATAGACAAAATGGCTTACATCCGCAATATGAACTCCGATTTTATAGCCATCGTTTAATTTTTCTATACTTATCGCATCGTCAAAATCTTTTGAATCCGCTCCGTCTATCGTCACAGTTTTCAAATCTCTTAAATCAATTCTGTCAAATTCTATTGGCTCGTTTTCCAAATTTTCTGGCAATAATTTCGCTTCGTCCAAACATTTTTTATTGAATTCGGTAGGAATATTATATGCCTTCGCTATCAATTCGGCGTCTTTTTTCGGATTATTTATATCTATTTTTATTTCTGGCTTTGGAATAGATTTTTTAATATCCGTTTTTTTATTTTTATTATCTGCAATTTTTTTAACTGAATTTTTTTTATTTGAATTTTTATTATATTTAACTGATTTTTTTTCTTTATTTTTATTAATATTGTTAGTTCTATTTTTTTTATTTTTCGTCTTTTTCAAATTTTAATTTTCCTCTTTAATTTTAATTTATTTAATTTATAAAAACACTCTCTGCATTATTATATCGGAAATATATTGAGCCAATTCTTCTGGAGTAATATAACAGTCTTTCAAT
>NZ_JBNMIZ010000321.1:0-2037 GCF_050873525.1 Brachyspira sp. | reverse complement strand
CTTGTTAAAGGAATAAAAGAAATTAAAGAAACGAATAAAAAAGAATATCTGGATTTTATAAATAGTTTTTGGGCTTTATATTTTAGCAATATTTGACGGAGTTTATATGTCGAAATTCGGTTTATCGTTGGGAGGAGGCGGAGGACTTGGAAGCTATCAAATCGGAGTTTGGAGAGCTTTAAAAGAATACGAAATTGACAAAAGAATAGACGCTTTATCGGGGACTTCGGTTGGAATACTCAACGCATGTTTAATCGCGCAAAACGATTACGAGGTAGCGGAATATATTTGGAAAAATGAAATTGAAAATAATATTCTTTCTAAAAAAAAGCCGAGCATGAAAAATAATTATATATCTTCAAACGGAATATTTACAAGAGAAGGTTTGCTTGAAATAATAGATAAATATTTGGACTTGGATATAATAGCGGATTATCCATGCCCGATTTTTGCGGCGGCGGTTAATCTAAAAACTATCGATGTCGTTTATTTCAAATTGAACGGAAAAAGTCATTCTCAAATAAAAGAAATAATGATGGCAAGCAGCGCGATACCAATTATATTCGGACGACAGAAAATAGAAGGCGTGGATTATGTGGACGGCGGAGTAGAAATTTTAAACGGAGACAATTTGCCTTTAAAACCTTTATATGACGAAGGATGCTCTCAAATAATAGCGATAAGCATGTATAAAGAAACGATTATTGAAAAAGACGAAAATTGCAAAGTTTACGAAATTATACCAAGTAAGGATTTGGGAGATTTTAGAACGGGAGCGATGGATTTTTCGCTTAAAGGCGCAAGAATGAGATTGGAAGAAGGATATAAAGACACGATTGAAATATTGAAACCGATATTTAGAATGGGAAAAATGCAGGCGGAATCTTTGTATTTAAATAAAAAATTGTATAAAGAAGAAATTAAAAATGAAATGAATAAAAAAGCGTTGAAAAATAAATTGGATAAAGCGATAAATGATTTGAAGATAAATGAAGATAATTCTTAAAAAACAAAATATAGAAAATTTTATTAATATTTACAAATAAAAAAGACACCGCTTAAAAACGATGCCTTTTATAATCAATTTTTATATATTCTAAAAATATAATTTATACCAATTAATCTAAAGCTTCTCTAATCGTAAAAGTAGAAGTTCCTTTATCCCAACCACTTCCCCCATACACATTGATAAAATAATACGAACAAGAAATAGTCGCACTTGATGGACTATCGAATGTAATCATTCCTCCTACTGTAGTTTCTCTATAGGTAGCTGTTAATTTTGTAGTATAAGGATAATTAAAAGTATCGCTAACTTTTCCAGAATAAGTATAAAAATCTAAGCCATAAAGTATTCCGCCACATAGAAAATTTATATTACCATCACCATCGACCGTAAAAACGGTTTGAACCCTACTTGTATTTTCCCATATTTTCCATTTTCCCGTAAGTTCCGTCCTTGAATGCTTACCAATTCCAAGTAACGAATAGGTAATATCAGCTCCGTAATTACTAAACTTTATTATCAAATAACCGTCTTCGGTAAAAGTAACAGTCGCTGTATTTCTGTTATTGCTTTTATATCGAGTCGCTTCCAAATTATAAACCGCTCCAGTTCCGTTCGCATTATCATAAAATTTTCCTTCCTCCTCTGTAATGCTTCCGTCTTCTTCCATAGTCATAGCACTTATATAAGGTTTTGAATTTTCGTCCACTTTTACATCCGCGTAAAAATATATTTTCTTTGTCGTGTTATATATAGAATAATAAGCTCCAGATTTAAACGATAAATCTTTAAATTGAATTAAACCTTGATTTGTATCAATGGTTAATTTATTATCCGTATTATCTTCAGGAAATTCGGGTGGAGGCGTTGGTTCCGCTTCCGTCACAGCCATATTTCCGACATCGGCAGGACTAGAACAAGCTACCGAAACTATAACCGTTATAATAGCAAGCGCTATCAAACTTAAAAAGATTTTTAGATGTTTTTTAGCAATCATAATTTTACTCCTTAAAAATTTAATTTCTGAATAT
>NZ_JBNMIZ010000320.1:0-2046 GCF_050873525.1 Brachyspira sp. | reverse complement strand
GTCTTATTATTCATTAAAAAATAATTTAAATTCATTCTAAATCGTCTAATTAAATAAAATATTTTTAATCAATTTTTTAGAATATTTTGACAAACAAAAAAGCATGCATTAGATTTTATGATTTAAGTCCATAGGATGCGGGATGCCTTTGACGAATAACAATATTTTAAATCGTCATTGCATTTTAAATTTGTCATGACAATTTTATTAAAACTAATTTTTAAAATAACTCTCCATAAATTTTATAATCTCCTTTTGGCAGTCGGCATATTTTTTTATATCTTCGTCAGACAAACATTTTAGGACGCTTTTATAGAGGTTTCCCAAATCTTCAATAATCGGTTTTGCAAATATAGTTCCTTTTTTTGTCAAACTTATCAATCGGTTTCTTTTGTCTTCTGGATTTATTTTTCTTTTTATATAGCCTTTTTTTTCAAAGTTATCCAGTATCGAGCATATAGTTTGTTTTGGAAGAGAAAGTTTTTCCGCCAAATCGTTTTGTATGCATTCCTTACTTTCATAAATTATTTGTAAAGTAAATAAAGCTATATCGCTCATATCGTATTTTTTTGCAAATCTATAATAAAATCGGCAAGAAACATAATAAAAGTTTTCGTCAATTTCCACATATTTTTTTAATTCTTCGTCTTTCATTTTTAATCTCCAAATTTATAATTTACGCGTTTTCATAAATCGTATTATTTAAAACTTTATCGTTATTCGTTTTGAAGAATATTGATAAAAATAAAATCAATAATATTACTTGAGCGGCTGGAATTGCAAACCATACTCCGTTCAATTTGAAGAATATAGGAAGAATGAGTATGCATAAAGGACTTATAAACAAAGGGTCTATATAAGTCATAAGCGTGGAATAAACGCCGTTTCCAGAAGAATAAAAATAAGAAGTTCCTAATCGCACTATCGACTGCATCAAAAACGCTACGGCTATTATAGGCAATGCGAAAGTTATTATATTATTCGCTTCCGTTGATGCTCCGAAAATAAAACCGACTTTATTTTTAAATATAAAAACCGCCGAAATAAATAACGCGCTCAATATCAAAGCGGCTATTATTCCTTTTTTAAAAACTCTTTTCATTAATTTATATTCTCTAGCTCCTTTAAAAAAACTAATCATTGGCTGACATCCTTCCGCAACTCCCTCGAAGAAAAGTAGAGTCGAACCGTAAATATAATTTGCAACCGAATAAGCGGACACGGCAATCTCGCCTCCGTATTTCAAACATTGCAAATTATTGAGTATTACTATAAGAGAAGGAGACATAATCATACCGAATGGAGATAATCCTATAAATAAAGCCTTAGAACTCATTTTTGAATTAAACTTTTTTAAACTGATTCTTGTTCTGCTTTTCTTTCTTATGAAGAGATAATATATTCCGCAAATTGCCACTATTCCTTCGGCTATTATTGTGGCTAAAGCTGCGCCCGCCATTCCCAAATGAAGAACCATCATAAATAAATAATCCAATATTATATTCGTTATAAGCCCCGAACTCACAAAAGCTGTGGCATGAATCATTTTTCCCTGATTTCTTATTATAGGCATGCATCCCATAGACATTATTTGAAAAGTTCCTCCCAAAATAATTATAGTCGCGTAAGAGTTTGCCTCTCTGAATACTTCGCCTCTCGCTCCGAGCAAATGTATTATTGGATTTTTTAATGCAAGCAATATTGCCGTTACTAAAATGCTCGCGATAATCAAATTGAAGAAAGTCGTTATTTTTGCTTCTTCCGATTTTTCAACTTCGCCCGCGCCGATATGAATCGACATTATAACCGAGCCTCCCATACCTAGCATAGAGCCTATACCGAATAATAGACTCGACATAGGATAAATTATATTGATAGCGGCAAGCCCGACATCGCCCATAGTGTTCCCTACGAAATAGCCGTCAACTATCGTATAAAGTCCGCCCAAAAGAGTTCCTATTACGGCGGGAATAACATATTTGAAGAAAGATTTATTCATTTCTTCTACCGTTCTTGTTTCTTTTACTTGTGTCATAAAAAATCTCC
>NZ_JBNMIZ010000319.1:0-2054 GCF_050873525.1 Brachyspira sp. | reverse complement strand
TATTTATAATATTTTCAATACTTTTAATTGCATGTTCAAATTCAAATAATAATGAAGAAAGAGATATTAAATTTTTGGAAGCGGAAGAAAGTTTAAATTCTAATATTGAAGAAATTGAAGAATTGGCTTTTACTCAAAACGCTGGAAAGAAAATTCTTATCGCTTACTTCACTTGGGCGGATAATACTTTTGTCGCTAATCCTTCTTCTGTAGATATAAACGCTACGACTTCGGCAAGCGTTTTGCCTCCAGGCGATGCGGGTTTGATAGCGAGATGGATTCAAGAGGAAACGGGCGGAGATTTATTTAGCATAGTAACCGAAAATAAATATTCGAGCAATTATGACGAATGCCTAAATAAAGCGAGACAGGAGCGAGACAATAACGAACGTCCGCGACTTGTAGGCAGAGTAAATAATATGAACGATTACGATGTTATATTTTTAGGTTTTCCAAATTGGTGGTATACTTGTCCTATGGCTGTATTTACATTTTTGGAAAGTTATAATTTTTCGGGAAAAACTATAATTCCTTTTTGCGCGCATGGAACGGGCGGACTTTCAAGGACGGTTAGAGATATAAGAAGGACGCTTCCAAATATTAAAGTTTTGGACGCTATAGGAGTTTATCGTCCTGAAGTGAGAAGTTCAAGAAACAGAATAATTAACTGGGTTAAAGGTTTAAGTTATTAATTTTTAATTTTTCTAATTAAATAAAATTAAATAAAAAACGGGAGAATACTATTAATGAAAAAGATAATAAAAATTTCGGTAGATATAATAATGACTTTATTATTCTTTTTACTTACCGCTTATCATTGGACGGGAGAGACTATTCATGAGTATTTGGGATTTTCTTTATTCGTTTTCTTTATAGCTCATCATATACTAAATTTTAACTGGTATAAAAATCTATTCAAAGGAAAATATAGCTTTAATAGATTTCTAAATACTTTTATAAATACTATGCTTTTTATCTGCATGCTCGGTTTAATGATAAGCGGAATAATGTTTTCCCGTAAAGTTTTATTTTTTCTCAATTTGGACGGCGGAGGAATGTTTAACCGCAGACTTCATATGCTTTCGGCGTCTTGGGGATTTGTTTTTATTTCCGCTCATATAGGAATGCATTGGGGAATGTTTATCGGTATGATGAAATTAAGAAATATTAAAGCGAATATTTTAAAAACATTGATAAATATTTTGGGAATATTGATTGCGATTTACGGAATATTTTCTTTTATAAAACGGGGATTATATCAAAAAATGTTTCTTCTTATAGATTACGCTTTTTTTGATTATGAAGAACCGATTATATTTTTCTTTTTGGATTATTTGGCGATTATGGGCGCTTTTGTGTTTATTACTTATTATACTTCCAAATTATCGCAGAAACGAAAAGTTAAATAAAAGCGCTATTCCAAAAGTGGATTGCTTCGCTTGTTTCACTCGCTCGCAATGACAATTAAATAAAAATTAGTTAGTGGATTGCTTCGCTTTCTTACGAAAGCTCGCACACTCTGTGTGCCTATCGGCAATGACGGTTAATAGTATTGTCATTGCGAGTGAAACGAAGCAATCCAAATAGAATAGATTACTTGGCTCTGCCCGACTTTGTCGCTGGGCGTTGCCCTCGTTCCCTAGGCTAAAGCCCACAGAGTGCGGGACGCCTTTGGCGAATGACATACAAAATGCACCGTCATTACGAGCGATAGCGAAGTAATCCAAAGTTAAAGAAATTCTATACAAAGTGGATTGCTTCGCTTTCTTACGAAAGCTCGCAATGACAGAATTTTTACTGTCATTATTTGTAATGATAAATTATTTTTTGCATAGTCATTGCGAAGGCTTTGCCTGAAGCAATCTATTTTTTGTGGATTGCCACGCCTTCACTCGCTAAAGGCGGACTTCACTCTGTGGGCTTTTAGCCTAGTCTCGGCAATGACAGAATTATTAAAAAAGTTCACAATGCAAATTAATCAGTCATTCGCCGAAGGCGTCCCGTAGGGAACGAGGCATTGAAAATGCCGAAGTAATCCACAATTAATGAAATTC
>NZ_JBNMIZ010000318.1:0-2086 GCF_050873525.1 Brachyspira sp. | reverse complement strand
GTATAGTAATGAATACTTTTATTTATTTATACAAAATAAAGTTGAGAATATATTTTTATTTTTCGTGGTTTCAAAAATAAATTTAGGAGACGCTAAAGAATTTGTAAATCTATCGAAAAAGTATTCGGCGGAATGTTTCTTTTGGAATCTAAGAGATTGGGGAACGTAATATACAAAAAACGAAATGCCCGATGAATATGAAATATATAAAGTATTTAAGGACGATATATTTGGAGATAAAATCGTTCATTTGAATCCTTATTTATATAATATAAGAAATAATGAAAATTTTTTGGAAGATTATTTTGTTAATGAAATAAACGAATTGAAAGATAAAATTAATTGTTATGAAGATAGATTAGATAAATTGAATTGTAAGATTGGTAAGGTTGTGGATAGTTTGGCATGGTGGATACCTTTTAAAAAATTGAGGAATAAGTTTAGGGATAAATTTTTAAAATAAAAGATATTAATTAATAAATAGTTTTAGATAAGAATAGTATAAATTTGAGTATAATTCTATTAAATAATATTTTTTAAGTTATATTTATAATATATATTATTTCTATTTAATATTAATAATTTCATATTGAAGTTTTTTTTAAAAAAGATATATAATATATAAAAAATCAAATAGGAGGGTTACAATGACCTACAGAGAATTTTATAATAAGTATTCTAATACTAATGATATTGCATATAAAGAAGAAGATTTAAAAGATATAAAACTTGATAAAATTAAAAAATTTATAGATTGTTATATACCGATTACCGCATGCAATTTTAGATGTCCTTATTGTTATATAACCCAAAACAATAGATGGAATGACGCTCTCCCAGAATTTAAATATTCGGCTAAAGATGTTAGAAAGGCGTTGTCAAAAGAACGTTTGGGCGGAACTTGTCTATTGAATATGTGCGGCGGAGGTGAGACTTTACTTCATCCATATATTATAGAACTTTTGAAAGAATTGCTTGAGGAAGGACATTATATTTGGATTATTACAAACGGTTCTTTAAATAAGAGATTTGAGGAGATTTCTAAATTTCCAAAGAATTTACTTTATCGTTTGGCATTTAAATTTTCATTTCATTATCTCGAACTTAAAAGATTAAATAAATTGGAAGATTATGTAAAAAATATAAAATCTATGCAGGATTTGGGAGTTTCTTTCAGCGTGGAAATAACTCCTTATGACGAATTGATAGAATATATTGACGAGATAAAAGAATTTTCATTAAAAAATTTTGGCGCTTTGCCACATATAACCGTAGCGAGAGAAGACAATACGAACAATAAAAAAATATTAACCAATTTGTCTAAAGAAGAATATAATAAAATATGGTCTTGCTTCGATTCAAAAATGTTTAGTTTTAAATTAAGCACTTTTTTAGTAAAGAGAAAAGAATATTGCTATGCAGGAAAATGGTCTTATATACTGCATATAGGAAACGGAATTTTAAGTCAATGTTATTCGAATAATTTGCATCAAAATATATTTGAAAATATGAAAGCTATAAAATTAAAATGCGTAGGCAGAAAATGTTTAGAACCTCACTGTTATAATAGTCATGCATTTTTAGCTTGGGGAGATATACCGTCATTAAAAAGTCCATACTATTATGAAATGAGGAACAGAATTCAATCGGACGGAGAAGAGTGGTTAAATCCGTATATGAAAGAATTTTGCAGTCATAAATTGAAAGAGAATAATAGCAGGTTTTTATGAATAAAAATAGTTTGACTGCTTTGATTTTAAACAGGGACGGTTTATAATTTCCTACGGTTTTTAATATACTCTTTAGCTTCTGGCATATCTATTTTTTCTATTATTGATAACGCCTCTTCGTTACCTAATTTATGAGATTTTATAAGATTGTTTAAAGCTTTGAGATATAGTTTTTTATGATAGGATATATATCCGATACCATAATATATTTTATCTATATTAGACTTAATATTAATATTCTTTGAATATTTTTCCGCTTTTTCATAATATTCTAAAGCTTTATCATGATCTAATAATATAATATATATATCTCCTAAATTAATATTAGCTTCAACATTATATGGATTAATTTCTAT
>NZ_JBNMIZ010000317.1:0-2095 GCF_050873525.1 Brachyspira sp. | reverse complement strand
GTATTGTATTGTATTGTATTCCGGGGTTACAATCTATTTGCCAAATGCGTAAAAAATCATTCATAATCATTTGCAAATTATACGATATTAAATAAATTTTGTCAAGCATATTAATAAAAAAATTTAATTAAATTTTATTCAAATTAATTTTAAATCGTTGACAAGAATCTTAATTATTAATAAAATATTCCATATTATGTTAATAGGAATTTAAATTATGAAATATATGAATCTATACAGAGGCTACGAAAAAAGAAAAGAAGCGATAGATAAAAAAATCTCTTCTATAATAGAAAGAAGCCAATTTATATTCGGCGAAGAATTGGAAGAATTGGAAAGCGAACTTTCAAAATACACGGGCGCAAAATATGCGGTTGGCGTTTCTTCGGGGCATGTCGGACTCGTTCTTTCGCTTTTGGCTTTGGGTTTCAACGCGGGAGAAAATCATTCAAATAAAGAAGTTATAGTTCCCGCAATGACATTTTTTTCGACTGCGGAAGCTCCATCGTTTTTGGGAATGAAAGTTGTCGTTTGCGATATAGACGAATACTTTAATATGGATGCAAACAAATTGGAATCATTAATAAATAAAAATACGGCTGCGATTATTCCAGTTAATTTATTTGGACAATGCGCAAACTACGATATTATACTTGATATTGCAAAAAAGAATAATATTTTCGTCATAGAAGATGCATGCCAGTCTTTCGGAGCGAGCTATAAAAATATTAAATCCTGTTCGGGCAGATTGGGAGATATTGCCGTTACTTCATTTTTCCCAGCTAAACCTTTGGGATGTTTCGGAGACGGCGGAATGGTATTTACTAATAATGAAGAATATTATAAAAATCTTAAACAACTTCGACATCATGGAGACGAAGGCGGAATGGTTCATGTCAAATTAGGAACTACGGGAAGATTAGATAATTTGCAGGCGGGAATACTTTTAGAAAAATTTAAAGGCTTTGAAGAAGATATGAATCATAGAAGAGAAGCCGCAAAATATTATAACGAAAAATTAAAAGATATAGTTAAAGTTCCAGAAGTTGCAGAATATACCGAATCGGTTCATGCTCAATATGTCATTCAAGTTAAAGAAAATAGAGATGAAGTGAGAAAAAAATTAAGCGAACTTGGAATTCCAACGGCGCTTTATTATCCGCATCCTATTCATTTAGCGCCCGTTTTAATCAAAAAATTGGGCTATAAAGAAGGCGATATGCCGAAATCGGAATACGCTTCGAAGCATAATATCGCCCTTCCTATAGACAACGATATTCTTAAAGAAGAACAGAATACGGTTATAGACGCTTTGAAAAAAGTTTTATCCTAATTGTAAAATATTATTTATTATGATATAATAATCGAATATTAAAATTATTTTAAAATTACTTCAAAGGAGGAGTAAGCCATGACAAAAATTTTAAAAGTCTTATTAATCTTGAGTTTTGCCACTTTAATAAGCTGCTCTCAAGAAAAAAGCAATTCTACTACTAAAGATATTGTAGAATTAAACGAAAGCGGAACTGGAGAAAAAATCGGAACTATAACGGTTACCGAAACCGCGGATGGAGTATCCATTGAAGTTATCGCTTCTGGATTAAACGCTCAAGTTGGACAAGTAGGTTTTCATTTGCATGAGAAAAATTCTCCAGAACCTACAGAAGACGCTAACGGCAATATCGTAATAGGCGGAGGATTGGGCGGACATTGGGACCCAGACAATACGGGAACTCATGCGGGACCAAACGGAGAAGGACACAGAGGAGATTTGGAAGCTTTAACCGTTAATGAAGACGGAAGCGTAAATCAAACTGTGGTAAGCGCGAAGATTAAATATTCCGATATAGCTGGAAAATCTTTTGTTATTCATGCAAATCCCGACAACTATACGGACAATCCTGCAAACGGCGGAAGCGGAGCGCGTTTATATGTCGCAATATTCTAATCAATAATTGATAATCCTTGTGTAAAATTTAACCCATGCTTGAAACATAGCATGGGCTTTTTATTTTTAAAATATTTAAAATATAATTTAAGCGATTTAAAAAATATTTTTTTACGATTAAATATTTTTTAATGTTCTAAATAATTT
>NZ_JBNMIZ010000316.1:0-2096 GCF_050873525.1 Brachyspira sp. | reverse complement strand
CAAAAAATGAAAAATAACAAAAATTACTGTAAATTCGTTAGTCAAGTCAAGTCAAGTCAAGTCAAGTCAAGTCAAGTCAAGTGCTAAAATTGTATCTTTAATCAATAATTCTTTCAAAATATTTTTAATCACATTATTTATATTATTATTTTCAATTAGCTGCAAATCAAAGCAAGACCCTGAAGATAATCCTAAATACTTGGAACTTGAAGGAACTTGGGGGAGACAATACTGGTGGTATGCAAATATTGATTTATCTATTGATAATAACGGCAATATAACTTTATTTTGCCATTATGATTATCTTAATAGCAGGACTGAATATACTTATATTGGAAAAATTGATAACAATTTTGAATATCCTTATACCGTTAAAATTACTCAAACATCATTTTACAGAGATGGGAATCTCTTGACTGATAGTTATTATGGACATACTGGAACAATTACATTTGATAACGCTTCAAGTTGCTCTGTTGTTTTTGATGCATTTCAGGGATATGCTGGCCAGTGGTCAAGTATTAATCTTGATTTTACAAAACAATAATTATAAAAATTAAATTATAAGAATAAATTTTTTCATGCATTAGAGCGCAACATTGCGGTAATAAAAATATTTTATTAACCTAATTCATGCGCGTAAGCCATTTTAAACATAGAAAATTCGTCAAACTGTTTCGCTATAAATTGTATTCCAATCGGCATATTATTTTTATCGACTCCGCAAGGAACACTCATGGCTGGAAGCCCGACTAAATTTATATTTGAAGTATAACTATCCGCCAAAAAACTTAAAGCGCTGTCGGTTTTATCTCTCGTTCCCAAAAGCCCTGCAGTCACTGGAGAGGAAGGAGATATTATTACATCGACTTTTTTAAATGCGTTATCGAAATCCATTTGCATAAGTTTTCTAACTTTCAATGCATGCTGATAATGTGTATAGAAGAATCTTTTTCCCGTTATTAAAGTTCCGAATAATATTCTCGCTCTCGTTTCAAAGGCAAGTCCAACGCTTCTCGAAGTATAATAATATTCGTCCAAATTAAAATCGCCTTTCGGATGGTAACCGTATCTTATTCCGTCATATCTTCCCATGTTGCTTGCCACTTCTACCGCCATAACCGCCGTGTAAACTCTCGAACCGTATTTAGCGTTTGGTAAAGATATGTCTATAATTTCCGCCCCTTTGGATTTTAAATTTTCTATCGCTTTCATTATATTTTCTCTGACATCCGAATTGATTAAATCCGTTTCGTAATATTCTTTTGCAAGTCCGATTTTCATTCCTTTAATATTTCCGTCCAAAAAAGAATCGTAATCTGGAACGGGAATATTAAGAGTGGTAGATTCTTTTGCGTCAAATCCCGCTATAATTTTTGTCATTAAAGCAGCGTCTTTAACATCTTTAGTCAAAGGTCCAACTTGGTCTAAACTGCTCGCCATAGCGATGCATCCGAGTCTTGGAACTCTTCCGTAAGTCGGTTTAACTCCAACTATTCCGCAAAATGAAGCTGGTTGTCTTATTGAACCTCCCGTATCGCTGCCGAGCGCTCCAAAAGAAAAATTAGCCGCAACCGCCGAAGCCGAGCCACCCGAAGAACCTCCAGGAACATAATTTCTGTTTCTCGGGTTTCTCGTTATTCCGTAATTCGAGGTTTCGGTAGTGCCTCCCATAGCGAATTCGTCCATATTCGTTCTGCCAAGTATTATCGCTCCGTTGTCAATTAATCTTTGAACCGTTGGAGCGGTATAAGGCGCTTTATAACCTTCGAGCATTTTTGAAGCCGCAGTCATTGTGTGATTTTTATAGCATAAATTATCTTTTATACATAACGGCACGCCTAAAAGAGGCAAATATTCTCCTTTATCTATTCTCTCTTGCGATTTTTTTGCCTGTTCTAAAGCGTCTTCTTTAAAAACTTCCAAATAAGCGTTAATTTTATCCTCTCTTTTATCGTCTTCTTCTATTTTTTTTATAATCGAAGAAGTCAAATCGACAGCGTTTATTTCTTTATTTTTTAATTTCTCTCTGATTTGTATAATAGTCAATTCGCTTAAATCCATAATGAAACCTCTATTTAAAACTTAAATTTTAT
>NZ_JBNMIZ010000315.1:0-2109 GCF_050873525.1 Brachyspira sp. | reverse complement strand
AAATATATAATCAATTCAATTAAATTAATTAATTAAATAAATTTTATTAAAAGAAGGAGAAAATTATGAATTCCAAAAAAATTATAATTTCGGTAATCGCTTTTATTTTTGTATTTGCGATTTTAGTTTTCGCTCAAGCAAAAATTGATTTGAGTAAAATTCCAGATGGAACATATTTGGGCGACTATAAAGCGACTTATAAAACTAGAGAAGGCGATTATCAAGCGAGAGTAACCGTAGCGAAAGGCAAATTAACGAGAATAGTTTTGACGAAAAGCGCTCATAAAAGCGGTCCCGCAAGGTCAAAAGAAGCTTTCGATAAAATGATAGCCGATAATAATATTTACGCTGACGGAATAACGGGAGCGACTTGGAGCGCATTGGTTGAAGACGCTTTGACTAAATTAACTCCCGTAAAATAATTTAATAATCTTTAATAATTTGAAAAAAGAAAATAAAGCGAGTTCGTTAGATATCGGATTCGCTTTTTTCGTTCATTTTTATTCTAATAATTAGTCCGACAGTCATAATGATAAAAGTTATAAATATCGCCAAATATAAATTGCATGAAATTTTATACTTCAAAAATTTTATATCCGAAAATTTTTCTGACAGATTTATTAATATGTTTGTGAAAAATTCCACAGTCGAAGCGGGATAAACCGATAACGGAGAAAATATTTGAAATGTAATTATAGTTATGATTGAAGAAGCCAAAATTATAAAAGCTAAAGGAACGGCAAAAATATTTGATATTATAGAAGTTAAATTTAAAATCGAAAAATGATAGACGCTTAAAGGCAGTATTGAAATTAACGCGATTAAATTTATAAAAAGAAAAGCGGCTGATTTTGTAATTAAATTTTTTATAAAATGATTATTTATATTTTTTACTGTTTTATTTAAAACATAAAAATCAAAAATCGTATAGTAAAGAATTATTCCTAAAGTCGCCAAAAATGAAAATTGAAAACTAATCTCTCTTATAGAATTCGGTTCTATGATTAAAATTATTAAAGCCGCCAAAAATAAAGAATTGACGGAATTTCTATTTTTATCGAAAACATAAGATATTAATAAACAAAAAGCCATTATGCTCGCTCGAATTATCGAAACGGAAAATAAAGTAACTGCGGGATAAATTGCGGCGGTTATTACAGTCGATATTAATATTCTTTTATAAAAATTGATTGGAAAAAACGACAATGCAAGAAATAAAATATAAAGAACCATCGAAATATGAAGCCCCGATATTGCAAGTATATGCGATATTCCAGCGTCTATAAAATATTGATTTATATTTTTTGGAATTATACTTTTATCTCCGATTGTTATTCCCTGCGCGACAGAATAATTTATTGGATTTAAAAATTTTCCGAGAGATTTTTTTGCAATATTTCTAAAATATAATCCGTATTCATTTATATAATTTTTTATAAAACCTATAATTTGAAAATCGCTTTTTTGAACGGTAAAATTAATATAAGGATAAATTGAAGAAACTCCGAAAAGCATTTTATTTTGGAGACTATTTTTAATATTTTCTTCGGCATAGTTCGTAAAAATATTTTTGTATAAATTAATTTTTGCATAAACGGTAATTTTGTCGTTTAGATAAATCGGTTTTTGAGAATTATGATATATTCTGATATTGCCCGCGTAATCATGCCAATTTTTTCCGTCATAAATCATATCGACATAGGCAATATATCTGTCTCTAAATCCCACAACTCCGTCATATTCGATTATTTTTGCACGATAACCTTTTATATCTCCTTCAAAATCGCTTAAAGGACTTTGAAAAATTTTATAATATCTTGCCATTGTAAAACCGTATCCGATAAAGAAGCATGAAATTATAGCCAAATAAATTTTTGGTTTATTTAAGAATGCAAAAATTAAAGATAGAATTAAAAGAATAAAAGCGACAATTAAAAATAAATACGATAAAAAAATAGAGCGCGTTTTTAAGGATAAAGATATTCCAAAAGAAAAACTTAAAGTTATATAGAAAATATAAGTAATCGGGTAGCTATATAATTTTTTCATTATGGATTAAATATATATTAGATTTTATATTTAACAACTAAAAGTTTTGCTACTTTATTT
>NZ_JBNMIZ010000314.1:0-2133 GCF_050873525.1 Brachyspira sp. | reverse complement strand
TTGAAATTCCAAAGCCCTATTTTTTATTTTATTAAATTCGCAGATTAAATCATCCAAAAATAACGCGCTTATTGTTTTCATTATATTTTTTTCGCTCGTATAATGTTCGCCGAAACTTCTTCTTTTTTCTTTATCCGCAACGCATTGAAAAAGAGAACCGAATATTGCGGGCGAGATTCCGCTCCAGTTAAAATCGCAGCAGGCTAATAAAGATTTTCTCATGTCGGAATTAAAAGAAGGTATTTTTACGGGAATTTCAAATAAAGAACCGTTGATATAAGGAAAAGCGGCTAACGATTCGTCTAAAGTTTTTTGTCTTTTATCTTCGGGAGTATTTAAAACCTCAAATAATTGACTCAGCCATATTCCCGTATCGCTTCCGTCTTCTTTGGTTTTATCTTTTATAAAATATTTAAAATCTTCGTTTTTGAATATCGCCGTATTGTCGGCAAATAAACAGAATAAAATTCTCACTAAAAATAATTCCAAATCATGCTCTTTATAACCACTGTCTAAAAGTCTATCGTAGAGTTTTCCCATGAGTTCGGAGGCTTCCAAATTAACTGGTTCTAAATCTTTATAAATTATTTTTTTATAGCCCGCCATAAAACCGAATAAATTTATATTTGAGTATAATTCTTTTAATTTGAATTTATATTCTTTATTTTCTTCCAAATCATAAAGTTCAAAATCGTTAAAATCGGAAACCAATATATATTTTGGAAGTTCGTATTCTTTGATTCCGGGAAAATATTCCATAGCCTGTTCTTTCGCCTTGCTCAAATCTTTGCCGAAAGATTTATGTTCCACAAGTAAAACGCCTTTCCAAAATAAATCTATAAATCCAAAGTTGTTTCCTAATTTTTTAACTGGTTCTTCAAAACTTGCGACTCTTCTTCGGCTTATTCCAAATATTTCAAAAAATTCGTTATAAAAAGTTTGTTTTTCGGCGTTTTCTTTTTTTTCGTCTTCCCATTTTCTTTGAAATTCCAAAGCCCTATTTTTTATTTCGTTCCAAGACAGATTAGCCATTTTATAACTCCAATAATTCCAATATTATACTAACTATTTTTAATTTTTCAATATTGCTTAATTACGGAAAATTATTTATAAATATATTAAGAAAAATATATTTTAACTTTTTTAAATAAAAGCGAAACAAATATTATAAACCAATACCCATTCCGCTTTTAATTCTCTAATTATAATTTGTATTTTTATAACTTTAATCAATTAAATAAATAATCCAACGGCGAACCTCTCTTAATGAAAGGTTTTAATTCTTCAAAAGTGAAATTTAAGTAAATGGAGACGGTTTCATATCTATCTATATAATATTTACAAAAAATAATATCTTTAGGAGTAATAAGGAATTGATAATTATTATATTCATCATCATCAAAACTATAATAAGTTTCATCGTTATAATTATATTCGTCATAATTATCATCATTATTAGATGCATATTCCAATACTTTTTTCCTTAACAAAGCCAATAAATTTCTATCATTTAAATTTGAGATAAAATCTTTCATTTCAATCTTTTTACCTGTATTTATAGAATATGTGTCTAAATATCCCCAAGAAATCAATTTTTTAAAAATTATTATATTTTCATCAAGATAAGCAATTTCTGATGAACCATAATAATCTATATTATTTAAAGCTCTTACATTAAATATGAATTTATTATCATAATCTTCTTCTATTATACGAGCAGAGTTTACAGGTGTATTTGCCAAAGATAGATTAACATTTTTAGAATTATGCTTACCGCTAAAAACTATATCGCCTGACAAAGTTCCTGTAATTGTTCTTTCTTTACCATTATCATCACGATAGGATAATTTTAAATTCCGTCCGTCAAAACTTCCACTCAATCTATCACCAGTATTGAAGAAATACTTATTATAAATACTTTGGTTTTTAGTATAGTAAGAACCGTAAGCCCGCTCTCCAACTACATGCAAATACATAATGGCTCTTTCGTTTCCTTCCGTTCCCACTAAAAAGTAGAAATTTCCCGTTTCAACTTCTTGCGAATATGATACTTCATAATTTGAAAATACCATAACCATAACTAATACAAAAAACATAATTAAATTTTTCATTTTATTTTTTCTCCTTGATTTT
>NZ_JBNMIZ010000313.1:0-2137 GCF_050873525.1 Brachyspira sp. | reverse complement strand
TCTATTTTCTATATAAAAATCTATATTTATAATGTTTTAATAACTTCTTTAATTTCAATCGCATTAATATTTAAAGCCATAAATGAGGATTTTGTTAAAACCTTATCAAGTTTAGAATGTATATCAAACCAACCGCCTTCAACCGTCCAAGTTTTCGCTTCTTCTAAAGTAGACGCTGCATAAACTCCATTTTTGAGAGCGCCTGAATATTCATAAGAAGTAGAACTTAAATTTTGAATATGTATTGCATAATATTTGCCTATATTTAATCCCATTCCCCATTCTTGAACATCTTCAAGCGTCATATCCATATCGAAATATGGTTGAAGAAATGTTTCGGAATATTGTCCATAAAGATAGCATTCGGTTTCCGAAATCCAATTAGTTTCAAGCACTTTCATTGAATAAGAATAAAATACATTAAGGTCGTAATCTTCTCCCGTTTCAATCCATTCGCCTTTATAAGATTGATTTTGAAATTTGCCTAAAATTAGAGATAAATCTCCTTCTTTTTTAGTGGGTTCAGGTTCAGGCTCGGGTTCTGGAGTTGGGTTGGGGTCTTTAGATATATATTGGTCGGATAATATTCCCAAAGGGTCTACGCCCATACTCGCTTTATAATGCGTCCAAACGGTAGAATAATCGGGCTTTTTATTTTTATCAGAACCGCCGCCGTAATAACCTCGCTCTTGTCCATCGGCTTGAATATAAATAAGCATATATTGAGAAAATCCCTCTCCCAATATTTTATTATTATAATATATTCCCATTAAATAAGCTTCTCCATGATTTGACATTATAGCCGTCCCAATAAAATCGGCTCTCGGGTTGGTAGAATAATAAGGAGGTTCATGATAATTTCCCGTTTCTTTATTAAAATACCATCCTGCATCGGTTTTGTCTGGTTTTAATACTTTTTTACCGCCGATATAATCTTTCCAAGCGTTAGTCATATCGGAAGGTTTAATATTTGTAACTATCGAACCAAGCCTAACCGTATAAGTTTTATCTTTATCTATAACGATTACCGTTCCGCTTTCGTTATCATTTTCGGGAGGAGTTATTTCATTACCGCATGAAATCGATATAATAATCGCAAAAATCAATGCGAAAAATTTTATAAATTTACTTTTCATTTTTTAACTCCTTTAAAATCAAATATTCTTTATTCCTTTTTTGTTAAACTTGAATAATAGCTATAATAACCGTTGTCTATGGTAAATTCGCTTATGGCTTCTTCCAAAGTTTCTGTTCCCGTTTTTCCGTCAGATTTATAAGCACCAGAAATACTTATTGAGTTTTCGGTTAAATCCTTGAATGAAACGGCGTAATATTTTCCGACAACATCTTTGTAATATGAGTTTTCGGTATATTTGCCGTAAATAATTCCCGCAGTATCCGAACTCCAAATTATCATTCCGACATTCATTTTATAAGAACCGCCGTCAAATTTTCCATAACTATATATATAAGTTTCAGTATAACTCGAGCCATTATTTTCCCAAGTTCCTAAAAGCAAGCTATGGTTTTTATGCGTTGTTCCCTCTATTGGGGCGGTTGGTCTCTTATCGCAGGATATGGCTACGATTAGGACAAATACGATTAAAGATAGACTTTTGATAAGGTTTTTTTGTGGTTTCATTTAAAAACTCCTTCAATTTAAGATAAAGGAGCGCTCTAATCAAGCGCGCTCGACTCGATTATTATGTAAGGTATTCCGACTTCGCTTATAAAAGTTTTAATTTTTTATAAGGCTTTACGGTTGCGTGCCAGCGTGGGATTTTCACCCTCATTCCCCTTTTTTTAATCGGTTGTATTATAGGATATTTAAAAAAAAATTGCAATAGTTTTTTGATTTTTTATTTGGAATTGTTATTTTTTATTTTTCATGTCATTGAGGATTTTTTTGATTGTCATTGCGAAAATAAAAAATGTCATTGCGAGCCGATGCCAAAGGCACACAGCGTGAGGCGTGGCAATCTATACAGTGTGGATTGCTTCGCTTTCTTACGAAAGCTCGCAATGACAGAAATATATAGTCATTACGAGGCGTAGCCGAAGTAATCCAATATTAACAAAATTCTATTATAAAATAAAATCAAATTAAACTATTGCAATTTATATAAATCTGTAATAT
>NZ_JBNMIZ010000312.1:0-2165 GCF_050873525.1 Brachyspira sp. | reverse complement strand
ATTGATAGTTATGAATATGTAATAACCACTAATAATATTAATGATACATTTAAGGCTATTATAGATAATAATATATACGACATGACGCCTTTAATATACGCTTCATTTTCTGGAAATCTTCCGCTTGCTAAATTTTCAATAAAAAATGGTGCGGATATAAACGCAAAAGATGAAAACGGTTCTACGGCTTTAATAGTGGCTACGACTAACGGAAATTTGGAAATAATCAAACTTTTATCGCAAGAAAGAGGACTTGAGGTTAACGCCAAAGACGATATAGGATTGACAGCTTTAATGTATGCCGCGGAAAGCGGAAATTTGGAAATTGTAAAATATTTGATAGATGAAAGAAGAGCGGATTTCAATATCAAAGAAGATAATCAAGGACATAACGCTTTTATACTCGCTATATTGGAAGGGCATTTAGAAGTCACTCAATATTTAGTAGAAAAAGGCGCTGATATTAATGCCAAAAATAATAATGGCAAAACTTCTTTAATGTTAGCTTCAATATACGGACATTTGGAAGTGGTTAAATATTTAGTAGAAAATAAAGCTAATATTAATGCAAGAGATGAATATACCTATACAGCTTTAATGTTGGCTTCATTCAGTGGAGAATTTGAAGTAGTTAAATATTTGTTAGAAAAAAATGCAGATGTTAATATTAAAACTAAATATGGGCTAACCGCATTAGATTGGGCTAAATTGTATGTAGATACATTATTTTTAGTATATGAAAAATAAATAAATTGAAGGAGAAAAATAATGATTAAAAAATTAACTATAATAACAATTTTATTATTAGGAAATGTAGCTTTTTCGCAAGAGCCGAAACTTACCCAAAAATATTTATTCGCTACTTTGAAAGGAAAAATTGACGACAAATACGATATAACAATGAATATAAAAATCTCGGGAGTTTCTTATTCTTGGACGGGCGAAATATCTGGATATTTGAGCGGAAATTATCATTATGATATATTTGAAAGAGGTATTAATTTTTCTGGATACATAGATGAAAATTCTATGGTTATTGAAACGGAAGGAGACGAAGTTTTTAATTTCAAATTGGACGAAGAGACTTTGAAGAAAATTTTGGAATTTAAAAATATAACTATAAACGGAACTTGGGAAAATAAGTCGAAAAAATTTCCTTGCGTTATAAATAGCATAGCTCCTTTGGGCGGAAAATTAAGCGAAATATTTGAATATAGAATATCGAATGCCGAATATGATTATGGCAAAAATATTTTATATTCTCCGTCAATGAATGTGTCTTATTTTGGCAACGATACGGAAAAGATTGATATAAAAAATCTAAAAAATATTTATGAACGAAAATTGAAAAAAGTTGTCAGTAATGAAACTTATACTTATTCCAACTGTTCTTCAGATATTACTTATTTTGATAGTAAAATATTATGCATTGAAGATACGCTTGATAGTATAAATTATGAAGGTTTTCTTTCTTCGTTAGAAAATAAAGAATCGGAAGATTCAGTTGATTTGTCAGAGTTTTCAGATAATTCATATTTCTACGATTATAATATTATTTCGCTTGAAATGGGGAAAAAGCTAAATAATACTTTGGAGGATTTGGTAGATTATGATAAAATATTTATTGCATTTTTAACAAAAGAATATAAAGATTATTTTAAATCGCAAATTGAAGAACAAAATAGAATGATTGATTTATTTAAGGATTTATATAAAGAATTAGATATTCCTGAAAATGAACAGCCTAATGATTTTAATTTTCCAGAGCCTACATCTTATTTTCCTGAAGATTTCGATTTACCCGAAGAAGTAGGCAAATCAAAATTTATATTCAATGATGATGAAACTATAACTATATATAATGATTGGCTTCCTACAATTACAAAGGGATACAGTAACAATTTGTCAATAGAAATGGAAAAATTAAAACCTTATATTAAGAAGGATAGTTTTTATAGGTATTTGTTCGATTAAAGGATTAAAAAATATATTATTTCGATTAATAAAAAATTATAATCTATGAGGATTGTTGGGGTTGTATGGTTTGTTTTATTTATAAAACCTAATTTATAAAAAATTCACCACCTTTCCAATTTTGCGGAATTCCTATTTCGTTTAAGATAAAGCTTTTATTTTTTAATAAATTATATTGGCTTAATTTATAT
>NZ_JBNMIZ010000311.1:0-2166 GCF_050873525.1 Brachyspira sp. | reverse complement strand
TTTCAATTCTATTTGTCGAATTTAAAAATCTACGGTTATAAAATATAAAGAAAAATTTTAAATTAAATTAACGGAGGCTAAAATGAAAAGTCTAAAAAAATTTCTTTTAATAGTCGCAATGACTACGATATTCGGCGCATCGGCATTTGCGGAAAGCGGTTTTGAATTTATACTCAACGCGCCGTTGCAAATGAGTTTGGGAATTCCGTCAAAGTTTCTCAAAGACAACGCGGAAGCCATAGGCGAAAAAGGTTTCGATTATGGAGTTTCCGCACAATTCGGATATAAGGCTGATTTGGTTGGAAGTTTAGGAATAAGTCTGCTTGCCGAAGTCGGTTATTCGCATGATAATTTTGCAATGTCGATAAATGCGAGAGATATAGGAATCACATTAGACGAAAGAGTAAAATTTTCATTCGATTTTGAAAGTTTGCAAGTCGGTTTACTTCCAAAGTTAAATATCGGCGCATTTTCAATCGGAATCGGCGGAGGAGTTAAAATTCCTTTAATTGGAGGAAAAGAAACTGTAACAATCGGAAGCCAAAAAGAATCGGTAAAATTAAGCAGAGACGATATAAAAAATATACTCGAACCAGATTTGATAGGCTATATAAAAGGAACATTAGATTATTCCATATTTATAACCGACAGATTCGCTTTAAATCTCGGCTTATATTTAGGATACGATATTATCAACGCAAAAATATTGATAGGCGACCAAAAAGATAAATTGGGAAGTTTCGATGTTGGAGCGGAAGTAGGATTAAGATTTGCTAATAGAAGATAAAAAGATAAAATTATTTAAATTATTTTTTGATTAAAAATTTGATTAATAACGGTTTATACTTTTAAAAGTGTAAGCCGTTTTATTTTTAGTTATTACCAAAAATTTATTTTAAAATTAAACTTTATAAATAGTGGATTGCTTCGCTTTCTTACAAAAGCTCGCAATGACGGAATTTTTACTGTCATTATTTGTAATGATAAATTATTTTTTGCATAGTCATTGCGAAGGCTTTGCCTGAAGCAATCTATTTTTTGTGGATTGCCACGCCTTCACTCGCTAAAAGCGGGCAGTCGCCTCGTTCGGCTCGCAATGACAGAATTATTAAAAATGTTCGCAATGCAAATTAATCAGTCATTACGAGGCGTAGCCGAAGTAATCCAAAGTTAAAGAAATTCTATACAAAGTGGATTGCTTCGCTATCGCTCGCAATGACAATATTTTTTAACAATATAAAAAACACCCCGCATAAACTCTACGGGGCATTTCTTCTTACATTAAAGGAGGTAAAAACATTCCTTTATTTTTATTTAGGGCGTCCAAAACCGAAACCAAAAAATACCTCAAACGACAAAGAAGAAAAATTATATTCGTCAAATGTATATTTGTCAGTATTCTTTCTTAAATTATCTGTATCAAATTCCATACCAAAATTATAAAGCAAATTTGCTCCAATTTTGAAAGCCCAACTATCCGAAATATAGAAATTTTTTTCCAAATTTAGTTTTATATAAGGCATTATAGGAACTTTATACATATTTATTATTTTCCTAAAATCAATTTTACTTTCTCCTCCATAAATTCCTAATCCTAAAGGACTTGCATCAGTAATTTTTTGACTTATCCAGCTATAGAAAGGAAGAAAAATACCAGCTCCTATTCCAAATGAAATACCATTATTAAAATTAAATTTAGGTAATACTCCTATTATTAAATTATGATATTTGAATTTATTTTTTTTATCCGAATTCTCGGTTTCTGTTCTAAATCTCATATAATAATAGTATCCCGTTTCAAATAGGAGGCTTACGCCTTTTAAAACTTCGCTATCTTGCAGTTCAAAATTAGCTCCAATATCTAAAAAACCGTTTGCTGAAAAACCATAGTCAATCCTGCTACCTTCTAAAGCTTTAGCTATATCTAGAGAAGCTACTACTTGACTAAAATCTACAGTAGACCCCAAAGAACCGCCAAAACTAAACTCAAAATTAGCAGGTAATAATTTGGAACATGCTAATATAAACACTAATATTATTAATTTTAATTTCATAAAAAACCTATTTTAATATAATTTTTATATTAAAGATTATATTAAATAAAAAAAAAAAAATCAATAGTTAATAATATAAAAATAACAAAAATTTAGAAAAAATGAATTATTT
>NZ_JBNMIZ010000310.1:0-2219 GCF_050873525.1 Brachyspira sp. | reverse complement strand
TTTTTCGGCTATATTCAAAACTTTTTCTCTCGCGTTATTTTCTAAAAATTTTTCTATAATATCCTCTTCAAAAGAGTCTATCTCAATAGCGTCCGATTTGATTCTTCTTATAAACATTTTAGAATATTTATTTTTTAATTCTTTAAAATATTCCATTTGGCTTTCAAAAATAAATTCAGTCGGCGGATAATAATTTATATTTGAATTATTTTTTATCGCGTCAAAATAGTAGGATTCCATAGTTTTCAATTTATTCGTTTTATTAATCATATATTCGTAGGATAAAGCATGCCTAATATGTCTTTGATAATAAGGATAGCTATTGTCGAAACCGATTAAAAGAACTTTATCGAAACCTGTATAATAGGCAAAATCTATCATTGTAGTCGCAACCGTATTTGAAGTGGTAAGCGAAGATATATTTGAAAATTTTTTTAAATATTCCACAATTTCCAAATCGGATGTCGAAGAAAATCTTATTATATTAGTTTTGTCAAAAATAATTTTTGGAATTATTTTATTGCAGGCTATATCCATTATCAAATAAGGAAATTTTTTATTTTCGTAAACAAAATCTAAAGAATTAAAAAATCCTCCGTCAACCGTTATAACGAAATCTGGAATAATTCCATGTTTGCATAATACAGAATAGCTTGTATCTACGCATAGTATTATTAGATTTTCTCTGCTCTCTTTTATTTTTTCTATATGATTTATTAAACTGGGACCGGGACAAACGAGCAAGGCATTAAAACCGTTAAACGCGTTTTTGAAAATTGAAATGTCGGAAGATTTATTTATATATTCGCTATTAAAAATTATATTTTTTGTCCATATATTTTCAAAATACAAATTCGTCCATATATTTGAAAATTCTCTTTCAATATTATTTAGTATCTCTCCGTAAAGTTTATTCGCATTGTCTTTTTCTTCTTTCGTAAGAGACGGAAGCAAAACGAGACTTACTCCGTTTACGATTTTATAATCTATAATTTTATTTATATAATCCATATCGTCTTCGGCATGAATAAAAAAAATATTTTCTCTTTCCGTATTAAAAATATTGTAATAAGAATATTTAAATAAAATCGTATCTTCCACTATGACGATTATTTTCAAACTTTCTAAAATTTTTTGATTAAAATATTCGTTTATATTTTCGCTCAAATATTTAACGATATAACCCAAACCGTAGCCGTAAATTATAAGAAGATTTTTATTTTTATTAATTTTATCGAGCGCCATTTTGCATTCGTTTTCAATATTATATTTGCTATGAACCGCTCTATTATTTTTATAGGCTATTGTCAAACCGTTTTTATTTTTTTCTATTTTGTAATTCAATTTAGAGTTTTCTTTATTATTAAAATCCAATAAATCAAAATCTTCATTTATAGCGTTATGCAATTTTACCGAAATATTCATAAGATTTATGATAACAAAAAAAATATAAAAATCAATTATAAAAAATAAAAAAAGAACTGCCTAACTTAATAGACAATCCTTTTTTAATATTATTTTTCAAAGAGTTTATCGTTTCCCAAATCGAAGCCCTATAGTAAAATTAGCTCCTACCGAATGATGCTGATTTATATTATAACCAGCAAATAATCTATTTCTATCGCTTTTGTCAAAAAACATATACTCGTAAAAAATATCAAGCCCTATTACCAAAGCTATTTTTTCAGTCGTATAAATTCTATCCTCTAAAAATAAACGAACATAAGGCAAAAACGGAACTTTATTTGGTTTTATGTTGAAGTCGTCAATAATCGGAATAAATTTTACGCCCGAAGCAACGCCGAAAGCCAAATCAACTATGGAAGATGGATTTTCATTTAAAACGAATTTAAAAGCCAAACCTGTATATATTCCGCCAGCGTCTATTTGATTTATTTTATATTTTTCGTTAGGGTTTGCTATAGAAAGAGTATTTGCATCAAGCCCAAAATCGAATAAAAGCCCAAAGCCTCTAAATACGCCCTTATTTATTGGGAATTCATATCCAAGCTGAAGATTTATATTTACTCTCGGCTCAAATACTTCTTTAGTTAAATCCGTCCAACTGTCGGCAAATCCAAATTTAGGCAAAAGCTCGAATTCAAAGGCAGGAAATAGCGCTCTCGAAATCGCTAAAAAAGAAGTTATAATAAATATTTTTAATTTCATTTTAATATCCTTTACTTTTATTAATAATTTTATAATTCTAAATTTTTTAT
>NZ_JBNMIZ010000309.1:0-2224 GCF_050873525.1 Brachyspira sp. | reverse complement strand
TTATTATATTCTATTATTATCAAATCGGCATCTTTTGAACTATTTTTATTTTTTCGTTTGCATTTTGAAAAGACATCTGCAATTCCTATCTTTTTATTTGCAAAAAGTTTTTTCTTTAAATATTTATTTGTTAAAAATTCTTTATTATCAATATCGAAAGAATCTGCAATTAATCTCCAAAATTCGCTTTTGCTGCTCGAATAATACCAAGCGTTTTCTTTTTTCTCTTTTGAAAGCAAATCGAATTTTTCTTTTTGAGAATATAAAGGCACGGGAAAAGTTCCTAATATAAGAATTTTCATTTTATTAGGAAAAAAATTTATATCTTCAAAAATATGTTTTTCAATTTCTTCCATCTATTATCATTTGCCTTTGCATACCCTATTTGAAACTTCGTCAAAACCTTCTTCGATTGACAGTCCCCAAGCGGTTTTTATTTTATACCATTCTCTCACATATTCGCATTGATATTCTTCATTTGGAGGAAGCCAGTCTACAGGAGATTTATCGCTTTTATTTCTGTTTGCGCTTTTCGATACGGCGATTAAATGATTCTCATATTTCAAATAATTATAATATCTGTTTTTCTTTTTCTTGCTCCAATTACTCGCTCCGCTGATATACGCGTTTTTTAAAGGCACTAAATGGTCAATATCCAAATCGCTAGGATTGGTAAAATATTTTCCAGTGTATTTGTCGAACCATTTTCCCGCAACTACTTTATTATTTGAGATAACGGGTTTTATTAAAGATTCTTCCGCTAATACTTCATGCCTTGTGTTTAGTCCGTCTCCGTCCTCGTCAATCCAGCTTCCCCAGTCGTCTCTGTCATATTTTTCGTCCGAATCGTTTTTATAAATATTTTGATAATAATAGTATATGGCAAAAATTATGATTATTAATAAAATATAAATCGGAGATGATTTTTTTCTTCTTTTATTTTTATTTCTTATAGCCATTTTAATGTCATTATAAAACTATTAAATCCGTTGGCGTATCGTTCATAGAAACTCCGCCGTCTTTTGTCACTATAACCATGTTTTCTATTCTAACTCCGCCTAAATCGGGAATATATATTCCAGGTTCTACCGTCACTATCGCTCCGCCTTCCAAAATATTGTCGACTATCGGAGATAATCTTGGAGATTCATGAATTTCGATTCCTACTCCATGCCCCAAACTATGTCCGAAATATTGTCCGTATCCGTTCGATTTTATAGTCTCTCTTGCCTCGTTATCCGCTTCTTTTCCAGATATTCCAGAATGTATCGTTTCGATTCCTCTTTTATGCGCTTCTCTGACTATGTTATATATTTTAGACATTTCTTCAAAATTATTTCCTTTGCCGAAAAAGAAAGTTCTCGTTATATCGCTTTTATAACCTTCTCTCGATAAACCGAAATCCATAAGAATATTGTCTCCCAATTTTAATTTTCTATCGGACGGCATTCCATGTGGAAGAGATGTTCGCTCGCCAAAAAGAAGTATCGTGTCGAAAGCGGTTTTATCTCCGCCTTCTTTTCTCATTTGATATTCCAATTCCGCAGCCAATTCCCGTTCTGTCATATCTTCTTTTATAAAAGCCAAAGTTTTTGTCATAGCTTTTTCAGCCATATTCAAATTGTCTTTTAGAATTTTTATTTCTTCTTTTTCTTTAGTTATTCTTATATTGTCTATATTCGCTTTATTTACCGAAATTTTTATCGAAGAATTAATCACGGCAGAAACTATATTTTCGTAATCGGATAAATAGAGTCCGTTTTTCGCTATCGTAATTTCTTTAACTTTTATCGACTTTAGCAAATCTACCAAAGCGTTTTCGTAATTATTTGCGACTAAAACGACTGAAGTTTTATGAGTAACTTTTATTGCCTGCTCAAAATATCTCGAATCGACAAGAAGATATTTTTTTGAATTATGAATTAAAAGCCAGCCTGCCGTTCCCTTAAAACCAGTCAAATAAAATATATTTTCGTTTTTGGTTATAAGAATAGTTTCGTTTGTTAAATCGGTTAATCTTTTGATTCTGTTATCGTAATCGAATTTTTTATTTTCTTTACTTTCCGTTATTTTCAGCATTTTTATTTTATCCTTTTTAATTTTAAGATTATTAAAAATATTTTTATGATTTATGATAAATATATATTATACTTGAAATAAAAATTTTTGTCAAAAATAATATATTGGAAAATAATTTTAATTTACAGATTAATCGACATAAACC
>NZ_JBNMIZ010000308.1:0-2247 GCF_050873525.1 Brachyspira sp. | reverse complement strand
GATTTATTATTTCAGATTATATACGTAATATTATAATATAAATTTTACCTGCAACATTTTTAGTCTTAAAAAACATAATCACTCCTTAATAACTTTCAAAATATAAACCATAAACTGCCCGTTATAATCTTTTATCAACTTCATTTTATCCTCGCTCAAAGTTCCCGTAATCAATCCTTTTTTGTCTATAGAATATGTATCTTCGCCGTATTGCTCAATCACTTCCAAATTATATTTTTTGAAAATATTACTAATCGTTTTATTCGTATAATGCCTGAAATGAAATTTATTATTATTCTTTTTCAATGACATAACCTCATCGTTTGGAGTTGATAAAAACCAATAGCCGTTATTTTTTATGGCGGATATTATCGTTTCTATAAATTGAATATCGTTTTGTATATGTTCTATACTTTCAAACGATATGACATAATCGTATTTATCTTTATCAAGTTCAAAAGGAAATAATTTATTTATAAAGTTAATCCTATTTTCAATTTTATAATGATTATTAGCAAGTTCTATCGCTTCCTTTGACGCGTCTATGGAGAGAATTTCCGTCATTTTTAATTTGCTTGCAACCAAATACGAACCATAACCGTTTCCGCAAAATATATCCGCTCCGACAGTTTTAATTTCGCCAAATTTATTTTCCAAAAAGTTTGCAGCAAGTTCATATCTCAATAAATGGTCTTTCCTAATTCCCGCCAATGTTTGCGCAGTTTGTCGCTCTCCGCTATTTAATGAAAAATCTCTTTTGGATAAATCGACTATATTTTTATCATCGCATCTAATATTAAATTCCAAAAAATATTCTCTTCTTAATTTTATCAAATAATCTATCGCTTCCTCTATCTCGCAGCATTCTTCTTTCTCGGGATTCACATAATAGCTGTAATTGATATAAGTTATATAAAATATTTCTTCCAAAGTTCGCTTATTCGTTCGCCTCTCGCATTTTTGATAATCTATCGTTAGTCCGTATCCAGCATAAAAAGGCATTCCAAAAGTATGGACTTCCTTTCCCATCATCAACGCCTCGAAGCCTAACTGCGAAGTGCAAACATAAACTTTATCGACTATTTCAAGCAAAGAAATCGGATTAATCTCTTCGTTAAACAAATATATATTTTCTCTTTGAGTTTCTTCGTTATAATAGCAGTTTTCTTTATAGAGTAAATTATCTGGATGAATTTTTATGATTATATCGGAATTAGGATTTTCTTTAATCGCCGTTTCAAACATATTCTTAAAAGTGTATTCGTTAGCCAAACCTTTCGCTATACTCATATCTCCGTAAGCTTGGTCGATTATTAAAACTTTATTTTTATTCTTTCCTATTTTTGGTTTGTATATCGGCTGATGATTATATTTTGTGATTTTATTTTTGATTATTTTATTTATATTGATTCTCGCTCTTTCAATTTCTTTTTCATTAAACTTCAAATTTTTATCGTTAAGCATTTCTTCCAGACGATTTTTATATCTCGCATCATAATAAGGCGCTAAATCGTCAAACACATAAGATATTACTTTGCTATAATTTTTAACTTTACGAATATTGTCAAAAGTATAAATTGAGTTTATAAATCCCATTTCAAAAAACGCTACATTTTTATTATTATATAAAGCGTTTTTTATTACGGTAAATTGCGATATAATCGGTCTCGTTCCCCAAAATCCGTAAATATCGGCATATATATTTTCGTCATAATAAACCATTTTAAATTTTGAATTCTTAAAAAGAATTGGCAAAAATTTAAAAATATCTTCGTATTCGGGAAGCCAGCTGCTCGACACTATCGTTTTACAATTAAATAATTTTTCTATAAACTCGTAATAATTTTTAGCGATATTATTTTTACTATTTTGTATATAATATTCTAAAAATATATTTTCTATAGTTTGCTGTCTTTTAAATAACTCATTAAAATTGTTATTTACTTGATTAAAACTATTATTTAATTCGTTTTGTATTTTTAGTTTAAAAGGTTTTGTAATAATTTTAATGCCAAAAATTCTATAAGTTCGATAAATGCCTTCGTCTTTTTTAGAGTATATAAAATTTAATAATTTATTCATGATACTATTCCTTTAAGATTTGATTTAAATTCGCATAAGAAAATGCGTTTAGATTTTTGAAATAATTTTTTATATTTCTTGCAATGAAAAAACAGCCAAAAATTATATATTAATGGCTTGTATTGTATTGTATTGTATTGTATTGTATTGTATTGTATTGTATTG
>NZ_JBNMIZ010000307.1:0-2250 GCF_050873525.1 Brachyspira sp. | reverse complement strand
TATTTTAAGGAGTAAAAATGATTACGCGAACAAACAAAAAAATATTTTTTATATTAACAATTTTAATAACTTTAATTCAAACGGTTTTCGCTCAAAATGAAGAAAGTATAATGAAAGAAGCTTTTGACAGATTTTCAAAATCTCCATTTTCTTCAATATATTCTTCTGGCGGAGCTTTTTACAGCGGAGACGATGTTGACCAAATGCCTTTGATTGTTAATTATTATATGAACGGAACGAGCAAATATATAAGCGCTGCTGACGGACTTTTTGGAAGCGCGATAATGAACGCCCAAGTTATTAACAATCAAATGACTTTAAATATTGCCGAAGAGGACGCGCCGATAAAAGATAATTTTAATAATTTTTCTTTGGAAGCTCCAATAATGCGTTTTCCAAAAGTTTACGCCGATATATTGGATTATAAATTTATAGATTTAAGTAAAAAAATAGTAAGCAGCAATATAACATTGGGAAAAAATTGGCATACTCTAAAAATAGGATATTCGGACAGAGTCGACACAATAGTATTTTCGGCTTCGACTTACAGAATAAGAAATATGTCGATAGCTTTTATGAATCATTCGGTAGATATAACTTTAGGCTCTTACACAACGATTAATAATATCCCTTATCCGAAAGAATTTATAATTAAAAGCGCATCCGATAAAAGAGAATTACGATATAATGTAACAAATGTTTTAACGGGAGATAGCGCAAAAAGAGAAGCGGGAAAGTTGGGCTGGTAATAGTTTTTATATGTATGAAGAATATTTTGATTTTTTGAATATAGATTCTCAAAAGAAAATCGCTTTGATAAAATACGCCGATTTGGTTATGGATTATAATAAAAATATTAATATAACGGGAGCGGAAACTATTGAAGATTTTATTAAAGAACATGTTATAGATTCTCTCCTCGCTTTGAATATATTTAAAAACTGTGATAATATTATTGATATTGGTTCTGGAGCGGGACTTCCTTCGATTCCGTTATCAATAATTTACGAAAATAAAAAATTTACTTTATGCGAATCTAAAAATAAAAAAGCGGATTTTTTAGACAGCGCAAAAAAAGAACTCTCTTTAAACAATATAGAAATTAAACGCGTCAATGTTTACGAAATAAAAGAAAAATACGATACGATAACTGCACGCGCTTTTTCGGATATAAAAACTTTATTAAAAATTTTCAAAAGATTAAAAAATAAAAATTCCGTTTTGATTGCATATAAAGGAAAATTGGATAAAATAAAAGAAGAACTTGAAGAAATTAAAAATATTGAAAAATATAATTTCAAAATAAAAAATTTGAATAATAAAGAAAAAGAAAGAAATATTGTAATCGTTAAATAAATTTAAATAAAATTAAAAAGGATTTATATGCTTTATATTGCCGCAAGAGATATTGGAAATTATAAAGATAATACGGAAAGATTGAAAGAAATTCTTATTAAAAGCGATTTAATTTTAGTCGAAAGTTTTAGAGAAGCGACAACTCTTTTTAAAACATTAAATATCAATATAGAAAAAGGAAAATTAATCGAATTTAGCGAACATACAAAATCGAAAGACATATACGAAATAATAGAAAAAATTTTAAACTGCGAAACAGCGACTTTAATAAGCGATTGCGGAACTCCCGTATTGGAAGACCCGGGAAAAATACTGCTCGAATATTGCTACTCAAATAATATAAAAGTTAGTCCGATTCCCGGGGTAAGCAGTATAACGGCGGCTATAATGTGTCTGCCTTTTAATTTCAAAGAATTTTATTATGCGGGACTTCTTTCGAGGGACGATAAAGAGAGAGAAAGAAAATTAATTCACTTAAAAAAATTAAATATTCCAATTATAATTTTGGACACGCCTTATAGAATGAATAAAGTATTGAACGCGATTAAAAAAGTTTATTCAAAAAATAAAATTGTCGGACTTTGTTTAGATTTGACAACGGATAAAGAAGAGATAATAATAGACGAAATTGGAAATATATGCGACAGATTTAATAAATCGGAAAGTAAGAATAAAAGAGAATTTGTGGTTGTAGTAAGTTAAAATAAAAATAATAATTTTATTCTAAATTCATATCAATATTCGTATAATTTCTTTCTTCGGTAAAAATATTTAATTTTGCGCTTGAATTATAAAATCTAATATTTCCGTATATATCCGTTTTTAAGAATTTTATAATTTCAAAATAATTTGGAATATTTAAATTTTTAAAATCAAAAAATTTTTTATTAATAT
>NZ_JBNMIZ010000306.1:0-2289 GCF_050873525.1 Brachyspira sp. | reverse complement strand
ATATACTTTAATGATATAATTTTTTTAATATTTTAAGGACGAAAATAAATGGCAATTATAAAGAAAATTATTTTTATAGTGGCTTTAGTATCAATTATTTTTTCAGTTACAAATACGCAAAATTACTATGCTTATAACAATTTATTATATGGATACATAATAAATGAGTTGGAAATCGATGAATTAGAAATAAGTGAACTAGAAATAGAAGAATTGGAAGTAAATGAGTTAATAATAAATGAAATTCAAATTTTTGAAAAGACTATAAATAAAAGTGCAATAGTAAAAGATATTGATTTTAAACTTACATCTATTCAAGATTTTGAAGATAATTTTGATAATTGTTTTTCTTCCGATACTTTAATGTATGATATTGATTGGGCGGGAGTTATTGGTAAATTTTCAGTTGGAACTGCCGTAATAATTTGCACAGGCGTTATTTCGTTTGCAAGCGCTTCTTTAGGTCAACCTCAATTAGCATTTGTATTTGCAACCTCGTCAAAAGAAGCCATTAAAGAAGCGTTGATTGGAGCGGCAATAGGCGGAACATTAAATACTATAATAGAAACTATAAAAAATGGAGAGAGTATAAATAAAAATGCAGTAAAATATGCAATTGAAGGAGCGGCTGATGGATTTATGTGGGGAGCTATAACTGGGGCTGCTTTAGGTTTATATAAAGGATTTAAAATATTGCCTAAAAATCCAATATTTGATAGTTCTGGAAAGTTAATAGGGATACCAGACGAAATTGGAAATTTATTAGACGATTCTGGAAAAATCAAAGGAACTATATTAAGAGATAATTTTATTGAAGATAGCAGTCATAGAATAATTGGAAAATTGGATGATAGTGGTAAATTAATTAAAAATTATAAATCTTATATTCCTAATAACAATTTAATATATACAACAAAAAGTAAATCAAGATTTATCATAAAAAATAAAGCGGTTTATCGTATTAATAATAGTGAATATATAGGACAAATAGATGATGCTGGACGAATAATTAAAGATGGAATTCTCAAAGGGGCTATAGATGAAAATGGTAAATTAATACCTTCTATACAGGAATCTATAAATAAAGGAGTTATATTATCTCCAGATGGAAAAGTATTGAATTTAAATGGATTAAAAATTGAAAAATATACAGAAAGCGGAATAAGAAATATAAAGAAAAAAGGCAAAATAGTTGGGCAAATAGATGATAATAATAGATTAATTTATGATTGGAGAGAAAAAATAAGCATTGCAAGAACTAAAGGCGTTAATGAAGCAAAAAATTTAATTATGAGAAATAATTTTAGCTATAGCGATGCTATTAAAAATGGTGTTATTCATAAATCCGTTAGCGAAAAGTCATATAAAATGTTTTTGGAAACTGGAAAGGGATTAGAAGGACATCATATAAAAAATGTTGCAAGTAATCCTAATTATGCAAGCAGGTCGGATAATATTATTTTTATGTCAAGAAAGGCTCATAAGGCGGTGCATGGCGGTAATTTTCAAAATGCTACTAGAGGAAATTTTACTAAATTAAGATAAAATAAGTTGCAAAATTATATTGTAGATTAAATAAAAAGTTTATAATTTGAAATAAACAATTAATAAATTCTTATATAAAACCTAAAATAACCACAATATCTTTTTTCTAAACTCTACGGTATTCTTTATATTATTTTCTGAATAAGGCTCTTGAAATTCTATGTTTATTGGTATATAGCCTTCTTCTTTAGCGTTTATCTTAAATATAAATTGATTTTCATAAATATTGTGACTATAAGAAGTTCTTATTGGTATTTCATAACTATTACCAGATTGTTTTAATAATCGACCTTCTTCAAAGCTTATACTGTATCTGTCAATATTTGGTATCTTTACCGTAGCATTTATATATCTATTATCATAGTCTTCTGATATTATAGCTCTTATACGAATCATATAATATAAGCTTTTACCTATTTTAAACTTTTTATTTACAGGGTCAAATTTTTCTTTGCCATCTTCCCTAGCATAAAAAGATATTCTTATATCTAAATCTGGATTATTATTTAATTCTATATTATCTAAAATAACTTCTTCAGGAATATATTCAGATTCTGTATCATAAGTATTATTGTCAGTATTATTATCAGACATATTATTTGTATTTGTATCATAAGACATAACTAACATACTGGAAATTAAGAATAATATAATTACTTTTTTCATTTTTTATACCTTTTCAAACTGGGACTAGTATATATTATATATTAAAATAAATAAATTAAAAGTGATTTAATTAGTATT
>NZ_JBNMIZ010000305.1:0-2307 GCF_050873525.1 Brachyspira sp. | reverse complement strand
ATATTTACGATTATTTTTACAATCTTTATTTCATAAAATATTTACTCGCAAGAGAATGCAAAAATCTATGTTATTAAAAAATTGGAATTTCAAGAAATAAATAGATGGTATGCGGCTTATATAAAAAAAGCGATTAAAAAAGCGGAAGACGAAGGCGCAAGTTTAATAATTTTGGAATTGGATACGCCGGGCGGATTATTGTCTTCGGCGCTCTCTATAAAAAATTATATAATCGAAAGCGATATTCCCGTTGTAGCACATATAAATAAAAACGCGCTTTCTGCTGGAGCTTTAATATCTTTAAGCTGCGCGTCTATTTATATGTCGGACGGAAGCATAATAGGAGCGGCGACTCCCGTTTATATGAAAGGAAATACAATTGAAAAAGCGAGCGAAAAAGAAATAAGCGCAATGCGGGCGGCTATGCGTTCGTCTGCCGAAAGAAGCAAAAAGAATGTTCGGATTGCAGAAGCTATGGTTGACGAAACTATTATTTTATCGAAAAGAGATGACGGAATAGATTCGGACGATAAAACTTTGCTCACTTTAAGCGTTGAAGAAGCTTTAAAAGTAAATATAGCCGATGGAAAAGCTAATTCGATAATCGATATAATAAAATTAAGAAATCTGTCGGAAAATTCTACTATAATAAATTTTGAGGAAGAAAAATACGATTATATATTAAGATTTTTGATAAATCCTGCAGTTTTAAGCGCTTTAATTTCAATAGGAATAATCGGAGCGTATATAGAATTAAAAACTCCGGGATTTGGAATAGGCGGAGTAATTTCAATAATAGCATTTTCAACATTTTTCTTCGCTCAAGTTTTTGTCGGCGAAAGCGGTTTTTTAGCTCCAGCGATATTTTTTCTCGGTTTAGTTCTTTTGGCGATTGAAATATTTGTAATTCCGGGATTTGGAATAACGGGAATTCTCGGAATATTAGGAATAGTCGCGGGAATATTTATGTCTTTCGGAATAAACAATATAGCTCAAGCCACTTCGGTTATTTTCTTTTCTCTCATAGCCGATATTATATTAATCGTTATTTTAGCGAGGTTTGTTTTAAAATCAAAAGGCTTTAAAAATATCGTGGCATTAGAGACGGACACAGCGGGTTATCATTCGAGCGTTTCTTATGATAATTTGCTCGGACGCGAAGGAATAACGGACACATTTTTTAGACCTTCGGGAAATATTATAATTAACGATAAAAAATATGACGCCATAACGGAAGGGGAATTTATAAATAAAGGCGTAAAAATAAAAGTTATTCTTGTCGAAGGAAATAAAATAGTTATAAAAGAAGTAAAATAATAATCCAAAAATTCTAACTAACTCAATAAAAAAGGGATGCCGTTTGACATCTTCCTATATAAAACCAAAAACAAAATTTTTAGATATTATCTAATTATTTAATTTATAATTTTTTATCATATAACAATCCTAAATTTATTTCTGAAATTCTCCATAAATTTTTTAAACGGTATCCACCAAGCAACCTTATCTACAACCTCATTAAAAACTGACGCCAAATTATTATACTTATCATTTAATTCTTTATACATATTTTCTAATTTATTATTCTTATCTTCAATATAATTATTAAACGACTCGTGAACTTGAAAATCATTATAATATTTTTCATTCCAATCATAATTAATATTAAATAAATTACTTTGCGTTTTTTTCAAATAATTTTTTATTTCATTAAAATAATTAATCGTTAAATCAATGCTTTCGTCTAATGCCGATTCATATATTTTAGCTTTATTTATATCGTTAATTATATCGCCAGAGTATTTTTGTGGCGGATATTTAAAATAATTGAATTTATTAGAATGCAATATTCCCATAGTTATAACTTTTCTTTTCATTAGATTATCCCGATATATGCATTGAATCATTTTAATATATACAAATAAACTATTACAAATATTAAATACTTGACTTTTATTAAATATATGATATTATTATATTGTCAAAATAAAATATAGGAGATTATAATGTCAAAGGTTAAAACTAATGATTCGTATTCCAATTTAAAACTAATTAATATACAAAGAGACGGTCTTAAAAAAGCTGATAAGTCAGTTATGATAAGTAATCGTTCTAATTCTGAAAGCAAAAAAAAGGTAAAAAAATAATATGGAAATATCTTCCATAATAGTTACTATAGCGGTATTGCTACCTGGTTTTATTGCCTATAAGATTTCTAATATATCGGTTTATAGTCCTAAAATAAGCACATTTTATACTACATTATACAGTATATTATTTTCTATTTTTATATGGCTGATTATATAT
>NZ_JBNMIZ010000304.1:0-2353 GCF_050873525.1 Brachyspira sp. | reverse complement strand
ATTAAAATAGAAAATAACTAAATTATGTTAACTCTGGATTGCTTTGATAAATCTCGTAATGACGGTGTTTTGGCAGTCATTACGAGGGCTTTAGCCAGAAGTAATCCAAAGATAAAGAAATTTTATTATTTTGGATTGCTCGCCAACGGCGGGCTTTAGCCTCACTTCGTTCGCAATGGACAATAAAAAATTTTATTTGGAAAAATAAAAAATTAACTTAAATTAAATAAAAAATAATTGAATTATGTTAACTTTCCCGTAAATTCGCTTAAATTCTTTCATAAATTCATTACTTTTTATTAATTTCTTATTTTTTTATAACAATAGTCGGCTGCCCGCCTTATACGAAAATTTTAGTTGACGATTTAAAATAAGTTGTTATCTTATGTATATAAGGTTAATATAAATCTTATAATCTAAAATCAAAGGAGTGAATTATGATTGGTAATTCAACAAAAAAATTTATTAGTTTATCAATGGTAGCTCTTATAACTGTTTTATGCTTTACTTATGTAGCCTGTAAGAAAAAAGCTACTCAACCTGACAGTGGCTACCAAATGGAAGTCCCTGTAGATAATGGAGGAGGAAGCAGTCTTCCTAATTTTACCGATAGGACGAATATCACCTTCATTACGAATACGGGAACTGTGACAAATGACAACGGAGGAAACACGGGAGGAGGAAGCACGAGCGGAAATACTGGAGTAGGAGATTTGGGCGACAACAACGGAGACACTGGAAATGTATGGAATGTAGAAGAAACGAAAGGAAAAACTTATTACGGCGCTTCTTACAGGTCAGTATATATTTTCGGAGTGAATCCGCCATGGACTAAAGTATCTTATAACGATACGGACAGGTTGGCAAGAATCTGGAAAAACATGATTGACAGAAGACAAAGAGACGGAAAAAGAAGAATGTATATAAAAACCAGTGATGGCGATTTCTTCTTCGATGCGAATTATAATATTCGCTGGAGCAAACGTCCCGATGTTGTATTGAAATGGTTTCAAGGCGGCGCTATCGTTCTATTAAAACAAGGCTATGGAAATAATGTCCATTCTGCTTCGGAATATGGAAGCACTTGGAGCGGAAATTATACTATAGGCGGACTTTATACTTTTGCGATGCATGCAAGCCAAGCTACTAGTTTTAATAGCGATAGGGTTAATGAATTCTTCTGGGCTAACTCAACACTTCAAATGAGTGAGAGATTTGGCGGTAGAATGGAGATATTGGTAGTGCATCCTGGGTATCCTGTGGATTTAGGAACTGGTTTATTTAAAGTTGTGAAATGGGATACAACAGGTTGGACTGGAACGGCTTATGCTCTTCAATCATATGCAGCTAAGTGGCATACGGGATATGGTGATGGAAATGGAAACGGTGTCTATAACATAAAAGGAAACTCTCCTGAAAGATATCAGCCGCATATGACTCAAACGCATCAGCTTTACCATTTAAGTTTCCGCTGGGCGTTGGATAAAACTTACGACCCGAATAATTATAGATAATTTTTTAGGTTTATTCCATTGATAAGATAATATTTAAGAAAGGGCTTGCTCTAAAGGGCAGGCTCTTTCTTATATTGAATTTTTGCGTATTTATAATATTATAGATTATAAATAATTATTAAATGAAGGATTTATTATGACGGTGCAAGAAGAATATTTTAAAAATTTAAGCGAAATTCTAAAAAAGAATTTTAAGAAAAAAGGATTTGCTTTCAATAGTTTTTCAAATAAAGAAGACGCTAAAAAATTCGTTTTGTCGAAAATAAAAAAAGACGATATTATCACTTTCGGCGGAAGTTCTTCGGTAAATCAAATGGGAATATTGGAAGATTTGAAAGGCTATAAAAATTTTGTCGACAGAAACAATAAGGAATTAAAAGCGGACGCGGAAATAAAAGCTTTCACTTCCGATGTTTATTTATGTTCGGCAAACGCGATAAGCAAAAATGGAGATGTTATCGAAATAGACGGCTCGGGAAATAGAGTGTCGGCGGTTATTTACGGACCGAAAAAAGTATTTTTGATAGTCGGAAAAAATAAATTAGCAAATACCGAAAAAGACGCTTTGAAAAGAGCGAAAGATATTGCGGCTGCTCAAAATTCCATAAGATTTAAAGCGGATAATCCATGCGCAGTAGGAGATATGATTTGCAACGATAACTGCGAAATTGATAAAAGAATGTGCGCTTATACGGTTATAATAAATAAATGCCATATAAAAGACAGAATTCATATAATTTTTATTGACGAAGAATTGGGATTTTAAATAAATTTTAAACAATAACGGGTTTCAACACATTATTTAAAATTGATTTTTATATCTATTCATAATATAATTT
>NZ_JBNMIZ010000303.1:0-2394 GCF_050873525.1 Brachyspira sp. | reverse complement strand
TTTATATTATTTCTTAAATTGGTAGGAATGCTATCAAATTTATTACAAGATATTAATTTATCGGCATCTTTAATAGCTTTTTCTAAAATATCATTATAAACTTTATCATTCATACCAGTATTTCCATATCCATGTTTTCTATTTTGTTAAGTCGCTCCAATGAATATTCTACATACTCGTTAAAAATTTCTATGCCTATATAGAAACGGTTTAATTTTTTAGCCACGACGCATGTAGTTCCAGAACCTAAAAAAGGGTCTAATATTATCGAATTTTTTTTAGTTAAAAGTTTTATTATCTCTCCAACTATAAATTCGGGATATATAGCGGGATGCTTATTGCCTTTAATAGTTTCTACTGTGGATTCTATAATGTCTTTTTTCATTGAATTCCCATATATCTTTATAATAGTAAATCCTTTTTGTTTTATATGATTTAATCTACCGCCTGATTGTCCGCCAAATGGAAGCGCATGAATACCTCTTATTTTCATTCTAAAGCTTTCTATTTTCCCAGATTTAACTTCTGAAATAACTTTATCCAGTTCTTCATAAGCTAATTTTTTTTCCTCATTAGAAAGCATAGAATTATCTATAATATTATAATATTTTTTACCAATATTGCTGTTTTTTATGGTATTTGTTTTATTTTTAAAATTTTTATATTCAAGAAAAGAACTATTATCAAAATAATAATTCTTTGATTTGGCAAATATAAAAAAAGGCTCTGTAGCGGGAACTAATTTTTTTGTATTTTGTCTAGGAGATGGATTTATTTTTACCCAAGTCAACTCATTTATTAAGCGTATATTGTCTATTTTTTGAGCTTCTATTGCAAATCTATAAGGTATTAAATTTAAATTGCCATTTGTATATTTATCTCCAATATTAAAAACTATACTGCCAGTAGATTTTATAATTCTTTTACATTCTTTAAACACTAGTATTAATTTATTAATATATTCGTCTACGGTGTTTTCATTTCCAATGCCAATATATCCATAATCTCTTTGCTTAAAATAAGGCGGAGAAGTTATTATTAAATCAATTGAGTCATTAGGTATATTTGATAAAACTCGAATATTATCATCGCATATAATTTTATTTTTAAGTTCATCTAAAACATACATATTTTTATACAAATTAAAATAAAACAATTATCTAATAATTTTTACTCTTTCGCATATCTTCTATAACTTTACCCAATATTGAAATTCCTTTATCTATCATTTCTGGAGACGAATTTGTATAATTTAATCTGAATGTTCCTTCTCCTCTTTTCTTTTCATAGAAAGGTTCTCCTGGTGCAATGGCAACTCCGTTATCCGCCGCTTTTTTTCCGAGTTCTACCGCGTCGATTCCTTTAGGCAAAGTCACCCAAATAAACATACCGCCTTCTGGATGTGTCCAATGTATATCTTTTGCCAAATATTTATCCATAGCTTCGAGCATGCAGTCGCATTGTTTTTTATACAAATCGGTAATCGTTTTTATATGAGCGTCATAATCGTTATCGGCAAGGTATTGGCTTACAACCATTTGACTAAATATACTCGTGTGAAAATCCACAAGCTGTTTATAATGTTTCATTTTATTTATTACTTCGTCAATTCCGCATGCAATCCATCCCATTCTAAATCCCGGCGAAAAAGTTTTTGAAAAAGTTCCCATAAGTATAGCCTGTTCGCCAAGTAAACTATAGAAAGATTTTTGATGCTCGCCTCTAAATCTCAATTCTCCGTAAGGATTATCTTCGATTAAAAAAGTGTCTTTATCTTTCATTAATTCCGCTATTTTTTTTCTCGTTTCGCTCGTATAAGTTATTCCCGTAGGATTTTGAAAAGTAGGAACGGCATAAAAGAATTTATGATTATATTTATTCAAAGATTCTTTCAATTCTTCCAAATTCGCTCCGTCCTCGTTTAAACTAATCGTTCTTATATTTGGATTATAAATATGGAAAGTCTGCAAGGCAACCAAATAGGAAGGGTCCTCAACCAAAATATCGTCTCCCGAATCAACTAAAACAGAAGCGATTATATCCAAAGCCTGCTGCGAACCGTTGGTTATAAGAATATTTTTAGCGTCTATATTTACTCCCTGCAATTTATATCTGCCCGCTATAAATTCTCTTAAAGGCAAATATCCGTCCGCGTTATTATATTGCAATGCCTGAATTCCGTTATTGTCCAAAACTTTAGCGCATGCCTCTTTGATTTCTTTAACGGGAAAAGATATTGGATTTGGCAAACCTCCCGCAAACGAAATTAAATCTCCTTTCGCCGCAACATCGAGCATCATTTTTACAAACTGCCCTTGAAAATCTTCTTTTAAAGCTCTTTTCGATAATCTCACTTTCATTTTAAAACTCCTTTATTAATAAACGGTTTTTTAT
>NZ_JBNMIZ010000302.1:0-2411 GCF_050873525.1 Brachyspira sp. | reverse complement strand
TTTTTTTCAAAAAAAAAAAAAAAAAAATAGATAATTTTCAAAATATAGAAATTTATAAATAAAGTTAAGATAATTCAATTTTTGTTAACGGTTTATAAATAAAAAATTATTATTATAGAGAGTAGATTACTTCGCTACCGCTCGTAATGACAATTATTTTCATACCGTCATTGCGAGGACGAAGTCCGAGACTAAAGTCCGCCTTCGGCGAGCAATCCACTATTAAGAAAGTTAAATTTTAAAATAGAATTTTATTAATTAATGACAAATTCTAAAAATCTAAACATTAATAATTGATAAATAATTAAAAAAGATATATACTTAATAATTATATCAGGAGATTTTAAATGAACGATAATTTTATTAAATATAGCTCGCCAGCAAATCTTATATCGCTAACTATAGACAAATCTTACAATATAACCGATTTAAATATTGACGAAAGTATGCTGATTAAAGAACAGAAAGAACTTTTGGAAGAAATGTTAACCTCGAGCGTGAACGAAGCGATTGCTAAAATAAAAGAATTAAATCCGATTGACGATAAAACCAAATTTGACGCGAAAGATTTAAATAAAATATTCGGCGACTTGGCAAAAATGTCTTCGGTTAGATTTGAAAATGGTAAACCCATTTTAAGTTTTTCTTTGGATTCCATAAGCCCAGATATTATGTCGAAAGTAAACAGTATGATGGACGAATTGGATAAAAACCGCGATGAAGACGAATAAAGATAATCTAATAAAAGAGAATCAATTTTGAATATAATTCCTTCTTTAGACAAACTCGCTCAAATAATATCTCGTCTCCCGGGAATCGGCGGAAGAACGGCAATGAGACTCGCTTTATATTTATTTGAAAGCGATAAAGAATATTTGGAAGAATTTTCAAAAGCATTATCCTCGCTTCATGAAAATATAAAACTCTGCATCGAATGTTATTCTTTAAGCGAAAATAATATTTGCCCGATATGCGCAAGCGAAAGAAGAGATAAAACGAAAATATGCGTTGTGGAATCCTATCCCGATATACTTGCCATAGAAAAAACGGAAGAATATGACGGAGTTTATCATGTTTTGGGAGGTTTGATAGAGCCTCTTAAAGGAATAGGAATAAGTGACATAAGAATAAAAGAACTTGTGGGGAGATTAAACGATAATATAGACGAAATAATAATAGCTTTCAGCGCGTCTTTGGAGGCGGATACTACGGCATCTTATATATACAAAACTTTAAGAAACAATAATTATCATAATTTCAAAGGAAAAATTACCCGAATAACTTACGGAATCTCTCTTTCAAGCGATATAGAAAATGCCGATTCTCGTTCTTTGGCAAGAAGCATTTTAGACAGAACCGATATGAATTAATTTTTATTTATTTATAATATTATCTATCGCGTCTTTCAAATTAGTAAAAGTGGCGTCCGTTATATAATATCTGTTATTATCGTTTTCAAGCGCCACTTCATAATTATTTTCTCTATTATTTTTATTCAAAATCTCATAAAAGAAAGTTTCGGAATCGGTGGATATTTCAATTTTATACAAAACGGAATTTTTATTTGAATCTTCTTTGATTAATCCGTCCGCTTTCAAGTTGGCTATCGTATAAACTTGTCCGTATAAATCGTTAATGTTTATAGTAGAATCGTTATCTTTTATCCAATTTGTAGCGCCTTCGGATTTTTCCAAAGTATAATCTCTATTATTGTAAGAAATTATAATTTTATTTATAGAATCGTTTCGCACTGACGAAATCGTTTTATTTATAATATCGTCTTCGCTTTTATCGAATATATCTTTAGGATTTGAAGATAAATTTCCAAGCAAATATATATTTTTATCTTTATCAATTTGGGAATATACATTATTTCCGAGATTTGATTTCATTCCGAATCTTATATTTCTAACTTCTTTTGAAGAGCCGTCAATCGCTATAACATTTAGCGACTCATCGTCAAAGAGTCTGTATTTTTCTCTATCTTCTTCTTCGGCGTCTCCTCTTGAAATTATTTCCACAGGCTGAATCGAATTAAGAGCGTTCGTCATATCTGCAACAATATCCGAATCGGCTTTATATTTATCATTTACCGTCCATTTGCCTTCTTCAAGTTTTATTGATAAAGTTTCGTTTGTTCCTCTGCTTATTTTTATTTCGGTTATTCCCGAATCAATCGCTTTCAAAGTGGGAAGAGAATAGCCTCTATTTTTTAAGAACATAGTTAATACTAAAATTACCGCCAAAATTATTATTATAGACGAAAGAATCGCGTATTTTTTTCCTATTTTTTTATTTATCATATTTACTGAATTTACTTCGGACATAGAAAATATCTCCTATCAATCAAATTAATTAAAATTAGTTAGTTTAATATACTATAAATAATGAAAATTGTAAAGCCTATAAAA
>NZ_JBNMIZ010000301.1:0-2426 GCF_050873525.1 Brachyspira sp. | reverse complement strand
ATTTTATATTGAAAATCAATTTTATCTAAAATATCATCAAAAGTATTCATAATATTAGGTGTTTTACTTAATTCTTTTAAATATGCTTCTCTCTCGTCAATAGACAATACGGAAGCTTTTTTGCTTTTATTATTAAAATTAGTTAAATAATTTTTTATCAATTTTTTTAATTCCAAAATATAAGAACATTCATGTTCTTTATAACCACTATTATAACCTCTAATACTAGTCATAAGTGTTTCACCAACATTAAGTTTATAAACTTCTTTTTTATCTAAATCATATTTACAAAAATCGTGATAAGCATTTATATATATTACTTCAGATTCTAAAAAATCATTTTTATCCTGTGGTGGAATAAATCTATTATCATCTTTGTCTATATATTCTTCATTTTCATTTGATAAATGCCTTATACCACGACATATAATTTCTAATAATTGACTTTTACCAGAACCATTTTTACCTATTACAATTGCAAAATCTGGTATATTTTTCCATTCAAACCCTTTTGGTATTGATAAATATTGGTTGTGTAAATAAAAATGCATAATTCTATCCCTAGTAATTTATACTAACTTATATTATCGGCATTTTATTTCAAAATTTAATAACTAATACTAATTATTTAATCATAAAATTTTCTCTTATTAAACTAACATAACCTAAATTATATATTATTTTTATAAAAAAATCAAATTTTATAACTAATCGCCACTAAATACCACTTATCCACAGTATTTATATCTATATCACAAAACCCGTTCCTATTCAAATAAAAATATATAAGCCGTTTATTATAGCCCGATTTATGAACATCCCAATATTTTGTCTTTGTATCTTTATCGTTAATATCGCATTCTCTCTGCCAACCATATAATCCAGCTACGCCATGAGAAAAATTTGACCATTTATTATTAAAATTTTCTTCGTCAAAGATTGCATTTTTGAATTGTTCTATATGAAAATCTAAATCTGGACAAATTATATGTAATTTCCCTCGAGATTTTAACGCTTTATGCCAATCCTTTAGCGTTTCATTAAATTCCGTGTAAGTCAAATGTTCGACCATATGCCTTGAATATATTTCGCCGACATTTTTACAATATTTTGATAATTCCCAAGCCTTGCAAATAATTTTAGCGGTTTTCGTCCTTCGTATATCGCAACCTATATAACCTTCTTTATAATCATCTCCACAACCCATATAAATTTTACCTGCAACATTTTTAGAATTAAAAAACATAGTCACTCCTTAATAACCCTCAAAATATAAACCATAAACTGCCCGTTATAATCTTTTATCAACTTCATTTTATCCTCGCTTAAAGTTCCCGTAATCAATCCGTTTTTGTCTATAGAATATGTATCTTCGCCGTATTGATCTATCACTTCCAAATTATATTTTTATATTGACTTTTTATATATTTGTTTTATTATAATAATGCAAGAGTATTGGGGATTTAATTATGTATGAGATTATTTTAGAAACTATTAAAAGTTATATAACTGAAAAAAATACGGATTACGCTATATTATTAGATGGCGATTGGGGAACTGGAAAAACCCATTTTGTAAAAAATATTTTGTTATCTGCTATTAACAAAATTGATTTTGATGATAGTAATAAATTTGATTATGTTTATATATCAGCGGCTGGTATAAATAATATAGAACAGTTCATTAATGATATATATTATTCTCTTACCATTAAGAAATTATCAAATAGTAATGATATGTATAATAAACTCTATAAAAAACTTTATAACAATAGAAAAATAATCAAATCTATTACGAGTATAATGCCAGAAGGGGAAAAACTATGTCAAATTATCTCTGATATATCTGGTGTTGTTATAAAAGAATTAACATTTTTAGATATTGTTATCATAATAGATGATATAGAAAGAATATCGAATTATTTAGAAATAGATGATTTTTTATATAGAATATTCGATAATTTTTTGCCAAAAGGAATAAAAATATTATTTGTCGGAAATGAAAATGAAATACGCAGTAATAGTAATGATAAAAAATCTAATTATTTTAGAATAAAGGAAAAAGTTATAAAGCATACTATAAATATTTATGACATAGATAAAAATATATTTATGCAAATTATTAATAATATATTTGAGGAAATAGAAAAATATAAAGATGGCAAATACAATTTTTATACATATTCAACAATTGATGCTCACAAAGCTGGGTTAATAGAGATATTTTTTAAAAAAAAGTGTTTTAATATAAGAGTATTCCTCTCATATTTAGACCTATCAAAAAAACTATTTGAGATAAAAGAATTACCAAAAAATAATTACTCATTTGAACAAATATTATTAAAATTACTTTCTATTTTGATTGAAATAAGAAATAACGATGAAGATAAAGTAAATAATATACATGAGAATGATAAAGATGAAGAT
>NZ_JBNMIZ010000300.1:0-2431 GCF_050873525.1 Brachyspira sp. | reverse complement strand
AATGATATAAAGAATAATTCTTTAAATAGTAATAACGAAAAAAAAAAGATTAACAATAATTATTTAATATTTATCCCTATTTTTGGCATGCAAATTTTAAATTTAATATTATTGATTCTTATGTTACTAGATAAGTAATAAGATATATCATTTAGCTAAATAAATTATATTTTATTAAATTTCTGATAATTTAATTAATTCCTCTTCACAACCTCAATACTCCACTCGGGACCGCTATAAACTCTATACCTTTCGGAAAAATTACCCATATTTACCGCAACCGAAAAATTAAGCTCGGAATTGAAATAAGCCAAATTATCGTTTTCGGGAACATCGCCGAATGTGTTTACAAGTTTTACATTTCCCGTCCACACAAGCGAATCATTATTGTAAATTCTAACATTCAAAATATCTCCAATTTGAACTCCGCTATCTATCATTAATTTTCTCGGAAGTGAACTCCAAACATTTCCGTATTGAATATCCAAAATCGGAATATTTGCGAAAAATTTTCCGTCCTCGAATCTCGCTTTTTCGTAATCTATTTTAGTTATATTAGTTCCCAAAGATTTTCCAACCTTTTCAAAAGTGATTTGTTTTGACGCCAATTTTGCGCCCGTATATACATAAACATCTCGTCCATGAAAAGTGTAGGATTCTTCGGAATTTTCTCTTCTGTTAATCGCTTCGTCTATCTCTCGCACTTCTTCTATTCCCATACTTTCCGACACAAAAGTCAAAGCGCCGTTATCGGGAGTAACGAAATAATAATTATTTTTAGTTTTCATAACGACAGATTTTCTTTCCGTTCCGACTCCAGGGTCTACAACATTTATAAATACCGTTCCAGATGGCCAATATCTTGCCGTTTGTTCCAATCTCAAAGCCGCCTCCCAAATATTATAAGCGGGAATTTCATGCGTCAAATCGTAAACTTTCAAATCTTTATCCACGCTCAAAGCTACGCCATACATACTCGCAACCGCGTTATCTTTTCTTCCAAAATCCGTTTGTATCGCCAAAGGAGATTTATCCGTTTTATTTGCGCATGATATTAAAAGAGTCCAAATTATTAAATTAAAAATTATTATTCTTTTCATTTTATAATCCTTTTATATAATTCAAATTTTAATCTTAAAAATTTTAATTTAAAAAATAAATAGGGCATAAGAAAACTTACGCCCTAATTTTATTTCTTATTTTGTTTTGCCGTTTAAAGCGTCTTTCTGTCTTTTTATTCTTCTCGCCGCTCTCTTTCTTTTTACTACTTTTCTATGTTGTTTTCCCATAATCTCTCCTTATATTCTATTATTGCTGCCTAAAACATTATTTATTTTATGCATATAAAGTTTTTTCATTTCGTCTCTTGCAGGTCCCAAATATTTTCGAGGGTCGAATTCTTTAGGGTCATCATGAAATACTTTTCTTATAGCCGCCGTCATAGCGAGTCTTGAATCGCTGTCTATATTGATTTTACATACCGCGCTTTTTGAAGCTTCTCTTAACTGCTCTTCAGGAATTCCAATCGCATCGTCTAATTTTCCGCCGTTTTCATTAATCATTTTAACATATTCTTGAGGAACGCTTGAAGAACCATGCAAAACTATTGGGAATCCCGGAATTTTTTTCTCTATTTCTTTAAGAATATCAAGCCTTATTTTAGGATTTTGTCCAGGTTTAAATTTATAAGCTCCATGACTCGTTCCAATTGATATTGCAAGCGAATCGACTCCCGTTTTTTTAACGAAATCTTCCACTTCTTCTGGGCGAGTATAAGTATGTTGTTCGGCTACCACATCGTCTTCTACTCCCGCCAAAACTCCCAATTCTCCTTCAACCGTCACATCATATTTATGGGCATATTCCACAACGCTTTTTGTCAATTCTACATTTTTATTATAATCATGATGACTGCCGTCTATCATAACGGAAGAAAAACCGAATTCTATACAGCTTTTGCATAATTCCAAAGTGTCTCCATGGTCTAAATGCAAAACTATAGGAACATTTACTCCCAATTCTTTTGCATATTCTACCGCGCCTTGTGCCATATATCTTAATAAAGTTTGATTGGCATATTTTCTTGCGCCTGAAGAAACTTGAAGTATAACGGGACTTTTCGTTTCAACGCAGGCTTGAATTATTGCCTGAAGCTGTTCCATATTATTGAAATTGAACGCTGGGATTGCGTATCCTCCGCTAACCGCTTTTTGAAAAAGCCCTCTGCTATTGACTAAACCTAAATCTGAAAATTTAACCATTATTTTATTCTCCTTAAAAATTTAAATTAAATTATAAATTCATTTTTAATATTTATAATATATAGTAAAAACGATTATTTTTCAATATTATTTTTCAATTTATTTAGTCGTTATACTTGAAAAAAACGGTTTTATATTATAAACTATTACAAATTCGCTTAATATATGTT
>NZ_JBNMIZ010000299.1:0-2465 GCF_050873525.1 Brachyspira sp. | reverse complement strand
TTATTATAGATGTAAAATTCAAATTAAATAAAAAAGATAAAAAATCTATAAAATCCGAAATGAATAAATATTTAAAAGACAGAAAAATAAAAAATCAATTTAAATATCCTTCGGCGGGAAGCGTATTTCTAAACGATTATAAAACTAATATGATAGCGGGAAAAATTATCGATTCAATAAATATGCGTGGAGTAAAATTTGGCGGCGCTATGGTTTCTCCTTATCATGCGAATTTTATCATAAATTATAAAAACGCTACGGGAAAAGATATTTTATTTTTAGTGAAAAAAGTTAAAGAAGAAGTTTATAATCAAAAAGGAATTGTCTTAAAACCAGAGATAAAAATAATAAGCAACGATAATGAAAACGAAGAATTATAAAATTAATTATAATAAAAAACATTTAGAAAATATTGACAGAGCGATTGAAAAAGCGAAAGCGCTTTACGATAATTGTATCTGCTGCGGACATTTATGCAAATTAAATAGAAATCAAAATAAAATTGGAAGATGCAAAATTTTTGAAGATAATAATCATATAAAAGTCGCCTCTCACACTTTACATTTTGGCGAAGAACCAATGCTTGTCGGAAAAAACGGAAGCGGGACAATATTTTTTTCAAACTGCAATTTAAACTGCGTATTCTGCCAAAATTATCAAATAAGTTCCGCTGGAATCGGAGAGATAATCGACATTGAAACTTTAGCTTTATATTTTTTGGAACTTGAAAAAAAATGTGCGAATAATATAAATCTTGTAAGCGCAAGCCATGTCATTTATCCGATATTGAAAGCGTTAAAAATCGCGTTGAATAAAGGACTCAATTTGCCAATCGTTTATAATACCAACGGATACGATACGGAAGAATTGCTCGAATGTTTGGACGGAATAGTCGACATTTATTTGCCCGATTTGAAATATTTATTTGATGAAAAAGCCTTCAAATATTCGAGAGCGGAAAATTATTTTAAAGTCGCAATTAAAGCGATTGAAATAATGAAAAGTCAAGTCGGCGATTTGATTTTGGACGATAGCGGAATTGCAAAAAGCGGAATAATAATAAGACATTTGATTTTGCCGAATAATCAGTCGGATTCTTACGATATATTGATAGAATTGAAAGAGAGAGGATTTTTGGCTTCGACAATTTCGCTTATGTCTCAATATAATCCCGAGTTTAAAGCGAAAAATTTTGACGAGATAAACAGAAAATTATATTTTAAAGAATATAACGATTTGATTAACTACGCTTTGGATTTGGGATTTGAAAATATTTTGTCGCAGGAAATGGAAAGTTCGGAAACTTATTTGCCCGATTTTACGCGAGAGTTTCCTTTTCAGTTTTAATAAGAATTTTACAGATGAAAAATTGGGAGTAAAAAAATACGCTCAAGTTTTGGAAGAAAGAGGCGGTTATTTGATGTAATTTATTTTTTATCTATATTTTCAAAAAGATTAGTTTTTATTATTATGTCTATATAATCCGTCATATAGTTACAGTTTGCGAATTTCTTCGATACTTAATCCCGTTATTTCGCTTATAAGGTTAATATCCATATTTTTAGATTTCATATTTTTTGCCATTGAGATTTGTTCAGCATGTCTGCCTTCTTTTATGCCTTCAAGTTTACCTTCTCTTATGCCTTCAAGTTTGCCTTTCTTTATCCCTTCCCTCATACCAATTCGTCTTTCATCTGCAAGCATTATTTTTTTATCGTATTGATAAATTTCCTTCTTCTCGTATTCAGACATCATTAATTGACTTCTTATAAAATTGTTATATCGCTTGTGAGCTTCTTCCATTATTGGTTTTTCTTTTACTATTTCAGACATATATTCCTCCATGTTGTTAGTTGTAAAAAATCCAAGCCAACAGTTCAAGTCTTTTGGCAGGTTATTATCTTTAAATTTAAATTTTTTCAATTCTATCATGTGTATTTGCAAATGGTCGGTCAATAATCTTGCATTTTTTGTATCATAAATCATATAACAACTGTGGACATTATTAGTTTTTTTATTTAAATTAAAATTAAGCAAATTAATACTTATAACGGGAGTTAATTCATCATACTGTTCACCCTTTCTTTAAAAGTTTACTATAATTCATAGCCCAATAATAAAGTATTCTTTCGGGAAACCTCGAATTGCCCGATAATTGAACTTCGATTATAACGACAGTTCCATTTTTAGTAATGCATTTCACATCTACTATTGTTTCTTTATCTTTGTAATTACTTTTCAAATTAAACGGGTTCAATATTTCAACGGCTTTAAAAGTTTTCATGTCGGCACTAATCATAACGGCATTGATAAAATCAAGAAGGACTTTTTCTCCGCCTCTATCGGTAAAGAAATACCGAACGAAACAATCGTTTAGTGGATTAAAATGTTTTTTCTTCATAAGAATATTATAACAGAATAATTTTATTTGTCAAAATATTAATGAAAAATATAAACAACTTAAT
>NZ_JBNMIZ010000298.1:0-2465 GCF_050873525.1 Brachyspira sp. | reverse complement strand
CCTAGAAATAAGATAAAGTTCTGTATTATAGTTTTTATATTTCTTCAATGGTTAATCATGTGTTTCGCTTATAAATTTTATGTCAAAACCTGATTTTTTTAGATTTTTGGCAACTGCACGCTTTACTTCATTTACAATGACAATAAATTTTTAAAAAAAATTTTATTTAAACTATTGACAAAAAATTCTAAATATCGTATAATTCAATCATTATGTTATTAAATCTAATAAATAATATTTGCAGTTCACCGCGAACCGCGAACCGCGAACCGCGAACCGCGAACCAAAGTAGTTTAAACTTTTTTAATTTTTCAAAAGACAAACTTCTATTTATTAAATCTTTTCTAACTTCAATTAATTTTTTGAATATATTTATTCGTTTTGCAAAACTTTGTCATTCGCCGAAGGCGTCCTATGGGAACGAGGACGAAGTCCGCTACAAAGTCGGGCAGAGCCAAGTAATCTAAAAAATTAATCTATAAAATAAAAACGGCTTATACAATTAAGTATAAACCGTTTCTTGAATGTGTGAATTAGAATTATATTTTAATTGAAAAAGATTTTTTTACGCTTTCGGTCCAAATCTAAATCCTAATTGAAGTCCAATGTCAAAAGAATCGCCTCCAATTTTTACTTCTTTTTGTTTTAATCCAAAATCTCCGCCCAAATACAAGCCGAAATTCATACCGATATTATCCGTGAAGAACAAATAATAATCGAAAGTCACTTTCATGTAGCCGATAACGGAAGGCGAAAACATATCCGTTATATCTTGTCTTTTAAGAGCAATATCATTTTCCGTTTTAACATCTTCTCTTGTTGATGCATTTTCTACTGCAAAAGTATAAGTCATTGACGACCTTCCAGAAATAGGGATTTTAACTCCTCCGCCAATTCCTATTGCAATCGCTCCTTTTCTACCAACGCCAATATTGAATTTAGGAAGCAACCCTATTTTGAAGCTATGATAGTATTGATTAATCCACATACCAGCTTCAGCGCTATAAGTTGTTCCGCTTGCAGTAGTGCTACTATCTACGGTTGTAGAACCGTATCCCATATTATACAAATCCCAAGCATAACCTAATTCACCCAAAACGCTTATGCCGAAACCGTCTTTGACTTGGAACATATAGCCGATTTGCGCGCTAATATCCGCATCGGCACTTACTTGCCCTTTAATTCCCAAATCTTTAGTTTCTTTAGTTGGGATTACGACTCCAGCGCCGCCAGCCAACTGGAACAAAAACTCGAAACCGCTTGCCGCAAATGCCGATGTTCCGAGCGCCATCGTCATTGCCATAATTAGAAGAATTTTTTTGATGTTTTTCATTTTTTTACTCCTTGATGAAAAAATTTTTTATTTATAACAAAATTGGGTTTCTTCTTTTTTCCCAATAAGTTATCGAAACCAAAATATCCGTAAAGAACGGACAATATATAAAATGATTTAATGAAAAGATTTTTGCAATAGAAAAGTCGGAAAAGTTTAAATGATTGGCGTAACGTAACGTAACGTAACGTAACGTAACGTAACTGCACCGTGTTTAATCATTTAACCCTCTCTTTTAAAATTTCTTTTTTCGTTAATTTAATTATTTTCAAATTATATAATATTTAAAAATATTTGTCAACTATTTAATTAAAAATTATTATACAATATTTTAAAAATAATGTCAACAATTAATTTAAATATTTAATAAATAATGTTTAATTTATAAAATATTTTTTATTTTTTATCAATACTTAAAAAACGCTTTCCTAAAATATAATCCATGAGCGGGGGCAGTAACCAAAGCTTTAGTTCTGTCCTCTTCTTTTATTATTTCTTCTATAAAATTAATCGGTTTATTTTTTCTCTGTCCTTCGATTAAAGTGCCAACCATAATTCTAACCATATTATGCAAAAATGCGTTTCCTCTTATTACCAAATATACAATATCTTTTTTTCTTATCGCAAAAACTCTCTCAATATATCGAAACTTTGAATCGTTTTCGTCTTCGGTTGAACAAAATGAAGTAAAATTATGTTCTCCGATTAAATATTTTGCATATTCGTTAATTAATTTTTCGTTTATAATATTTTTTCTATAAAACCAAGCGTATCTTTCATAAAACGGATAGGAAATATCTCCATTATAAACTATATATAAATATTCTCTAAAATTAGCCGAAGCCCTCGCATTAAAATTTTCTGGCATAATCTCCGCCGATATTATTCTTATATCTTTCGGCAAACATGAATTTAAAGCTATATGAACTCTCTCTATCGGAACGAGCATTTTTGGAACTCTAAAATTCGCAACCTGCCCCAAAGCATGAACTCCCGCGTCCGTTCTTCCGCAGCCGTAAATAGTTATTTTTTCTGAATATATTTTTTGAACGGCTTTAAATATTTCTCCTTGAACCGTTCTTAAATTCGGTTGTATCTGCCATCCGCAAAAATCCGTGCCGTCATATTGTAT
>NZ_JBNMIZ010000297.1:0-2466 GCF_050873525.1 Brachyspira sp. | reverse complement strand
TAGAAGCTATGGCTATACTTGAAAATAATATAAATATTAACGCTATTTTTTTCATTTTACAATCCTTATAAATTTATAAAAAGATTTTATAATAATTTATAGAGTATTTCAATATTAAAAAAATAAAGAATTTACAATTAATGATAAGGTTAATACTATATATAGTATTGACAAAAATATTTTTTTCTATATTATTATATTTTTAAATTATAAAAAATTTTTTAATTTTAATTTTTTTAATGAGAGGCTATAAAATGAAAGATAAAACTTTTTTAATGATTCCCGGTCCCACTCCAGTTCCTGAATCGGCTTTAATGGAAATGGCAAAACATCCTATGGCTCATAGAAGCAAAGAATTTTCAAATATTCTAAAAGAAGTATTTGAGGATTTAAAATATGTCTTCCAAACGAAAAACGATGTCTTTTTATTTACTGCGAGCGGAACGGGAGCTATGTGCGGAGCTTTGGAAAATCTAATAAACGAAGGCGATAAAGTTTTATGTTTGTCAATCGGAAATTTCGGAGCAAGATGGGCGAAAATTGCAAAGTCGAGAGGAGCGGAAGTTATTAAAATAGAAGCGAAAGCGGGAGATATAATAAAGCCCGAAGTTTTGGAAGAAGAATTGAATAAAAATAAAGATATAAAAATTGTCACTCTCACTCATAGCGAAACTTCTACGGGAGCGGCAAACGATATTAAAACTCTATGTTCTATAATAAAAAATCATGGGGCGTTATCGGTAGTTGACGGAATAACGAGTTTATGCGCGATGGAATTCAAAACTGACGAATGGAATATCGATGTCGCAGTTTCGGGTTCGCAAAAAGGATTCATGATTGCCCCGGGATTATCTTTTTTGACGGCAAGCGAAAAGGCTTTTAAGATGCATGAAAATTGCAAACATCCGAGCTTTTATTTTAATTGGACGGAACATAAAAAATCATTGGCAAAAGATACGACTCCTTTTACTCCAGCCGTTAATTTAATTTGCTCTCTTCACACTTCTTTAAAAATGATTAGAGAAGAAGGAATTGAAAATATTAATAAAAGACATGAAAAACTTACTTTAGCATTGAGAAGCGCTATAAGAGAAATTGGATTAAAACTTTTGGTTGAAGACGATAAAAACGCGAGTCATTCGATAACTTCTATACTTCCTCCAGACAATATAACCGTTCCAGATATTAGAAAAACTCTTAAAGACGATTACGATATAATAGTCGCAAACGGACAGGGCGATTTGGAAAATAAAATATTCAGAATCGGAACTTTGGGATTTGTATGTGAAAGAGATTTGATTATGGCTGTCGGTTCATTGGAAGCGAGCCTTTTAAAATTGGGTTATAAATTCAATCTTGGAAGCGGAGTAAAAAAATTGATTGAAGAATTGAATAAGAATTAAAATACAATTTATTATGGAGAAAATATGGGAATTAAGACAAAAGATAAAACAATAGAGGATATTTTTCAACAAATAGACTATGGAATTGATTTTTATCAAAGAGAATATAAATGGAATGATAAAACTCAAGAACATAAACCCGTTAAATCTTTATTAGAGGATATATTTTATCGTTTTAATCTGGAATATAACGATAATTTAAGTCCAAATCAAACTAATTTAGAAAAATTTGAATGGTATTATCTTAATACATATATGACTAATGAAATTAATGGTAAAAAATTTATAGTCGATGGACAGCAAAGGCTTACTACTCTTACATTAATTCATATAAAACTTTATCATTTGGCTAAACGATATGCGTTGCCATTCTTTATTATTGATAGTATTAAAAAATCTATTTACGGCTCAACTGCTTTTGGGGTATTTTTTTGTATGGGATTTGATGATAGAAAAGAAGCTATTGAAACCCTTTTTAATAAAGATTTAAATAATTTGCAAGCTAATAATCAATTCAAAAGTATATCAGAAAAAAATATATATGAAAATTATATTGTAATTAGCGATTTTTTAGAAAAAGAACTTATTCAAAATACAAAAGATACAAAAGATATTAAAAATAAAGTTCATTTTTTTATACTATATTTTAGGCTTAAAATTTATTTAGTAGAAATTATAATTGATAAAAGTAAAGATGTTCCTATGGTTTTTGAAGTTATAAACGATAGAGGAATACCGCTTGAACCTTATGAAGTATTAAAAGGTAAGATTTTAGGGCAAATTGAAAAAAGTGAAATTGACGAATATTTAGAAATATGGGATAAACAAGTAAATAAACTTTATGGACATATAGATGAATTTTTTAGTTATTATTTTAGGAGTAAATTCGCCGATACTACTAAACAATATGACGATTTAGGTGTTAATAAATATCACAGAAATATATTTATTAATGAATTTGATAATAAGATAAAACTTAAACATAATCCTAAAAGAGCAAAAGAATTTATAAAAAATGATTTTTTATATTATTCAACAACTTATATTTTTTTATTAGAAAAAT
>NZ_JBNMIZ010000296.1:0-2472 GCF_050873525.1 Brachyspira sp. | reverse complement strand
TAATAGAATATAATAATTTGCTTGCCGATATTTTTAAAAATTATAAAAACTTAAAACTAATAATTTTTACAAGCAGATTCACGGAAAATAATTTTTTTAAAATTCTTAAATGTTCCAATTTGAATTATCAATTAAATACAAGCGAAGATATTAAAACAAATTATAAAAATAAAAACGATATTACGAACGAAATAATAAACGCGGTGAGAGAAAGATTTATTTTGATAGATAATTTGAAAATAAAAATCGCTACAATTACTTTGAAAATAAGCCCGATAAAAGGCGTTAGTTTATATTCTACTAAAAAAGAACTTTTTAAATATTATTTGAATCTTTATTAATCGTTTTTAATAGAATTATTTATATAATATTTTCGCTTCTCCGAAAACGGAACTCACATGCAAATTAATTCTTTTTAATTCGCTATTTTCCGCATTTTCTAATCTTGAAATATTTCCGAACGATACGTCTTCTCCGTTAGGGAGGCGAACTACTCCAAATGCGCTGTCGGCTCTTATTTCGTATTCAAAATTTCGGCTTAAATAAATTTCGGTGCTTGAAAAAACGGAATTTATTTTTATAAATTCTCCGTTATAATTTGAAAAATCAAAATTAGCGACATCCATAGACGCTTTTGAAAATACAATATTATATTCTTTTTCAATCGAACCCGACTTAAAAGTATATTCTCCAAAAACCGCAGGATTTTTTCTCGAATTTATCGCGTTAAATATAATTGAAATTCCAAAAAGTATTACGATTATTCCGACAAATATTTTGAAGAAAGGAATATTTATATGGAAAACGCTTTTGAGTAAAATTCCAATTCCGAATAAAATTATTACAAATCCCCAAAAGATTCCCGAAGAAAGAAAACGCATAATTATCTCCTATTAAAAAATTGTAATTAATTTGAAAAGCATTATATAAATAAATTTAAATATATCAAGTATTTTATTTATATTGAAATTATGCTATAATATTATATTAATCAATTATTTATTAAAAGGATATATTATGTCTATAAAAATCAGAGAGGCGCTTACTTTTGACGATGTTTTATTAGTTCCGAAAGAATCGGATATTTTGCCGAAAGATGTGAATTTGGAAAGAAAATTAACCGAAAGAATAACTTTAAAAATTCCTTTAATAAGCTCTCCAATGGATACGATAACCGAACATAAAATGGCGATAGCTATGGCTTTATGCGGCGGACTCGGAGTCGTTCATAAAAATATGTCTTTGGAAGCTCAGGCTAAAGAAGTCGAACTTGTAAAAAATTTTAACGAAATAGAAAATAAAAATATTTCAAGCGTGGATAAAAACGGAAAATTACTAGCGGCGGCGGCAATCGGAATTTCGGACGACAGATATAAAAGAATTGAAAAACTTATTGACGCGGGAGTCGATATAATAGTTATAGATACGGCACATGGACATTCTCAAAATGTTTTGAAAGCGATAAAAGAAATAAAAAATCTATATTCAAATATTGATGTAATCGCGGGAAATATTGCCACTTCGGACGGAGCTAAAGCATTGATAGACGCGGGAGTTGACGCGATAAAAATAGGAATCGGCGCGGGTTCTATATGCACGACTCGGATAATAGCGGGAATCGGAGTTCCACAGCTTACGGCAATATCGGACGCTTCTCAAATCGCCAAAAAAAATAATGTCGGTTCTATAGCGGACGGCGGAATAAAATATTCGGGCGATATAGTTAAAGCATTCGCAATCGGCGCGGACGCTATTATGGCGGGCGGACTTTTTTCATCGACTTACGAAGCCCCAGGCGATGTTATAATAATAGACGGAAAAAAATATAAACCCTATCGAGGAATGGGTTCGGTTGGCGCAATGATTCAAGGAAGCAAAGACAGATATTTTCAAAGCGAAGTGATTAATAAATCAAAATTCGTTCCCGAAGGAATTGAAGGCGTGACGGAATATAAAGGACATGTTGCGGATGTTATTTACCAAATAATAGGCGGCGTTCGTGCGGGAATGGGTTATGTCGGTGCTAAAAATATAGGCGAACTTCAAGAAAAAGCGGAATTCGTAAAAATAACCAATCAAGGCTTGGCGGAAAGTCATGTGCATGATGTAAAGATAACTTCCAAAGCGCCTAATTATTGATTGCAGGCTGACGCCAAATCTCCGTTCTTTTTTCTATCGAGAAAAAAGAACCACGCTAAAGCGGGCAGATACCAAAAAGAGACTTCTTTTTTTATCAAAAAAGAAGCAAAAATACACCTCCGTTTAGACTTTGTAGCTTTTTAGTTTTTTAATTGTTTTTAATTAGAAATTTATTTTATATATTCTTCTAATATTTTTTGAATGTCAATATTTTCTATGATTTTTCCAATATTGACAAATGGCTGTCCACCTCTAAAGACTTCTTTATAACTTTGAAAAACCAACTTATGCTTAAATGGGGATTTTTTTGACATTTCTTCTATTTTTTTATTT
>NZ_JBNMIZ010000295.1:0-2483 GCF_050873525.1 Brachyspira sp. | reverse complement strand
ATTTTGACGCGGAAGCGGGCTGTAAGCCAAATAAGCTATTGATTAATTTTTTAAATATTGTATAATTTAATCAATATTTAAATGTTTAATAAAAATAAATTACCGAAAAATCGGTGGAGAAAGTTTGATATGAAAATTACGATAATTTATAATACTGTTCATGCATTTGCAACGCAACGCAACGCAACGCATACCACCATTATATTCTAAACAATAATTTTAAATTTTATATATTTCAATTTTTTAGGACATTTAATTTTTTAAGTGCCGTTTTTGGTTTTGCAAAAATAATTTCTTTAATTAAAAATTCTTTTGGTGAAAATAGTTTGTCATTACGAGGTTTTGTCGCCGTAGGCGTGCCTTTGGCAAAAAACCGAAGTAATCCAAATTTAGTAAAATTCGATTTTTATAATTTAATTTCATTAATAAATAAATTTTATACAAAGTGGATTGCCACGCCGATGCCAAAGGCACTCCTTCAGAGAAGTCGGCTCGCAATGACAATGAAAAATAAATTTGAAATAATAAGTCAATTAAATTATGGCTTTTGTTATAAAAATTATTTCTTTAATCTTAATCAAGTTTTTCGCAATAGTTACGATTTCGGCGGAAGGTTTGGAAGAAATCTAAATTATGGTTTCGATAAAGATTATAATCGCAATTTCAAAAAGAATTGTGATTATGGTTTTGAAAAAAATTGTAGTGGCGGTTTAGGAAAAAATTATTTCGGAAATTGTAATTTTGGTTTTGATTTTGGGAATGAAATTTGTAGCATTTGGCATGATTTGAAGGGCTTTTTATTTAATAGAAAAATTTTAAAAACAAAAATCTAAAAAATAGGAGAATAAAAGATGAAAAAGATTTTTCTAACAGTAATAGCTTTGCTTTCTATGGCAAGCGCACAAGTATTCGGTATGTATGGAGTTACGACAGATTGGATTAACTTCCTTACTCACGGCAATCAGTTCAGAGCAAGAATGGACCAATTAGGCTTCACGCTCGGAAACGATACGATTAAGGGAACTTTCGGATTCCGTAATCAAGCAAGTTATGGCGGAAGTATCGGCGATATGTTAAACACATTGGACGGTAAAGATTATAACTTTGACCCTACAATCTCTATGGGAATTGGTTATACTTCTTCTTTAATCGGAATCGGAGTTGGTTATAATGCAACCATTGGAAACAAAATATACAAATTTAATGGTAAAGCAGAAGGCAAACCTACTCAAGCGGTAGGACATACTCCAGTTTTGGTTTTGAACGCATTGGATAACGCTTTTAGAATGGCGATTCCAATTCAAGTGGTTCATCTTGCCGATAAAGATGAAGACGGAACTAAAGCGAGCGTAACTGCAGTAAGTGTTGATTCACAATTCAGATATTATACGGGCTTGGATTTCCTTCCTCAAATCAGATTATATTTGAGATATGGTTATTATGGATGGAATACGGAGTCTTCAGGCACAAAAGATAAAGGTAAAATGGCGGAATCATTTGGTTTCGAATTCAGACTTTACTTTGGAGCGATGGTGGAAGAAGTTGCTCTTACTCCGTTTATTAAATTGGCTTATAACGGCGCTTTAGGAAAGCAACATAATCAAACGAGAGTAGAGGCTATTAAAGTTCTTGATAGCGCAGCTGCAATGTCTGCTAATTTTACACCTACTTCATATGGCGAAAGATGGGCAACGAGCGCTTGGGATTTAACATTAGCTCCAACTTTGGGATTAACGGCAAACTCCGATATAGTTTCGCTTTATGTAGAACCTTCATTGGGCTTGAAAATAACTCAAGATGGAAGCGCTACCGAGAAAAATGTTAAAGAAAAATATGATTTATTCTATGGTGCTTATGCGGAAATCTACATTACGCCTTTGAAAAACCTTGAATGGTATTTTGAGGCTGATATAAATAACGGAGGCACTTCTCCTAATAATGTAGATTTTGCAGCTACCACAGGAATAACTTGGTATTTGCCAGCGCTTTAAGTTGACTTAACCGAAGACTTAAGTCTTCGGTTATAAAGATTGTCATTACGAGGTTTTGTAAAAACCGAAGTAATCTATTCTATTTGGATTGCTTCGCTTACGCTCGCAATGACGAAAAAAATGGCAAGCATTGGGTTTAAAGAAAAGATTGACGATGCTTGATTAAAATTGAATCTTTCTTAAATTTTTCACTATAATTCGGCGTTCTTCGTGTGTTGCGAACGGAGGACGCTGTTTTTTGTTTTAAATTGATTAGTTTTAAAAGTTGATGCTGTTTTGTGGGGGATTTTATTATTTTAATTAGTGAGGTTGGAAAATTAGATTTGTTATTTTGAATTTTTTATTGTGGTTAATAAAATTTGTGGAAATTATTTTTTATTATTATTTCAAAATTAATTTAGTAAATTGAAGTAATATAATTTAATAATTTAAATATAGTTTATTGAAATTGATTTTTTAAATTAGTTTTTATTTATTCGTGAGGTAATAAAT
>NZ_JBNMIZ010000294.1:0-2485 GCF_050873525.1 Brachyspira sp. | reverse complement strand
TTCTGGAAGTATTCCATATTCGGTTAGGAATTCTATTTATAAAGAAATAATTGATTTGCTAAAAAATAAAAAAAATATAAAAGTAATATTGGATTCGAGAGACGAAGCGTTTAAAGAGGCTATAAAATCTGGCGTATTTTTGTCAAAACCAAATAAAAACGAATTGAAAGAATATTTTAATAAAGAAATAAATAGTTTTGAAGATATTATTTTTTATTCAAAGAAATTAATTGAAGAAGGCTCTCAAAATCTTATCGTTTCTATGGGTAAAGAAGGTTCTGCATTAATTACTAAAGACTCGGTTTATAAAGGAAACGCTCCAGACGGAAAATTAATAAGTTCGGTTGGAGCGGGAGATTCTATGGTGGCGGGAATAGTTTACGGAATAAGCAAAGGATTAAATATAGAAGATTCTTATAAATACGCTATAGCTTCTGGCAGCGCTACGGCATGTTCGGAAGGGCTTACTTCTTTTGAAACTATGAATAAATTTTTAGAAAAAGTAAAAATAGAAAAAATATAAATAAAATTAACGGAGGAATAAATGTTAAAAGATATTATTACTTTAGATTGTATAGATATTAATTTGAAAGGAACTACAAAATCTGAAATTATAGACGAAATGATTGATATTCTATACAAAGCGGGAAAATTAAACGACAGAGAAGAATATAAAAAAGAAATTCTTAAAAGGGAATCGCAAGGTTCTACTGGAATGGAAGAAGGAATCGCAATACCGCATGCAAAAACGAATGCCGTAAAAACTTCAACCGTTGCAATCGGAATTTCAAAAAACGGAGTAGATTATCAATCGTTAGACGGCGAACCTTCCCATTTATTTTTTATGATAGCGGCTTCCGACACTTCAGCCGACTCGCATATTGAAATATTATCAAAACTTACGACTCTTTTACTCGAAGACGAAATAAGAGAAGGACTTTTGCATGCAAATAGTAAAGAAGAATTATTAAATATTTTGGTTAGCAATATGGAAAAAGAAGAAACCTCGCAGGATACCGAAGAAAGCGATAATTCTTTGCCTCAAGTTTTAGCTGTCACGGCATGTCCTACGGGCATAGCTCATACATATATGGCTGCCGATTCTTTAATGAAAAAAGCTAAAGAAATGGGTGTTAGAATTAAAGTGGAAACAAACGGTTCTGGCGGAGTTAAAAACGAATTAACCGAAGAAGAAATAAAAAATGCAAAAGGAATAATAGTGGCTGCGGATAAAAGCGTATTTATGGATAGATTTTCTGGATATCATGTCGATATAGTAGGCGTAAAAGAAGCTATAAAAAATCCAGAGAATTTAATAAATAACGCGCTCTCTCAAAACGCTCCTATTTATAATGCAGATAATAATACTGAAAAAGGAAAAATGAAATTTGAGAAAAAACCAAAAACGGGAATATATAAACATTTGATGTCGGGAGTATCGAATATGCTTCCTTTCGTTGTCGGAGGAGGTATTTTAATAGCGATTTCTTTTATGTTTGGAATAAATGCAAGCGACCCTAACGACCCTTCATACAATTATATAGCTAAACTTTTAAACGATATAGGCGGAGGAAACGCTTTCTTTCTAATGGTTCCAGTTATGGCGGCTTTTATTGGAATGAGTATTGCCGACAGACCGGGATTTGCTCCAGCTATGGTAGGAGGTTTAATTTCTTTAAATAGCGGAGGAGGATTTTTAGGAGGATTAATCGGCGGATTTTTGGGAGGTTATATAACTTTACTTCTTAAAAAAATATTTGGAAAATTGCCCGATAGTTTGGAAGGAATTAAACCCGTTTTGCTCTATCCTCTATTTGGAATATTAATAACAGGTTCTATAATGTATTTATTTATTGTAGAGCCGATATCTTGGATAAACTCTTCGCTTTCGGTATTTTTGAAAAGTTTAGGAACGGGAAATTTAATATTATTAGGAATAGTTTTAGGCGGAATGATGTCAACCGATATGGGCGGACCTATAAATAAAGCGGCTTTTACTTTTGGAATAGCTATGATATCTTCTGGAGATTACGCTCCTCATGCGGCGGTTATGGCGGGAGGAATGGTGCCTCCTTTGGGAATAGCTTTAGCCACTACAATATTTAGAAATAAATTTACAAAAGACGAGAGAGACGCGGGAAAAACCTGCTATATAATGGGGCTTTCTTTTATTACCGAAGGCGCTATACCGTTTGCCGCATCCGACCCTATAAGAGTTATACCTTCATGTATAATAGGAGCTATGATTTCTGGCGGACTTTCTATGGCATTTAATATAGAATTAAGAGCGCCGCATGGAGGTTTATTCGTTCTGCCAATAGTCAATCATCCTCTTTTATATTTGCTTGCCGTAATAATCGGTTCGGTAATAACGGCTTTAATATTAGGATTTATTAAAAAACCAATTAATGAATAAAATTTAATTTTGTATAAAATATAAATTTAAAAAGGCGTTAAATAGTTTATATTTGACGCTTTTTTATTA
>NZ_JBNMIZ010000293.1:0-2504 GCF_050873525.1 Brachyspira sp. | reverse complement strand
GTATTATAATGTTTATAATACTCATGTTTATGTCTTCGGCAATATTCAATACCGTAAGCGAAAAAACTCTAAAAGCGCAGATTGAAGAAAATATTAACGCGGAAGTTAGAGGTTTGAGCGGTATGCGTTCGGAAGATGTCGATAATTTTATCAAAGAGCGAAGAAGCTATTATTACGATATTTATTGGCTAAACAGAAGCAAGGGCGAGAGAATATTTTTAAGGGCTATTAATACGATAACTTTTCAGTTCGGCAAATCGAGTATTATGATGGATTCAAACGGCGACAGAGCCGTCATAAAAATAATAGGAGAAGCTTTGCCTCGTTCGATAATATTATTCACAACGGCGTCAATAATTCAAATAATAATAGGTTTGGCTGTCGGTTTGATAAAGGCAAGAAAAGCTGGAAGTCCTTTTGACAGAACAACGAGCGTTTTTACTATGATAGTTTACGGCATGCCTACTTGGTGGCTTTCAATGATTCTTATAATGGCTTTCGTTTATAAACTAAATTTATTTCCATCGGGCGGCGTTCATTCCGTTCCGACTCCAGAAGGCATAATGTATTTTTTGGATATGTTATGGCATATGGCTTTGCCTCTTCTAACTTTGGTATTGATAGGTTTTTGGGGAATTTCATTTGTCGTTAGAAATATAGTTTTAAATATTCTTCAAGAAGATTATATAATGGTGGCGAGAGCGAGAGGATTAACCGAAAAATCTATTCTATTCGGACATACTTTAAGAAGCGCCGCTCCTCCGATAGTGACGATTACTTTGCTCGGGCTTTTGGGTTCAATAGCGGGTTCTATAATATTCGAAGGAATTTTTTCATGGCCAGGGCTTGGCAATTTGTATTGGATTTCAGTTCAGCAAAACGATATTCCCGTGTTAATGGGAAATTTGGCGATAACAACGGCGCTATATCAACTTGGACTCGTCATACTCGATATTTCTTACGGATTTTTGGACCCGAGAATAAAAGTCGGAGGAAAATTATAAATGGAAAATAAAAAAACAAATTCTATTAATCCTCAAAAACAAAATTTAATCAAAGATTTTTTTAACGAATTCAAAAAAGATAAAACGGGAATGATAGGATTATCAATACTAATAATTGCGATTTTGATATCTTTATTAGAGCCTTTGATTTTAACTTATAAAGAAGCGCCGAAAAGATGGAGAGATATTAATTATTGGCAGGATAATCCAGTATCCGCTCCTCCAGTGTGGCTCAATTTTTTTCAAAAAGAAAAAGCGTCTATTACTTCGCATATAGAAGAAATAAGTTTTGAAACGAATTATATTGACGGAAGATTAAATTACAAAATTTTATTCGAATACGATTATAATTATGATAAATCTCCAGTCGATTTGATTTTTCATTTGAATATTAGAGGAAATACGGGACTAATTTGGAAAGTCGTTCGCCCAGACGGAGAGAGTATAATTCTTTATGACGGTTTATACAATTCTACGGGAAATTTGAGAATATCTGCCTTTAACGATTCAAAAAATAGAATTCTCAGATTCTATAGAGAATCCGTTCCAGCGATTTTTTCAAGGCAGGCGGAATCTTTAATTACGAATCCGATTGAAATATTATTTAATACGAAAAGAGACGATATGGCAAAAGATTTTTTAGCCTTAAAAGGAATTTACAAGTTTGAAATAACGGGAGAATTTTCCGAAACCAACGGCGAAATCGAAAATCCTTATATGGTTTTAGTCGGCTCGATGTCGGGCTTAATGGGAACGGACAACATGAAAAGAGATATTTTTTCTGGGCTTATATCGGGTTTGAAATGGGCTTTATTTATAGGAATAGCGACAAGTTTTATTGCCGTAATAATAGGCGTTATGTATGGAATAATTTCTGCATATTTCGGAGGATTTGTTGACGGATTTATGCAATTTATATATCAAATATTTATAGGAATTCCCGTTTTGCCCGTTATGATAGTAATGAGCGCGATATTCAAACCGAGTATTTGGACAATGATTGCTATGATGATATTATTTTCTTGGACGGGTTCGGTTATGACGGTTCGCTCTATGGCAATGCAATTAAAAGAAGAAACTTATATTGAAGCCGCAAGAACAATCGGAGCGGGACATTTAAGAATAATATTCAATCATTTGACTCCTCTGCTTTTGCCTTTTTCTTTTGCGTCTATGGCTTTAGCCGTTCCTTCGGCTATAGTTTACGAATCGTCTTTATCGCTGTTAGGATTTGGTGACGCTACGATAGTAACTTGGGGACAGATTTTGCATGATGCGATGAAAGGTTCGGCGGTTCTTTCGGGGCTTTGGTGGTGGATAATACCGCCGGGAATTTTAATAGCGATTTTAGGAATGTCGTTCGCGTTTTTAGGTTTCGCTTTAGATAAAATACTTCATCCAAAATTAAGAAATAGATAAAATTCTAATTTTTAATTTAATTTAAAATTATCTAAACTTAATTTAGTAATTTAATAAGATAATTTATTTTTTATTAAGAAT
>NZ_JBNMIZ010000292.1:0-2521 GCF_050873525.1 Brachyspira sp. | reverse complement strand
TACTTATACAACTAAATTATATAAATAATATAAAAATTTGCAAATAAATAAAAAATAACAAATTCAAAAATACGGAAGTAAAATCCCGCTGCTTAATAAAAAAGATTTAAAATAAATAAGCTATCCCATAAACTAAAAAGCTACGAATTCTGCACGGAGTTGTTTTGCTTCTTTTACAAAAGAAGCCGCTTTTTTTGGTTCTTTTTTCTCGGTAGAAAAAAGAACACATATCAAAGTTTATTAATTTCTTCAATGTTTAATCCTGTATTCTCGCTTATAAATTTTGCGTCTAAACCAGATTTTTTTAGATTTTTTGCTATTTCGTAATTTCTTTCTTTTATGCCTTCAAGTTTTCCTTCTTTTATGCCTTTTTTAATTCCTCTTTTTATTCCTTTCTCCATACCTTCTTTTATTCCTTCTTTGCGTTCTCTATCAAGCATTATTTTTTGTCCTACCAAAAACGCGTCTCGGGCGTCATAGGCTCGCATAAGTTTATCGTCCGAAGTAAATCTTTTATATTCTTCAATTACTTTTGTCATAATCGGGTTTGCCTCCTTCAATTCTTTTTCTATAGATTTTAAATTTTTGGTTGTAAAAAATTTCATCCAAGTTAATAATTTATTTTTCTTTAATTCGTCTATGGTTGATTTTTCAATTATTTCAATAAATCGTTTCGCTTCTATGACATGCATTTGAATAAAGTCTAAATCTACATTATGGTTTTTCGTATCGATTAATTTAAAGCATCTGTGTGGTTTACCTTCGTCTCCGAAATCCAAATTAAAGTTAAGTAAATTGATACTTATTATTCCTGAAAGTTGTTTGTAATCTTCGCCTTCTTTTAGTTCGTTTACGATATTTTTTGAAATATAATAAAAAATTCTTTTAAGAAAATCCATATTTCCACAAAGTTGAATTTCAATAATTACGGTTTTATTATCTTTTGTTTTCGCCTTAATGTCGATTATCGATTCTTTTAAATCGATATTTTCCGAAAGATTATAAGGGTCAATTATTTCTAAATCTTTAACTTCTTCAAAATTGAAATCTCTTAAAGCGGCATTAACCATATCCTCAAGGACTTTTTCATTTCCGTTTTTTCCGAGTAGAAATCGGACAAATAAGTCATTTAACTTGTTAATCTCTCTGTTTCTATTTATTTTTCTCTTCATAAGAATATTATAACAGAATAATATAATTTGTCAAAGAAGTCGGATAAAGAAATCCACGATAAATTAGTTAATCTTGTGGATAGTATAATTGAAATTAATAAGAAGTTGAATAATGAGAAAAATCCCGATGTGATAACGATATTGAGGAGGCAGGTTGAGGCGCTTGACGGTGAGGTTGATAGGTTGGTTTGGCTAAAGCCCGCCTTTGGCGCGGATTGTATGGTTTGAGTGAGGAGGAGATAAATATTATTGAAGATGGAAATTAATTAAAATTATAATTAAAGTTTATTAATTTCTTCGATACTTAATCCCGTGTATTTAGAGATTAGGTTAATGTCCGCTCCGTCTTTTTTCATGCTTTTTGCTATTGAATATTTTTCGTCTTTTATTCCTTCAAGTTTTCCTTTTTTAATTCCTCTTTTTATTCCTTTTTCCATACCTTCTTTAATTCCTTCTTTGCGTTCTCTATCCAGCATTATTTTTTGCCCTACCAAAAATGCGTCCCTTGCGTCATAAGCTCGCATAAGTTTATCATCCGAAGTAAATCTTTTATACTCTTCAATTACTTTTGTCATAATCGGGTTTGCCTCCTTTAATTCCTTTTCTATAGATTTTAAATTTTTTGTTGTAAAAAATTTCATCCAAGTGAGTAATTTATTTTTCTTCAATTCGTCTAAAGTCGACTTTTCTATTATTTCAATAAATCGTTTCGCTTCGATAACATGCATTTGAATAAAATCTAAATCTACATTATGGTTTTTAGTGTCAATTAATTTAAAGCATCTGTGAGGTTTGCCTTCGTCTCCGAAATCCAAATTAAAGTTAAGTAAATTTATGCTAATAATTCCTGAAAGTTGTTTGTAATCTTCGCCTTCCTTTAATTCGTTAACGATATTTTTTGAAATATAATAAAAAATTCTTTTAAGAAAATCCATATTCCCGCAAAGTTGAATTTCGATTATAACCGTTTTATTATCTTTTGTTTTCGCCTTAATATCTATAATTGATTCTTTTAAATCAATATTTTCAGACAAATTATAAGGGTCGATTATCTCCAAATCTTTAACTTCTTCAAAATTAAAATCGCTTAAAGCGGCGTTAACCATATCTTCAAGGACTTTCTCATTTCCGTTTTTGCCGAGTAGAAATCGGACGAATAAATCGTCGCCAACGGCGTGCTTTAGCCTTAACTTGTTAATCTCTCTATTTATATTTCTTTTTATTTTCATAAGAATATTATAACAGAATAATTTTATTTGTCAAAGAGATTTAATAATTTATTTTTATTTTTGAGTTGTTGCGAGCAGAGACGCTTTTTACTTTAATTAAATATCCAAATATTTCTCTAT
>NZ_JBNMIZ010000291.1:0-2537 GCF_050873525.1 Brachyspira sp. | reverse complement strand
TATTTTAATTAAATAAAATTTTTTAGTTTTTTAAATTATCTGCTTATAATGTAGCAATTTATTTATAATAATCAAGTAAAATTTTTGTAAGTCCAAAGCCGAATGCGAACAGCGGCAATATTTTATTAATCTGTCATCGCGGTTTAAAGAGAGGCAATAAAAACAGAATTATCTATTGTATAAACACAATTTCTACAGTATAAGGAAATCTGAATTTCATCCTTGCCATAGTAAAAGTTATATAAGTTTTTGCGGTGCATTTTACATTTCTATTTCTTAAAGAAGTAAGAGCGGTGGAATAAACTTCAAAATATTTTGCATTCAAAATTACCGTTTTAGTTCGGGTTTCGTTTGCGGGAATTTTTAGGGATTCAACGGAGTTTGCCGTAGCGAATGTCTTGCCGTCCGTATTGATTAATTCTATTTCTATTTTTTCTATAGGCATTTCTTCGGGCAAATTATTCTTTATATCCAAAACGCATTCTAAAGTTATATCGCTTAAAGTCATGTTTTTTATTTTTGCGCTTCTAAAGGTTATATCGGGTCTGTTTTCTTCGATAAGTTTTCTTGAAAGTTCCCGAGCGTAATTTTGGGCGCTTTTGCATGATAAAATTAACGCTGATATAAATAAAGTTAAAAATATTATTTTCTTCATAATATAAAATCCTTATTTTCTATTTCAAATAATTTTTTAATAGTTTTATTAAATTTATTTTTCCTTTTGTCGCTTTCTTAATAAATTTATTTATTAATCCTTCTTCCAAACTCATAGATAAAAATCTGCCAGAAATATCAATATCAATTTTATATTCCACATTAAAAGACGCTTTCGGAATATTACTAAAAAATATATCGATATAATATAGTTTCAAATCTAATTTAATAATATTTTCTCTGCCATGTTCCAATACAAAAGAATCATAACAAATAAATTTTCCGATTTTATCTTTGGAAGTAATTTTGATTTCTTCGTTTACTATATATAAATCGCCCGATAAACTATCTATGGTTATGGGAGCTAAAAAATTATGTTTAAATAAAACATCGACTTCAAAAGTTATTTCATTTTCATCAATGTATTTAAAACAAATGTTTTTTAAATCTATATTCGGTTTGAAAATCAAATCATTAACCTAATTTTAAATTACATTCATGTTCTTCTTTTTTATACATAGCCTGTCGTTTCATTAATAAATCGAAATCTACCAAATGCCCGTCAAATTCAGGACCTTCAACGCATGCAAATTTAGTTTCTTTTCCAACCAAAACTCTACAGCAACCGCACATTCCCGTTCCGTCAATCATAATAGGATTTAGGCTAACCGTAGTCGGCAAATTATATTCTTTTGTAAGTTTTGCCACGAATTTCATCATTATTGCGGGACCGATTGCAATTACTTCGGAGATTTTTTCGCCTCTTTCGTAAACTCTTTTTATCATATCGGTGACAAGTCCTTTTTCTCCATAGCTTCCGTTATCGGTGCAAATTAAAGTTTCTTCGGAGATTTTTTTCATCATGTCTTCCATAATGATTAATGATTTGTCTCTCGCTCCCAAAATCGATATGACTCTATTTCCGTTATTATGATGAGCTTGAGCGATTGGATGCAATGGAGCGATTCCGACTCCTCCGCCAACGCATAAAACTATGCCGTCATGTTTTTCAATATGAGTAGGCTGTCCCAAAGGACCTATAACATCCATTATCTCGTCCCCGACTTGCAGCTCCATAAGTTTAGCGGTAGAATATCCGATATTTTGAGTCACTATCATAATAGTTCCATCGTTCGTATCGGCATCCGCTATGGTAAGAGGAATTCTCTCTCCGATTTCGTTTAATCTGAAAATAATGAAATTTCCCGCTTTACGATGTTTCGCTATATCTGGAGCGACAACTTTCATCATAAAAACTTTTTCCGACCATTGTTCTCTTTCTACTATTTTATAACCCATAAAAAAACCTCCGTTAATTTTTTAAACTTGTTATTGATTATTATCGGAAGAAACCGCTTCCGTATTATTATTTGTTTCGTTATTATTAGCATTTTCAATTTCTTCGTTTTCGTTAGATTCTTGAGCTTTAATTAAATCGGAATGTTTAGGAATTTTCACTCCGAGTCTTTCAATCAATCTTGCTTTCTTGCCGACTTTATTTCTCAAGTAATATAATTTTGCTCTTCTAACTTTAGCTTTACGAACAATATCCACATGGTCTATTCTTGGAGAGTTGATTAAAAATATTCTTTCCACTCCGACTCCGTAGGATATTTTGCGAACTATAAAACTTTTACTTATACCTTTTCCGCGAATTGAAATAACGACTCCCTCAAAAGCCTGCAATCTTTCTCTGTCGCCTTCAATAATTTTTACCCAGACTTTTACCGTATCGCCTATTTCAAAAGGTAAAATCGCTTCTTTTTTGTATTTTGCTTCCACTAATCTAATTTTCTGTTCCATTTATATTCTCCCGTTTATTAAAAATTTTTTAATTATTCTATTTTTTATGCTTGTTAAATATTTTCCAATTATTATAACAT
>NZ_JBNMIZ010000290.1:0-2538 GCF_050873525.1 Brachyspira sp. | reverse complement strand
ATATAAATTATACAACGCAATTTATTATAAAATTTTATTTAAAATTATTTTCCGCTATAAATCGATTCAATATCTTCTTCCAATAATTTTATTAATTTTTCCATAAATTCGTATAATTTATTCTCTTCTTCTGGAAATTTAAATTTTTTACTCCATCTACCATAATGAATATAAAATCCTTCAAATAAATTATGTTTTTCAAGCCAAGCTTTTATATCTTTGTTATCTTGTTCAAGTTTATCTTGCATTTCCTCTCTTGAAAATAACTGTAAACCACTATATTGATAATCTTCAGTATAAATATCTATTTCGTATTTTATTCCTCTTTTTTCGCTATAAAATTCTCTCCAAAAACATTGATTATTATAGTTTCCTTCAAATCTTTCAACTAAATTATTTATGCGAGCTATTGATAAATTCTTATACATTTCGCCTATGTAATTAATCTTTTTAAATATATCCTTATCGGTTTTATATTTTTCCATAACCTCTTTAAAAAAATTTAATTCTACTTCTGACATATCGCCTGCCCCCGTTCTTTTTAATATTTCTATATAATGATTAATAAAAAATAATTTATGAATATTTTCGCTATCCAAATTATTTTTTGTTTTTTCCAAATCTTCTTTTAATTTATCTCTCGATTTTTCCAAACAAGATACTAAATCATTTTCGTTTCCGTCAAAACCTATTATTTTTTTATATATATTTTCAATTTCTTTTTTAATTTTTTCGTCTTTCCCAAATGTTTGACTGTCGGGCTTTTTATCTTTTGAAGGACTTATATAAACTATTTTTTCAACTACTTTTTTATATTCGTCTTTAACTTCTTTATAATATCTCGCCAGCTGCTCGTTTTGGTCGTGCGCCCAGTTAATTTTATTTTCTACGATTATGGCTTTATTTTCTGATTTAATTAAAATATCAATTTTAGCTTCTTCGTTTGTTATTTCGGCGTTCGAATATTCTTCTTTATTTTTAATTTCAATCAAATCCAAAAAATCGTTAAAAAAATCTTCGCAGTTTTCAAAAAGGAATTTTAAAATTTCGGAGTGGAGATTTTCTCTTTTCCATTTATCCGTTATAATATCGAATATATTGAATTTTAATTTATTTCCCTGTTTATCTAAAATTTCTTTATATCTTTTTATATTTTCTTCTTCAAAATTAGAAATTAAATTTATAACTTCTTTATTATAATTATTCATAGAAGAATAAAGATTATCAATTACATTAATCAAATCTTTCGGATTAGGATTAAAAATTTTCTCGTTCATATTTTATCATTATATAGAATATATTAAATTAGTCAATCTATATTAATTATTTCTTTTTATCAATCGTTCGTTTTAAAATTTATTCATGTTTTTATGCATGATTTTAATATTCTTTCTCCATTCTTCTACCAAAGATTTTGGATGCAAAGGAATCGCGTTAGCGCCTTGCGACAAAACGAATCTTAAAATTTCGTAAATCTGTCCGCTTGAAAAAGTCGCCATAACCGAACCGTCTTTTCTAGTTTCTATTTTCTGGTCTTCTGCAAATTTTCGCTCGGAGATATAGGCGGCGGATTCGTTATAAAAAATAATTTTGCATTTCTTTTTTTCTTCGCCTTTGAAAACTCCGAAAGAAATTTCTTTATCGTCTAAATATTTATAATCTTTCGGCATTTCAAAAGTTTCGTCCGCAAGTTTAATCGATGTTATTCTATGAAGGCAGTATAAACTAACGGAATTTTGTCTTTTGGAATATCCAGCAAAATACCAAACGCCCGCTTTTGAAACGATTTGATAAGGAGCGATATAATAGCCATGTCCTTCCGTTTTTCTCCAAGCGCCTTTATAAGAAAATTCTATATAACGATTTTCTCTTATCGCTTTCATTAAAATATTCCAAACTTCTTCGGAAAAATCAGGCGAATATTCTTCAAGAAAAATTATTCTCTTTTCAAGATTTTTATCTTTCGATTTTTCAACCAGCCTATTAAAATAATCGAAAATATTTTTAACGGTTTTATAAATCGGAGTTCCTCTATATTGATAAAGAAGTTTTATCGCAATCGAACCCGATAATATTTCCTCTTCGTTCGTAAATAAAAAAGGAAGCCTAAAAGTTTTGTCGGAATAATAATATCCTTTTTTGTTTTTGTCGTATTCTATCGGAGCGTTAAGAATGTCTCGCATATATTCTATGTCTCTTTTAATAGTTATCACGCTTACGCCTTCGTATTCTCTTGCGATTCTTGGAGCGGACGGAAAATTATTCTCCGCAATCATTTTGTCTATAAAAAGAATTCTCGCATACGGAAGATTTTGAGCTTTTTTAATAATATTATTTTTTTTATTTTCATTTTTCATGGATTTAATTATATATCAATTTTGAAATGATACAATGAATAAAAAATTAATTTATTTTAATAATTTATATAATTCTATAAATTTAATGGCTATATCTTCAGGTCTGTCATTATTAATATCAATCTTTTTAGTATAGCAATTATATTTTTCTTTTATGTCATTAATAAATTCTGTGTTCTTT
>NZ_JBNMIZ010000289.1:0-2591 GCF_050873525.1 Brachyspira sp. | reverse complement strand
TTTTTGTATAATTTTATTTTTATATACTTCCGCTTTAGTTCCGTAAACGGCTTGTATTCCTTTTCCTAATCTTAATACTTTCTTTGAATTAATAGAATTCCAAACCTCATCGCTTGCGACTTTCTCGGGGTCTTTGACGGTTACTCTTAATCTTGTAATGCATGCGTCTATATTTTCTATATTATCTACTCCTCCAAGCGCTTCGACTATAGAATCTATTATTTTATCCTCGTCAATATTTGATTTTGCTTTTTCTCTTTCATTATAATCGGTTCTTCTATATAATTTGGCTTCTCCGCCTGCTCGTCCCGGCGTCATAAAATTAAATTTAATTATTAAGAATTTAAATAAGAAATAATATACTATCGAATATATAGGTCCTAATATTAAAATCCATTGGTATGAAGTTTTTGACATTCCTTGTAATAATCCAAAGAAAGTAAAATCTATAATCCCTCTCGAAAAAGTAACACCTACCGCAACATCTAACATATATAAAATCATATACGATAAACCTTCTAAAATCGCATGAATAACATAAAGCAAAGGAGCTACGAATAAGAAAGTAAATTCTATAGGTTCGGTAATACCCGTTAAAAATGAGGTTAAAGCGGCTGATAGTAATATGCCTTTTACTTTTTGCTTGTTTTCATTATCCGCAACTCTATACATTGCTAAAGCCGCGGCTGGAAGTCCAAACATCATAGGCAAATAACCTCCTTGCATGGTTCTGGTTGCAGCCGAGCTGAAATGTGTTACGGTTGGGTCGGCTAATTGAGCAAAAAATATTCTCTGCCCTCCAGCTATCATTTGTCCGCCAACTTCCAATACGCCTCCCAATTCCGTATACCAAAATAAAGGATATATTGCATGGTGAAGTCCAAATACATTTAGCATTCTCATTGTAGAGCCGTAAAAGAAAGTTCCTATATATCCAGTAGCTGCAAATATTTCGCCTCCATGAACGATTCCTTTAAATATCGTTGGCCAAATAAAAGGAAATATAGCGCCTAACGGTATAAAAAATATCATTGTTAAAACGGCTACGAATCTATTACCGCTAAAAAATGCCAAATAATCTGGCAAGTTTTGATTTGAAAATTTATTGGTTATAAAAGCCGATAATAAACCGCATATAATCCCTCCAAATACTCCCGTTTGTAAAGTAAATATTCCGAGTTCTCTTGCATATAAAGCCGCCGTTCCCGCAGCTTCTCCAGAACTTAATCCAGAAGATATTAAAGCGTCTACCGTAGTATTTTCAGGAGTATAACCTTGAAAATTTAATATAACTCCTATAACGGTATGGAATAGCAAAAATCCGACTACCGCGGAAAGCGCAGCAGTTTCTTTACTTTTATCAGACATTCCTATCGCTATACCTACCGCAAATAAAAGAGGCAAATTAGCGAATACAAAATTACCCGCATTAAAAAATAATATCAGGATATAATTTAACGGAGTTCCGCTTCTTAAGAAAGCCAAATTATAAGTTTCAATTAATACGGGACTTGTAAAAGCTCCTCCTATACCGAGCAATATACCCGCCATTGGTAGTATCGCTATTGGAAGCATAAAAGACCTTCCGATTTTTTGTAATACCGCAAAAATATTTTTCATTTTGCTCTCCTTCAAAAATAAATTTTTTATATATTTAAATCATATAGATTCTATAGCCCTAACGAATTTTTCCGCTATTTGTTTAGGTCTTGTTATAGCTCCGCCAACCACTACCGCTAAAGCTCCCATTTGAATCGCTTTTTTAGCTTTTTCAGGCGTATCAAAATTGCCTTCCGCTATAACGGGAATTTTTATCGCATTTAAAACTTCTTTTAAAGTATCTAAAGGTTCGTTTCCTTTTGTATAATTCGTATAACCGCATAAAGTAGTTCCCACAATGTCTATTCCTATTTTTTCCGAATAAATCGCTTCGTCTACATTAGATATATCTCCCATTATTATTTGATTAGGATATTTTTCTCTTATGTTTTTTATAAAATATTTTAATTCCACATTATCAGGTCTCTGCCTATTTGTAGAATCTATAGCTATAATATCTACGCCTTCTTTCATTAGTTCGTCTACTTCATTTATTGTAGGAGTAATATATACATTGCAATTTCCATAATTCTTTTTTATTATTCCTATGATAGGCAAATTAGTATTCTTTTTAATTTCTTTTATATCGGATATTGTATTTGCTCTTATGCCTCCAGCTTTCGCTTGAGTAGCAGCTAAAGCCATTTTACCCATTATGAAAGAACTATAAAGAGGCTCGTCTTCCAACGCTTGACAAGACACTATGAGTTTTCCTTTTATTTTATTAAAAATTTTATGCATAAATAAAGCCTTAATTAATTGTTAATTTAATCTACTGTTGAAAATCCATTTCTTATTTTTGATTTTTTATCAGTAGTAATTAATCCTTGTCTCAAACCATCTCTCCATACTTTCCATATATGTCCGCCATTTACAATTCTCAATTCTACATTGTTTCCTAAATTTTTTAATTCTCTATATATAAATACGGTTCTTTCTTGAAAATCTTCTTTGCCTTCAGAATTTACTAAATTATCATCATCTCCTATGAC
>NZ_JBNMIZ010000288.1:0-2717 GCF_050873525.1 Brachyspira sp. | reverse complement strand
CATTATAAATATAGATTTTTATATAGAAAATAGAAATGAAAATATTATTTATTTTTTTATTATTTGCGGTAAATCTTTATTCTCAATCATATTTAATAAAAGAATTGAAAGGGAATATTTGGGTTACTTCGAGAGTGGAAATTACAAATTCCGCACAGACAAACGAAGAACCCGAAAATAATAAAGAAAAAGAGCCGATTAAAGTAAATAATACTATCATAACTTCGGAAGAAATCGACAGAATGGGTTATCAAAACGCGCAGGAAGTTTTGGCAAATCAACCTGGTTTTGTAAATAAAGGAAATTATATGGGAAACGAAACGGTTGACCCTGCTGGAGCTAACGCCGATAATATCAAAATCTATGTGAATAATGTTCTTATGAATACGGCTAAAGGAAACGCCGATGCTGGAGTGGATTTAATAAGAATCCCAGCAAATCTAATCGAAAGTATAGAAATTAAAGGCAATTCGGTTTATATTACGACTAAAACGCCGCTCGAAGATATACTTTTGGTTTTGCTTTCTTACGGTTCTTATAATTCCGTTCGTCCGTCAATTTTATTTTCAAAGAATATTGATAAAAAACAAACTTTTACATTTACCGCCGATTCTTATTATTCGGATGGAAATTATCATTATGATTTTATTAATCAATGGGGAGATAGAATCGAAGGAAATTTTCATGATAATCGCCAGCTTATAATGAATTTTTCCACAGATTATAAATATTTATTTGATAATAAAGATTATATAAAAGCGTTCGTTAATATTTCTTTTAATAATTCCGCCGCTCAATATGAAATTCCGCCGATAATGGAAACAAAATCTTGGTTTAATTTTACAACTTTGATATCTTCGATTTCTTATAACGGTTTTTCGGAGATTTTGGATTATAATATTAATCTCTCTTATTTGTTCGATTCTTTTGTCGATAAGCCTTATTTTCAAAATGGAAAATTTGTTTCGGATTATAAATCGCATGCCGTTTCTTTGAACGGTTCATTAAGCAGAATGGATGAATTTTTGCCGAATATAATAACTTTTTATAATAAACTAACTCCCGAATATAGATACGATATTTTAACCGAAGAAAAGGGAGCGATTTATACTAATTACTCGACAAATCCGCAAAGGCATTCAGTTTCAATAAAATATGAACCGCAACTTTCTTTTGGTTATTGGGATGATAACAACCCGATATTCACGCTTTTACCCGATATTAAATACGAATTCATGTCGGATATTTTGAACGGTTATAAAAATAGAAATTATTTAGCTTATAACGCCGCTTTTAATTTGAATTTTTATAAAGGCTACGGATTATATTTTTCTTATTCGCATGATTATACCGCGCCGACATTCAATGATTTATATTACGGAACGATTGGAAATATTAATTTGAAGTCGGAAGATTATAATCAAATATTAACTAAACTTACTTTAGAACCGATAACGAATTTGAAAATAGAAGGTTCTTATTCTTATACGATTTATAGCAATAAAATTATTTGGCATGGAAATCCTACAAATGTCGATAAAGCGCAGTCGCATATTGTAAGCACTAGCGTTGGTTATGAGATTCCATTTTTAACTTATAATAGAATAAAGACTAAAGTCGGTTATTCTTATCAGCTTGGTTTTATGGGAGAAAATAAATCTCCAAAAATTGGACTTCCAAAAGATGTAGTTTCGGTTTTATTGGGCTACGATTTTATTTCCGAAAATAATATTTTAACTTCGCTATCTTTCAATATTCATTATATTTATTCGACAAACAGACCGATAACCGATTATGAGCCGATTAAATATTCGGATGATTTTCATGATTTTAATATTTCGTTTTATTCGATTTGGTTTAAGCATTTGATAATCTCAGCTCACTTTAAAAATATTTTTAATAAAACGCCGATTTTGTCGACTTATTCGGTTGCAAAACCTTTCACTTGGGATATAGAATTAGGATATAATTTTTGATTTTGTCATTACGAGCGACTGAAAGGAAGCGAAGTAATCCAAAGTAATAGAATTTTATTTTAAAATTTAGTTTTATTAATAGTTGATTGCTTCGCCTCACGCTGTGTGCCTTTGGCATCGTCTCGCAATGACAATATTTTTTTAACTGTCATTAAGAGGTTTCGGAAATAAGAATTGAATTCGTCATTACGAGGGCAACGCCCGAAGTAATCCAGATTGAAAATGATGCTTTTTCTGACAACAAGGGGTTTTCCCTAAAGGGCGCAGAAGCGAACCTCTTGTGTTAACAATACAGAGAAAAGCATGCAAGGCGCTGAAGCCCCTTGCGGGCGTTCATTTAAAAGCGGTTGGATGGAAACGCTGATTAATTGGGTTTCCGTGATGATTAATTAAAAAATATTTGATTGTAAATTTATTTGGTCTTTGAAATTGATTTGAAAATTAAATTTGTCATTGCTACGGCAAATGATGGATTTTTAATTAAAACGCAATTATGTTTAAGTCTTTTTCATTTTTTAAGTTTTCTCTCTCCAAATGGTTAACTCCCCCTTTAATTAAAATATAATTTTTAGAACCTCATGCGAAAGCGTGAGGTTCGCTTTATTCTGGATTTAACCTTATCTTTATTGGGAAAAAATAATTTATAATAAAATTTTGTATAAAATGTATTATCTCCATTATTACCTTTTCAAAATATTTAAAACTTCACAAAATTTTTTAAATAACTATATATAGTAATAT
>NZ_JBNMIZ010000287.1:0-2734 GCF_050873525.1 Brachyspira sp. | reverse complement strand
ATGTTTATGATATATAATAAAAATGGTTAAACTTTTATTTAAGGATTTAATAAAATGAATATAATTGACAATGAAAAAAAATCGAAATATATGATAATAGAGGGAATCGTTTCGGTTGTCGTGAATATATTATTATTCGCTTTCAAATATGCGGTTGGAATATTTTCGGGTTCGCTTTCGATTATCGCGGACGCTTGGCATTCTTTAAGCGATTCCATAAGCAGTATAATCGTTATAATCGGAGGAATATTTTCAAAAAAGCCCGCCGACAAAGAACATCCCTTCGGGCATGGCAGAATAGAACTTATAACGAGTTTTATTGTGGGGATAATGCTCATTTTTATCGGTTATACTTTTTTCACAGAAGCTATAAAAAATCTTTTGAATAAACAAACTGCCACTTTTAATAAAGCGACTATTATCGCGATGATAGTTTCTATTGTGGTAAAAGAAATTTTGGCTCAATATTCTTTTTGGGCTTATAGAAAATCTGGAGCGAAATCTTTATACGCGGACGCTTGGCATCATAGAAGCGATAGCGTTACTTCGATAATAATATTGATTGGAATTTTTATCGGAAAAAATTTTTGGCAGTCGGATGCGATATTAAGCATACTGGTTTCAGTCGTCATATTTATAGCCGCTTTCGATGTGATAAAATCGAGCGTTAAACCTTTAATTGGCGAATATCCTTCCGAAGAAATTATAAACGGAATAAAAAATATTGCAGACGAACTCAATCTAAACGGCGATAGTTTGCATCATTTCCATATACATATTTACGGCTCTCATACGGAAATTACTTTTCACATTCGCTTTCCGAAAGATATGACGGTTTTTGAAGCTCATAACAAAGCGACTATTTTTGAAAACGCGATAAGGGAAAAATTATCAATCGAGGCTACGATACACATTGAGGCTATTAAATAATTATAAAACTATAGTTGAAATATTTAAATAATAACATTAATATAATAAATAATGTTTATAGAAAGGAAAACTTATGTTAAAAAATATTTATAAACCGCATTCATTGATAATAGATTTGACGACAAATTGCAATCAAAAATGTTTTTTCTGTTGGAGAATTAATAGACCTGAATATCTTAAAGAAGTTTTAAAAGATACAAATAAAACTATAGATTTTGACATTTATAAATCCATTATAGACGATGCGTGTAAAATAAATACTATTAAATGGCTTTCATTATGCGGACCTATGGGAGAACCTTTACTTACCAATAATTTTCTACAATTTCCTAAATACGCTATGAATAAAAATTTTTTTAATACCATATTAATAAACACTAATGGATTTGCATTAAATAGATATGACCCTTATGAAGTTCTTTCTTCTTTGACGGATATTCAAATTTCGGTAGATGCTATAAATCCAGATACTTATGAAAAAATTCATGGGTTCGGAAAACAATTGCCTGCCGTTTTAGAAAATATAAAATCTCTTTTAGATTGTAAGAAAAAACATCCCGAATTAAAAACAAATATAAGAGTTAGATTTACGGAGAATGAATATAATAAAAATGAATGGAACGAATTTGAAAAATATTTTAATTCAATAAATTGCGAAATATTGCATGTAAAAATTCATTCTTTCAATGGAATTAATCCCGAAAGAAATAATGAAATAGGAGCTTATCTTTGTAATCAACCTTATTATGTTGTAAATTTTAACTATAAAGGCGAAATGACAACTTGCTGCACCAACTATGAATTAAGTCCCGTTTTTGGAAATATTAAAGAAAATAAAGTAATCTCTCTATTTAATTCTAAAAAATTTAATAAATGGAGAATAAATAGAATGAAAGGAATATGTGCCAATTGCGGAGGGTTAGGTTCTATAACTCAAAGACATGATAATTTTTTATCCGAAGATGAATATTTTAGATATTCTTTATTAAAAAAAGCTCCTAATTTTATTAAAAATATAATAGGTGCTAAATTGGACGATGTATATCTTAACAATTTTGCTTGGTGGATACCGATTAAAAAGTGGAGAGATAATTTTAGAAATAAATTCTTTGATAAATTCATAGGGGGGGGTAAATATTAGTTTCAATTTTATTTATCCTATTAATTTTAGAAATTGCCAATTATGAAATGTAAAATATTTTTCACATTATAAATAATATTTTAATGAAAGTATTTATACCCGAAGTAATCCAAAATTAATAGAATTTGATTTTAAATTTAGATTTTTTAATAGCGGATTGCCACGCCTTTTGCCAAAGGCTCGCAATGATAATTTATATATCCTCTCGATTTTGAGTTGGATTTAGATTATTGATTATAATATTTTGCATAATGTTTGAATATGTATATAAAGTTAAATAAGTGCATATAGAATGTTTATTTAATTATTGAAAAAATTATTTTTAATATTGACTTATTAATCTTAAAATATATACTCATTAATATATATTTAATTTAGGAATTGATATGTTTCAAAAAGCTAAAATTTTTAATAACGGGAATTCTCAAGCCGTTCGGTTGCCAAAAGAATTTCGTTTTGAAGGAAAAGAGGTTATCGTTCGCAAAGTTGAAAATGGAGTTTTGCTTATGCCACAAAATAAAAATTTTAACGATTTTTTTAGCAAGAGAAAAATTCAAACAATTTGATGAGATAAAAATTATAGTAGAGTCGAACTTGAAAAATGCTCCGAACTCGTTTGAATTTTCGCTCTCTATGTCATAAAAAAATAACTGTTTAATCATT
>NZ_JBNMIZ010000286.1:0-2737 GCF_050873525.1 Brachyspira sp. | reverse complement strand
GTATATAAAACTAATATTAAGAATATTTACTGGAATTATATTATTATTCGGACTTTTATGGCGACATAACAATATAGTGAGCATTTACCCTATTTTTATTTTATTCACTTATTTATTACTTAAAAATAAAGAAATAAAATCTATAAAGAATTATATAAAATCGTTTGTTATATTAATGATGTTATCGGCAGTTATTTTAGTTGGAATTGTAAAAGTATTTCCGCATATATGGATTAGAGATTATAAAAAAGAACTCGTGACAAATTATATGTTTTTAATCCAAATATCGTCTTGTGCCGTTCCATCAAATGACGATTCTTTAATACCTATTGATTGGTATGAAGAAGGTAAAACTTTTGAAGATGTAAAACAACTATATAATATTGACCCATATAATGGAGATTTATTTGGAAGTCCTTCTCATCCTGAAAGACCATTTAAATTTCAAAAATTAGACGGATTAGAAAAAGTATGGATAAAATATATATTTAAATATCCTTTAAATTATATTAAGCATATTAATAGATATTTAATTGCATATTTATTGGAAAAAGGAGCTTTTCCTTATCCTATTACAGATGTTGAAGAAATACAAAAATCTTATAATGATAATATAGAACTTATAAATAAACTTAATGAAAACGAGCAGAAAATCACATTCTCGCCTTTAAGATATAAAATATATGATTTCTTATTTAATAATACAATTCATATTCCTATAATATTTTTGGTTATCATATCCTTTGTAATATTTGTAATTAGTTTTATTTTAATCTTTATAAAAAAGAGATTTGATAATGATATTTTAATTTATTCTTTTTCATTATCTTTATCTGCCATAGCTACATTTTGGATTGTGGTTTTATTTACTCCGTATGTAATATTTAGATATATTTATCCTATTTATCCAATAGTAATAATCTCCATAATTTCATTCCTAACATTCATCTACGATAGAGGCGGATTTAAAAAATTTATTAAAGAATTGAGAGAGGATAAAAAATGAAAAGAATTAAATTACTTTTTGATAAAATATTAAGCAGTATAGAAAAAATTAATCCAGATTTATATAGAAAAATTGTATATGACGGGTATAAAATATATTCTGAAATAGTTAATTCTATAAAATATAAAGATAAATACTTTTTTCACGGCGTATGCGTGGAAATATCTACTTATTGCAATAGAAAATGTCATTACTGCCCAAATAAAGATTATGAAACGCCTAAAGAATTTATGTCTTGGGATATATTTAAACGAATTGTTGAAGAGTTAAAAAATATAAAATTTACGGGATTATTTCAATACAATTTCTATAACGAACCTTTATTTGACGATAGATTGCCAGAATTTGTAAGATATGTTAATTCCAATATTCCGAAATGCACACAAGTTCTCGTAAGTAATGGTGATATTCTAAATGTGGAAAAAGCTAAAGAATTGGTTGAAGCGGGAATGGATAAATTTATTATAACCGTTCATGATAAAAATCCAGAAAGAAATTTAGAAAGATTAAAACCTGTCAAAGAATTCTTAAAATACAAAATGAAACTTCAAACTTCAAATGAATTATATTTGAATAATAGAGGCGGAGCTGTGGATGTAAGCCATGAAGAAAGAAAAACGACTTATAAAAAATGTCAAGATATAAAAAATTTAAATATAACGGTAAACGGCGATGTGGTTTTATGCTGCCAAGACTATTTTAGAAAATATGTTATGGGAAACATAATTTCATACGGGGGGGGGTATCGTGAGTATATGGAATTCGTATAAAGATATAAGAGAGAAACTATTGAGAGATAATATAGCAGAACTGCCTATATGTAAAATTTGTTTGGAAAGAGAGGATAAAAATGAGTGAAGCAAAATTAAAGTTAATAAAACCTAAAATTCCAAAGTATCAAAGTTATATTTTTAACGAAAGGAAAAATAAATACGCGTTATTAATTCCCGTGATTAATGAAGGCGAAAGATTTATCTCTCAAATGAATAAAATGAAAGATAATAATATTTTTAATATATGCGATATTTTCATTTGCGATGGCGGTAGTAAAGATAATTCCTCTAATCCCGATTTCATTAAAAATTACGGATGTATAGGACTTTTAATTAATGTTAGCGATAAGAAAGGGCAAGGCGTCCAATTAAAACAAGGTTTCTATCAAGCTATGGAGATGGGATACGAAGGAGCGATAATGGTTGACGGAAACGATAAAGATAATGTGCATGAAAGTTTGCCTGCATTTTTGGAAAAATTGGACGAAGGTTTTGATGTAGTTCAGGCTACGAGATTTACTTTAGGCGGTAGAGAGGAGAATACTCCTTTTTTGAGAAAAGTAGGAATTAGATTAATCGCTTCGCCTTTGATTAGTTTAACTTCTGGATTTCATTATGACGATGTTTGCAACGGTTATAAAGGCTTTTCGAGAAAATATATTTTAGACGAAAGGATGGATTGGTTTAGAGAAGATTTTAATACTTACGAATATTGTTATTATCCGTTAGTGCATGTAAAAAAGTTAGGTTATAAAATCTGTCAAGTTCCGACTGCGAGAGTATATCCTGAAAATGAAATTCCATCAAAAATAAAAGGCGTATATTCCAATTTGAAACTTTTAAAAGAAATTTTTAAAATTGCAATGAGTAAGACAAAATAATTTAAATATAAAAACGGTATTAATATTATATAAGGTATAATTATACTTATTTTAAATCAATAAATTTATTTTTTATT
>NZ_JBNMIZ010000285.1:0-2772 GCF_050873525.1 Brachyspira sp. | reverse complement strand
GTTATAATTTATTAATAAAAATTGTTTAAGGTAAAGTTGAAAGTATGGATTTAAATCTTAAAGAAAAAACGGCTTTAATAACAGGCTCGAGCAGAGGAATAGGAAAAAAGATAGCGGAGGCTTTGGCTAAAGAAGGCGCTAATATAGTTATAACCGCGACTAATATTGAAAAGGCTTCGTCTGTTGCGGAAGAATTAAAAAAACAATATAATATTGAAACTTTGGCTTTGAAGCATGATGTTAAATTGAGTGAGTCATGTAAAGAGGTTGTGGATAAAACGGTAGAAAAATTTAAGTCCATAGATATACTTGTAAATAACGCGGGAATTGCGAGAGATATGCTCGTTATTCAAATGGACGACAACGCTTGGAACGAAGTAATAAGCACTAATCTTTCGGGGACTTTTTATACTTCGAGGGAAGCGGCAAGATATATGCTTAAAGCGAGAAGAGGAAAGATAATAAATATATCGAGCGTTATAGGAAAAATGGGAAACGCGGGACAAACGAATTATGCGGCGGCAAAAGCTGGAATAATAGGAATAACGAAAGCTATGGCTAAAGAATTTGCCTCAAGAAAAATATGCGTTAATGCGATAGCTCCGGGATTTATTCAAACCGATATGACGGGAGTTTTGCCCGAAGATACGGTTAAAAATATTATGAATATAACTCCTATAAAAAGACTGGGGAACGCGGAAGATGTCGCTAATTTGGCTGTTTTTCTTGCATCCGATTTGAGCGATTATATAACGGGCGAGGTAATAGCGGTAGACGGCGGAATGTCTATGTGATTAAAACTAAAATAAATAAGCAATAAGGCTGCCTAACGGCGCTTTATAATAAATATTTTAATTTTTAAGGAGAAAAAAATGGCATTAATCGATGAAATTAAAGATGTGGTTGCGGCTCAATTAAACATCTCGGACAAAAGCAAAATCACTGATACTGCTTCTTTCGTAGATGATTTGAACGCGGATTCTTTGGATTTGGTGGAATTAATAATGGAGTTGGAAAAACGATACGACATTAAAATTCCTCAAGAAGACCAAGAGAAAATTAAAAATGTAGCGGATGCCGCGAAATATATCGAAGACCATAAAAAGTAAATTGTATTAAAAATTTCCCGTAAAATAATTTCTTTTTTGCGGGAATTTTTTAATTATTTGAAACTGCTTAAAAATTATTGAAATTATTTTTAAAATTTTACTTGAATAATCAGGAGTTATTTATATGAGTGAACGAAGAGTCGTAGTGACGGGGCTTGGAGTAGTAAACGCTTTAGGAAACGATGTCAAAACATTTTGGAATAATCTTCTAAACGGAGTTTCGGGAGTTAAAAAACTTTCTAAATATTTTGACCCCGATAAAGAACAGCTTATAACTAAAATAGGAGCGGAAGCTTTGCCTCTCGAAGGAGATTATTATTCGGATAAGAAAATGTTAAGAAGATTAGACCCGTTTATAAATTTTGGAATATACGCGGGACATCATGCCTTAAAACAAGCGGGAATAGAACCTAAAACGGGATTTGACCCTTTAAGAGCGGGCGCGATTATAGGAAGCGGAATAGGAGGCGTGACTACTTTACTACAAAATCACAGCGTTATATTGGCTGACGGACCGAGCAGAGTGTCTCCGTTCTTTGTTCCTATGCAAATAATAAATATGATAGGCGGATTAATATCTATAGAATACGGAATGAACGGACCGAATTACAGCGTGGTTACGGCATGCGCTTCTTCAAATCATTCAATAGGTTTGGGTTATAAACATATTAAAGACAACGAAGCTGATATTATGGTTGTAGGCGGAAGCGAGGCTACGATAAATCCTCTTACTATAGCGGGCTTCAATAACGCGAGAGCCTTATCGACAAGAAACGATGCCCCTGAAAAAGCGTCAAGACCTTTCGACAAAGGAAGGGACGGTTTTGTTATATCGGAAGGAGCGGGAATATTGGTATTGGAAGAATATGAACATGCAAAAAAAAGAAACGCTAATATACTTGCCGAAATTTGCGGATACGGTTTTACGGCTGACGCTAATCATATTACGGCGCCTCTCGAAGACGGAGCTATGGGTGGAAGAGCGATGTCTCTTGCAATAGAAAGCGCTAAAATTTCTCCCGATAAAATAAATTATATAAATACTCATGGAACTTCAACCCCTCCAGGAGACATAGCGGAAGTTAAAGCGATTAAAAAAGCTTTGGGAGAAGATAACGCTAAAAAAATAAAAATCAACTCCACAAAATCTATGATTGGGCATGCGCTTGGAGCGGCGGGCGGAGTCGAAGCGGTTGCTACAATTATGAGTATTATAGATTCTAAAGTCCATCCTACTATAAATGTGGACGAACAAGACCCAGAATGCGATTTGGATGTAGTGGCAAATACGGCGCAAGATTACAAAATAGAATATGCAATAAGCAATTCTTTCGGTTTCGGCGGACATAACGCTTCAATAGTATTCAAAAAAGTATAATAGAAGAAAAAGTAAATTTAGAAATAATAAAAGTCGTATTATTCATACGGCTTTTTTATTTATTTTTGGATTGCTTCAGCAGTAGCTTCGCAATGACGATTTACCAAATCGAAGACTTATGCTATGCTAAAGCCCGCAGAAGCAAGGCTAAAGCCCGCTTTCAGCGAAAACAACTCCGTTTAGATTACAAAATCTCGTAATTTATTGGTATATATTTTTATGGAAATTAAAATTTATAAATTATTAATTTAACTTTTGACAAATAAAATTATTCTGTTATAATAT
>NZ_JBNMIZ010000284.1:0-2782 GCF_050873525.1 Brachyspira sp. | reverse complement strand
CTATAAAGGAGAAAAAAATGATTTTTAGAGTATATTCTTTATATCCAACCTAACTTTTAAGAATTGCTTTATAAAATAAAAAAAATAAAAAAATAAATATTAAAAAAATAAAATTAAAAATAGGAGAAAAATTATGCTTGGAAGTTTTTTAAATGAAATAACATCTAAATTACCAGAAGTAAATAGGAAAGATAAAGAAATTTATTTGAAAGATAAAATAGATGAAAAAACTTTAAATGACATTTTAATAAAAGTAGGATTGATTTCTATCGAAATAAAGAATTCGGAAAAATCTGAAATATATTACAAATTTTCATTATATGGTAGTAATCCTGATAAGTCTGGATTGAGAGATTTTGTTCTTGGAAGCCATATAAAATTAGACGCTGAAAAATCAAGCATCTGTATTTATGGTTATAACGAAAATATTATTTCAGGAATGAAAAAAATACTTTTTAAAGAAAAAATATTGGACGAAATATATGACAAATCTGAAGAATATAAAAAGAACCCCGAAAAATACGAAGCGAATACGGACGATATTATAGAAAAAATTGAAGAAAAAAATACCGAACCGTATAATTTATTTATTATCAAACATTTTATAAAATTTGTTATGGATAAATATAAAGAAGAAAATATTTCGTCTGAAGATAATTCTACAAACGAAAATATTGAAAATACGGAAGATACAAAAAATATAAGTAATAATCCGTTTATTAACGATGGAGAATAAAAATTAAAAATGAAACCGCTCGATTAATCGATTTGCGATTTTGAAAGCGGTTTATAATAAAAATAGAAAGGAGATTAAAAATGAAAGAAGAATATAAAAACGAAGAATACGAAGAAGAAAACGAAATTGAAAAATTGGAATTATTAAACGAAGAAAGCAAATTAACCAAAAATATGGCAAAAGATTTGAATAAACAAATTTCCGCTATAAATAAGTTTTCCGAGTTTGCCGATTTTCTGCCCGAATCCATTACGGAAGAATTGAATAAACAGGGAAAAATTCTAAACGAGCTTACTTCGATTATTAATAGAGAATATATTGACGAAGAAGAAATTGAGGAAATATTGGACAGACAAAATAAAGCGATTAAAGAATTTACTTCAAAAATGAACGAAGAAAATTTTATGTCGGGTTATGAAGGAGCGGTTATTCGGCTTGAAACGGAAATTAAATGTTTTTCTTTCGATTATAATATTGAAACGGATTTTTTAGATATTCCAAACGGACTCGATTTTTCAGAATTCGATATTCCCGAAGAGATTAAACCTTATCTTGAAAGAGGAGAATATCAATCGGTTTACGCTTTTAATATTCCCGTAGGTTTGAAACCTTATTTTGAAGAATATATAAAAATGACGGAAACTTCGGGATATTTCAAATTAAAAGAAAACGGCTATATTGTAAAATTAACTTATTCCTACGAAGACGAACCGAATAAAATTTATGTCGCCGATATTATAGAGCCAGAATCGAGAGAGATTACCGACAAATTCACGGAAGAAGAAAAAGAGAAATTGGAAGATAATCCTTATATAGATTACGATTTTATAGTCGAATCCGAAGAAGAGGATTAAAAAATTAAAATTAATTAAATTAAAAAATTAAAATTTAAAATGCCAAAGGCACGCCGATGGCTAGGAGAATTAAAATTTAATATAGTTCCAAACTCGCATTATGTTTTACAAAAATTATTAATTTCAATTTTGACAAATTAAAATATTCTGTTATAATATTCTTATGGTTGAAAAAGATTTTAAAGTCCTTAACGATTATTTTATGCGCTACCTACTCGCAAAAGAAGACAGCCAAAATATTCTTAAAGATTTGATTAATTCCGTGCGAATTGACGCTGGACAAGAAGGCTTTGAAGAAGTAACTATTTTAAATACTTTCAACTTAAAGGAATCGATTAATGGAAAAGAGACGATTGTCGATGTTAGAGCGAAAACGAAAAGCGGAGAAACAGTTATTATTGAAATTCAAAGAGTAGGCAATAAATCTTTTATTTATCGAGGACTTTACTATTGGGCAAAAAGCTATACTGCAAATTTGAAAGCAAAAAATAAATACGAAGATTTAAATCCCGTGATTAGCATTAATATTTTAGATTTCAATTTAACTGAAAATAAAGATAAACCTCACAGCTGCTATTTTATTAAAGAATATGATACAAATGAAATATTGACTAACCATTTTGAAATGCACTTTTTGGAACTTAAAAAATTTAATGAAAAAACAAAATTATACAAACCGCTTGCGGATTGGTTTAAATTTTTGAATATTAAAAAAGATTTGGAGGAAACGATGAAAGTTTTAGTTGAGAAAAATCCCATAATGAAAGAGATTTACGATAAGTATAATAAGTTTGTAAAAAATGACGATTTGACTGAAGGCTATACGGAATGGGAAGAGAATTATTTTAGAATGCTCACTTTAAGTGAAGAAAGATTGCAAGGAAAACTTGAAGGAATAAAAGAAGGCAGACATGCCGAACAAATCTCAATGGCAATTGCAATGAAAAAAGATGGAGCGGATATTAATTTAATCTCAAAATACACTGGATTAAGTATTGAAGAAATTCGCAAATTGTAACTATATGATAAATTATATAAACATAATGGCGAATTTTTTTCAATTTTTTTAATATTAGCTATTGATATTTTTTATTTTTTAGTGTAATATTTCAGTTATTATTTAATAAAAAATTAATAATGAAAGGAAAAATAATGCGGTTACCTTCAGAAAATACTATGCATTATATTGCAT
>NZ_JBNMIZ010000283.1:0-2785 GCF_050873525.1 Brachyspira sp. | reverse complement strand
CATATATATTTTTAATGTAAAGTAAAAAAAAAATTAGATTTTTTTTGTTAAAAGGCTTGCGATTTTTTTTTTTTTTTGTTAGAATAAACAAACAATTAAGATTAATATACAAACTAAATTAACTTGATTATTTAAAAAATTAATTATTAAAGGAGGAATACAATGAAATAGAGATTAAAAAATAAAGTTTAATAATTAATGAAGAATGAATAAATATAACGATTGGTTTAAGAGAGAAGTTGTTTGAAAAAATAAACAAAAATAAAAATTTAAAATGCCAAAATCAGCCTCAATAAAATTGGCAAAATTTTGGCGAAGGATAACAACAATGAAAACAATTAGAAAAATATTTTTAACGGCTATAGCTTTACTTTCTATGGCAAGCATGCAAGTTTTCGGAATGTATGGAGTCGATTCGGATTGGATTGACTTTCTTACGGACGGAAATCAGTTTAAAGCGAGACTTGAAACTTTAGGCTTCACTCTTGGAAACGATACGATTAAAGGAACTTTCGGTTTCGATAACGGAGCGGGAGGAACTTTAGGAGCTTTAATTTCTCAAAATGAAGGAAATCCAGATTGGTATGATTTTATTCCGCATACTTCGTTTGGAATAGGTTATACTTCTTCGGCAATCAGCGTGGGAGTCGGTTATACTTTAAGCATAGGACAAAAATTCCAAAAATATAACGGAAGCGCAAATCCTAAAACTACGGTTGCGACTGGACATACTCCCATTTTGGTTTTGAACGCTTTGGATAATAATTTTAGAATGGCTATTCCTATTCAAGTGGTATCTATAAATGATAAAACTGCGGAAGGAGTTAAACAAAATTTAACCGCCATAAAACTTAATTCCGAATTCAGATATTACACGGGAATGGACATACTAACTCAAATAAGATTATATTTAAATTATGGCTACAATTCCATTAAGAACGGAGATTTAAAAAGTAAATACGAAACTTTGGGATTCGATTTCAGACTTTATTTTGGCGCTGTTGTGGAAGATGTGGAACTCGAGCCTTTTATTAAAATCGCTTACAATACTGGTTTAGACAAAAATCTTCCAACTGCAAATCTTAATTTTGATGTTATTGAAGAAGGTAAAGCTTCCGATATAGTTAGCGAATTTCAATATGCAGGACAAAGTTTCTACGGAACAAATAGCTTTGACAAAACCGCTTGGAGTTTGGAATTAATGCCAGCTTTGGGATTGAGCGCAAGTTCGGATATAGTTTCGCTTTATTTAGAACCAGCTTTAGGATTAGAGATTATTGGCAGTCAGTATAATAATCAAAAGGATACATATTCTTTAGCTTGGAATGTTTACGGAGAGATTAGCATTACTCCTATCCAAAATTTAGAATGGTATTTTGAAGCCGAATTGGGAGACGGAGCGGTTGCAAGCGGAAATACTACTGAAGTAGGTAAAGTTTTAAACTTTAACGCCTCTACGGGTATAACTTGGTATTTGCCATCTTTATAAATAGAAGTAAGAATTTATTAACAGGCGGTTTTAAATCATAAAATTAAGCGATAGAAAACCGCTTGTTATTAATAAGCAATTTTGTAAATATGTTTCATTTTTTGTTCTTTCTCCTTTAATAATTTGAAAGGATTAAGCTTTCATTTAATAATTTGACAAACCTCATGCGAAGGCGTGGGGTTTATTTAATTTTAGAAAAATTATTAATTTAACTTTTGACAAATAAAATTATTCTGTTATAATATTCTTATGAAGAATAAACCTTTTAATGCACTAAATGATTGTTTTGTTCGGTATTTCTTTACCGATAAAGGCGGAGAAAAAGTCCTACTTGATTTTATTAACGCCGTTATGATTAGCGCCGACATGAAAACTTTTAAAGCCGTTGAAATTCTCAATCCGTTTAATTTGAAGCAGCATTATAAAGACAAAGAAACTATTGTAGATGTTAAGTGTATAACCAAAAATGGAACAGTCGTAATCATTGAAGTTCAGTTGTCGGGTAATTCTAGATTTCCAGAAAGAATACTTTATTATTGGGCTATGAATTATAGCAAACTTTTAAAGAAAGGCGAACAGTATGACGAATTAACTCCCGTAATAAGCATCAACCTTCTTAATTTTAATTTAAATAAAAAAAGTAATAATGTGCATAGCTGTTATATGATTTACGACACCAAAAATGCAAGATTATTAACAGACCACTTGCAAATACACATGATAGAATTAAAGAAATTTAAATTCAAAGATAATAACCTGCCAAAAGATTTAAACTGCTGGTTAGGTTTTTTCACTACAAAAAATATGGAGGATTATATGTCAGAGATAGTAAAAGAAAAACCAATAATGGAAGAAGCTCACAAGCGATATAACAATTTTATAAGAAGTCAATTAATGATGAGCGAATACGAGAAAAAAGAACTCTATCAATTCGATAAAAAAATAGCGCTCGCAGACGAAAGACGAATTGGGAGAAGAGAAGGAAAACTTGAAGGCATAAAAGAAGGAAAACTTGAAGGTATAAAAGAAGGTATTGAAAAAGGCAGACTTTCTGAACAAATCTCAATGGCAATCGCAATGAAAAATAAAAATATGGATATTAACCTTATAAGCGAAATTACAGGCTTAACCATCGAAGAAATCGAAAAATTATAGTTGACTTACTTTAATAAATTCTATATAATCTCAAAAAATTTTATATCGCTTTACTAAACTTTATAACTTTACAATCCGATATTATTTTTATAAATTTAACAAATTTTAGTATTGACTTAAATTTGTAAATTTGTTATAATT
>NZ_JBNMIZ010000282.1:0-2793 GCF_050873525.1 Brachyspira sp. | reverse complement strand
TATTATAAAATAATATCTCAATACACTGTTGAAAGGCTTTATTTGATGTATAAGAATATCGTTAAATCTTCTATGGATAATACAATTAAAATTCTAAAAAAGAACGCGCCGTTATCCGAATTAATCAAAATCGTAAATAAAGAAGGCGTTAGAGTATTAGCCGTAGTAAACGAAGCGAATAAATTAATCGGAATCATAGACGGCAGACAATTATCGGACATAGTTTTAAAACAATTCCCTAAAAAAACCGCCAAAACGGTAAAAACTTCAAAATATACTAAAGATACAAAAAATATAAAATCGGCAAAAAACGATAAAGAAATTTTAGATAAAGAAATTTCGCTTTTTATGAGCAAAGATTTTATAACGGCGTATCCCGAAGACGATTTGGAAAAAATATTCGATTCTATGCTTAAAAATAAACTGGAATATATAGCCGTTGTGGACGACAAAAATAATCCGATAGGAACTTTAAATATTTACGATTTATACGAAACGATTATTAAATTAAAAATAAGAAGCGTAGGTTTGAATATAAGTTTAATAGAAGAAAAATCTTCAATAGAAAAAGACAATGTTATAAAAAATCTGATAAAAGAAATCGACACTTTAAGCGCTCAATCGACAATAGACGCTCGCACGGGATTATATAATGTGAGATATTTTAACAAAGTCATAGAGGAAGAAGTTGAAAGAGCGATAAGATACAATTATAGCATTTCGATAATATTTATGGATTTAGACCATTTCAAAAATGTAAACGATATATACGGACATAACTGCGGGAATTTTATATTGCATGAATTAGGCTCGATTCTGAATAATCCGCATGATAATATTTTAAGGAAAAGCGACATAGCGGTTAGATACGGAGGCGAGGAATTTTTAATTATATGTCCGAATACGAAAAAAGAACAGGCTTATATTTTGGGAGAGAGAATAAGAAAAACTATTGAAAAAAAATCGTTCTCTTATGAAAGAAATATTATAAATATAACAATAAGCATAGGAATATCCGAATATAAACCTTCTTCAAAAAGAATCATTTCCGATACGATAAAAGAAGCCGACAGCGCGATGTATGAAGCGAAACGACTCGGACGAAATAAAACTTTTATCTATAAATATAAATAAAAAAGAAATAAAATTTTCAAATAAATTAAATATTCAAAAAATTCACACGCAAATTCTTTCTTTTCTTCCCATATATTCCTGATAAACTTCTTTCGCTTTATAATAATATTCCGCGGCTTTTTCGTAATTGCCTTCTATAAACTCAATATTTCCCAAATGAAAATAATCGTTCGACTTCGGCGATTCTTCTATATTTTTAGTATATTTCGCCCTGCTTTTTTCCAAATTAGGATAATTGTCTCTCAAACTTTTATTTCTCAAGTTTTTAAGTTCGATAGCGGCGGGAGTATTAGCGGGATAAATCGACAAAGCCTGAATATACATATCTTCCGCTTTCTTATAATCTTTTATTTCATGCAAACAAATTCCGTAATAATGATAATCGTTATAATCGGCTAAATCGTTTTCAACAAGTATTTTATAAAAACTTATCGCTTCTCTATATAATTTATTTCTATAAAAATAATTTGCCATATAAACCAAAGCGACTCTGTCTCTATTGTTTCTTTTAAGCAAATATTTCGCTATTTCCAATCCTTTATGTTCCTCTTTCAAAGCGGAACATAAAGACAAAAATTCATAATAAGGATTAAGATTATGCGAATTATATAAAGAGAGTCCTTTTCTATATAATTCAAAAGCGTCTTTCAATCTTTTTTCTTTTTTGGCAATATCTCCCAAAATAAAATAGGCTTCGGATGCCATCCAGTATTCCAAAAAAGTATTTAAAAATATTTTTGCATGCTCGTAATCGCCGTTTTCAAATAAAGACAAAGCTATTTGCAAATACGATTTCATGTCGTTTCCGTTGCTTAATCTCATGCTTCTTTTTAGAGCTTCCATAGCTTCGCCGTCCACTCCTTTTTTAAATAAGTCTTCCGCAAGGTTGGTTAATTTTATCGCTTTAGTTCCTATAAGCATAATCTCTCCTTTGTATTTTAATAAGATGTTCGGACAAAAACCTCTTCGGCAAAAGCGCTTTCTATGTTTCCGCCCTCTCCTCCTATAGCCGTTATAGTAAAATAATAAGTCTCTCCGTTTCTTAATCCGTTTATAACATATTCCGTTTGATTTCCTACAATTATTGGAATATTATCTGCATTATTATAGATTCCAGATTTCGTGCCGTAATAAATTTTATAGCCCGTTATATTTTCATGCGAACCTTCCCATCTCAATACCGCCGAATTATTAACCGCGGTCGCAGTCAAATTAATCGGTTTTTGAGGTGCTTTCCCGTTATGATAAACGATTTCCATATTGTTTAGGACGGGGCTTATATTTCTTTCCGTATCGCTTTGGAATTCCGCTCGTATTTGAATATATCTTCCGCGCTCGTTAATAATATTATTTCCGTTTAATCGTCTCCATTCTATAAAATTATCCTCTGGCAAAAAATAACTGTCGGAGATTCTATAATAAATATCAATATGAGTTCCGTTTGAAATATTTGCCGTATAATTTATAGAATCTATAAAAATATTATTATTTGTAAAATCTATAACTTCGCTTATTATCTCTCCGTTTTTTAAATATTTATACAAATTAAAATTTTTCTTAAAAATCGGAGTGAAAGAAAAAGCGTCTATTCCGCCAATAAAACCCTGTCCCAAATACAAAGGGTCGTAAATTATATTATTTATATTAAGCATATATGGT
>NZ_JBNMIZ010000281.1:0-2807 GCF_050873525.1 Brachyspira sp. | reverse complement strand
CTTATTCACCCACTTAATTTATAATCAATCATTAAATATAAAATTAGTTATTATAATTATAGATTAAACACTTTGAATTATTAAGATAGATTTATTTTTTATATAGCAATATTTTTACACTTAAATATAATATTTATTTTTCCTAAAAAAATTATATAATATTAACAAATTAAAATTGATTAGGAAAAATTATGAAAAAACAAATACCAAATTTATTAAGCGTTAGCAGAATCGTTTTATCTCCGCTTGTGATATTTCTTTACTTTTATAATTCGTTTATAACTTCGATACTCGCTTTAATATTTTTGATTGTCCTTGAAATTACGGACGCTTTGGACGGAATAGCCGCAAGAAAATTTAATTTGGTTAGCGATTTGGGTAAAGTCCTTGACCCGTTTGCCGACACCGTTTTTCACATTACTATGTTTACGATTTTTTTGTCCGAGGGTTCTATGCCGATTTGGATGTTTATAATTTCGCTTTATAGAGATATGTTTTCAATGTTTATAAGAATTCTTGGAGGCTTGAGAGGATTCGCAGTCGCCGCAAAGTTTAGCGGAAAATTAAAAACCGCTTCGAGAGCCGCCGCCGTTATAATAATATTTTTGATAAAAGTTTTAAAATTTACTTCTTTAAATTATTTGCCGTTCGATAAAATAACTTATTATAGCTTGCTTATAGTGACGGTAATAACGATATATTCGTTTTTCGATTATTTGCCTCTTATAACGAAAAAAAAATAAATTAATTTCCGTTTGCAAGTTTAATAAAATCGTCAGCGGGCATAATTTCTATTCCCAATTCTTCCGCTTTCTTCAATTTGCTTCCCGCTTTTTCTCCGACTATCAATATATTCGTAGTTTTCGATACGGAAGACTGAACCGTTGCCCCCAATCTTTCGGCGGTTTCTTTTGCGGAAGTTCTTGTAAAACCTTCGATTGAACCTGTTATAACGACATTTTTTCCCGTAAGTTTCGATTCTATAATTGCCGTCTTTTCAAAAATAGGTCCTACTCCGACTGCGAGCAAATCGTCTATTATTTTTTTTGATTTATCGTTATTTAAAAAATCGTAAATACTTTTTGAACTTATCTCTCCGATTCCTTCAATATTTTCCAAATCATCGATTGTAGCTTTTTTGAAATTTTCGATTGAAGTAAAATATTTAGCGAGCAAATCCGCCGTAGTCTCTCCAACCTGACGCATTCCCAAAGCGTATATAAATCTTTTCAAAGTGGTTTTTTTGCTTCCCTCTATTGAGTTTAGCATATTTTCGGCAAGTTTATCTCCCATTCTTTCAAATTTATGCAAATCGGATTTTTTAATTTTGTAAATATCGGCGGGAGTTTTGACGAGTCCGCTTTTCGTAAAAATCGCTATCCATTCTTTTCCGATTCCTTCTATATTCATAGCCGCTTTTGAAACGAAATATTCTATATATTTTGTAATCTTGCTCGGACATTCTTGATTGATGCATCGAACTATTACATCGCCTTCCGTTATCGCCGTCTCGCCTCCGCAAACGGGACATTTATTCGGAAAAACAAATTCTTTGCTTTCTTTCGGACGCTTCTCCAAAACGACTCTCACAATTTTTGGTATAACATCTCCCGACCTTATAACTACAACCGTATCGCCAATTCTTATATCTTTTGATTTTATTTCGTTAGGATTATGAAGAGTCACATTTGAAACTATAACTCCTCCGACTTGAACGGGTTTTAATTTTGCAACGGGAGTTAGCGCGCCCGTCCTTCCCACTTGAACTTCTATATTGTTTAATAAGGTTTCCTTCTCTTCGGGTTTGAATTTGAAAGCTACGGCAAATCTTGGAGCGCGAGATAAAAATCCTAATTTTTCCTGCGCTTTAATATCGTCAATTTTAATCACGAGTCCGTCAATCTCATAATCCATTTTATTTCTGTTTATTTGTATTTCGTTGTATATTTTCAAAACTTCTTTATATTCAATATTAGGATGAACTCCTTCAACGGTAAAACCTAAATCTGATAAAAATTCCATCGCTTTATATTCGTTGGTTAAATTAAAGTCTTTATAATTTGCAATTTGATATGCGAAAAATTTTAATCTTCGTTTTTTGCTTTCAGCGCTGTCAAGCTGTCTCAATCCTCCCGATGCTGCGTTTCTTGGATTTGCAAAAGGAATCTCTTCAAGTTCTTCTCTCTCTCTATTCAAAGCCTCGAAATCTTTTTTCGTTATCAAAGCCTCGCCTCGAACGATAAGTTTATTTTTTTCTTTAATATTTTTTGGAACATTATTCATTACTTTAACATTATTCGTAACATTCTCGCCGACTTGTCCGTCTCCTCTCGTGCTTGCCACAATCAATTTTCCGTTTTCGTAAATAAGCTCCAAAGCCAAACCGTCAAATTTATTTTCCACAGTATATTTTATATTTTTTGAATTTGTCTCTCTTTTCATTCGGTTATCGAATTCAAAAAATTCTTCCTCGTTCATAACATTTGAAAGCGAATACATTGCAATCGGATGCTCGAACTTTTCAAACTTTTCCAAAACCGCTCCGCCGACTTTGTTTGTCGGGCTGTTTTTATCTTTGAATTGCGGAAAATCTCTCTCCAAATTTTCAAGTTCTCTAAAAAGTTTATCGTATTGATAATCTTCTATTTCGGGATTATCGTCCGTGTAATAAAGTTTATTATGATAATTTATTTTTTCCGTTAATTCTTTTATTTTATTTTTCGCTTCTTCCAATTTTAATTCGCTCATATTTAATCCTTATTGTTTTATGTTTATATTATATTAGAATAATTATTAGAATACAATAT
>NZ_JBNMIZ010000280.1:0-2810 GCF_050873525.1 Brachyspira sp. | reverse complement strand
TCTTTGACAAATTAAAATATTCTGTTATATAAATATTTACTCGTTAATATTTATAGTTATTTGCGGCTAAAGCTTTTTTATAAGTAAACTTTTATTTTTATCATATAAAATATCATAGTTGTTTCTTAACATATCAAGTATTCTTTTAGCTCCAAAAACTTTTCCGCCAAAAATAAGAGAACCAGCTTTTATTAAAGCTAATAAAACATTTACCGCTCTAATCCCTAAAGCCGCGGTGACTCCGACTCCAAGAATTACGGAAGCAGCCATACCGATGGGAGCAAATCCGATTAATAACGGAACTAACGCCGCCACGCTTGATATTATTATTGCCCATATATTATTTTTTAGAGATTTTATTTTATAAATATTTTTTGCCAAATCTCCGATTAACAATATTAAATTCTCCTCTTTATTTATTATGTTCGCTAATTGACTTTCGCCATCGCATAAAATTTTATTTCTATATTTTTGCATATAATTATCGAAAGAATCTTTATTGTCTATGGTTTCTATTTGTTTATTTTCAATTATAGAAATTGATAATTCTTCAAATTTATCTTTACAGTAATTAGCTATAGAAGATATTAAAATAATTAAGTCTATATTTTTATTTTCCGTATTAAATAATTCAAAAATTCCTTTTGGATAAAAGAAAGTATAAGCATATAATGAAGTAAATAGAGGCAATGCAAAATTATTTATATATTTTTCATTTAAACCGTATAAATTAGATAATTCCGCAATCATAGAACTAATTTTAATATTTACTTCGTTAATATCTCCGTATATTCTAATTTCATTTATATATTTTAATATTATATAATTTGCTTTTTTATTCTTCTCTTTTTTTATTTGTATCGCTTTTTCAATATTTATTCGCTGCGCTTCTTCAAAAGCCTTTTTATAAGCTTCGGGCAGTATTTCTAAACTCTTTTCATAAAGTTCTTTTATGCCTATTCTTCCGCCTTCTATATCCGTAGTCAATATTATTCTATCTTCTGAAATATTTCCGTCTTTAATTAATCTTTTCTTAATAGCTTCGGTTGTCCCTCTTTTATCTATGTCTATTTGACTAATGATTACCAAAGTAGATTCTTTTGGAAAAATATTTATAATTTTTAAATCCGTATCCGTCACTTTGCCTATACCTACGGATATAGCATACCAGAATATATGAATATGGTCATCTACATTATTAGATTTATCTTGTCTTTCCCTTATAAATTCTTCCGTAATTCTTATAAATTCATCTTGACCTTTATCTGGCTCAAGCCCTTTAGAGTCCCAAATTCTAATTAATTCATTCTCATGTTTATGGTAATACTGCGTCTTAGGTTTAGCTTCATACCCAACCTCATTATCAGGAACTAAATCTTTTCCAAGTAAAGCTTGAATTATACTTGTTTTACCAGCTCCCGTATAACCGCAGATTAATATATTTGGTTTTTTATTAGATACTTTTAATTTTTTTATCGTATTACCAAAAGTTATAGTATTTGCAGTTAATATTTCGTTATGTATAGCAGAGACATCTATTTTTGAATTAAAAGACATAACTTTATCCTTAAAACAAAATAAACGCTATGCATAAAGCGATTAGCTTTACACATAGCGAATTAAAATTATTTATTATCTTTGTCTTTTTTATAATTCTTTAAGAATTCTTCAAATACGGAAAAATCAAAATCAATCGTAGGCGCAGGTTCGCCTTTAATTTTAGCTATAGCCATTTTTTCAAATTGATTTTGCACGAACCATCCCAACGCGCCAGTGATAAAAACAGCAACTGTGGCATTAACGGCGCTTCCAAATCCAGGTATCAATTTAGCTAATGAAGAAGCGGTTAACATTCCAACCACTCGGGCTACCAAAGGCAATGCCTGATGTTGTAATTGCTCTTTATTGAGTCCGTATAACGCTGCTAATCCAGCTATCATTCCAATCTGAATCGGAGTTATGATTATTGAATCTGAAATTGGTATTGGATTTGCGGCTACTGAACCAGATGCAACCGTGGCCGCTCCTATTATTGCCTTTGCTTCTTTATTTTTCTCCTTAACTTTGTCTACCGCTTTCTCAATATCTATCCTTTGCGCTTCCTCAAAAGCGGTTTTATAAGCTTCGGGCAGTATTTCTAAACTTTTATAATAAAGTTCTTCTATTCCTTTTTCAGATTCGTCATTAGTTAATATTATTTTATCTTCGGAAATACCGTTATTTATTAATTCTTTTTTAATAGCTTCCACGACTCTATTTTTTCTGTCGAGGTCTATTTTACTAATAATTACTAAAGTGGATTCTTTTGGAAAGCTATTTATGATTTTTAAATCCGTTCCTGTTACCTTGCCTACGCCTACGGATATAGTATACCAAAATATATGAATATGTTCATCAACATTTTCGTTTTCTTGGACTTTTCTTATATGGTTTTTAGTTCTTGCCACAAATTCGTCTTGCCCTTTATCGGGTTCAAGTCCTTTAGAATCCCAAATCCCAATATAAGAATTTTCATATCTATCGTAATCTTGAGTCATAGGATTAGCGTCATGTCCTATCATATCATCGGGAACTAAATCTTTTCCGAGCATAGCTTGAATTATACTCGTTTTGCCAGCTCCCGTATAACCGCATATTAATATATTCGGTCTTTTATACTTTTTCTTTTCTTCCTCAAATTTATTGAGAAAATCTTTTTCATAATCATAATCTTTAAAATTTTGGTTCTCCATTTTTTTACTCCTTGCTTTTAAAATTAAAAGAATATTTATAATTATATATGAAATTTATAAAAATTAATAGTCTTATTA
>NZ_JBNMIZ010000279.1:0-2855 GCF_050873525.1 Brachyspira sp. | reverse complement strand
GCTTCGCCGTTGGCTCGCAATGACGAAGTTTTTTTATTCCGTCATTACGAAGGAGTGAAACGACTGAAGTAATCCACTTTAATTTGGATTGCTTCGCCGTTGGCTCGCAATGACGGGTTATAGAAAGCTTGCAATTTCTTTAATTTTTTGTCATTACGAGGCTATTTATAGCCGAAGTAATCCACTTTAATTTGGGTTGCTTTGCTTTCTTTTGGATTGCTCGCCAACGGCGGGCTTTAGCCTCGCTTTCTTACGAAAGCTCGCAATGACAAGAAAAATAAAATTGCAATGACTAAATTATGTTAACTTTATTCATAAATTTAATTATCTTATTCATAAATTTGCTTGAATTATTTATAAATTCGCTACTTTTTGTAAATTTCTTATTTTTTTTTTTTTTTGTATAGAAATAGTAAATTCTACTTGACTTTACTTAATAAATTTATTATACTATTATCGTTAAGGATAAAGTTTTGACGATTAATTGATTTGAGGAAGTTCTAAATCGATTAAAATTAATTAATTAAAAAACGAAATCCTTATAAATAAAAAATTTATTTGAAGGAGGCTTTATATGTTAAAGCGAACATTTAAGACTATCGCATTTTTAATGATAGCGGTTATTTTGGTTGCGGGATTTGTTTCCTGCATTGGAGGAGCAGACGAAATTACGGGAAGTTATTCGAGCGGAAATGTGAGCGGCGGAGATAATACGAGTGGCGGAGGCATTAATACGACTTTGCCAGATATCTCAAAGGATTATACAAGATTTCCAAGTTCGCCAGACGATAATACAAATTCTACAACAGACGATAATCAGCCTTTCCAAGACGACAATCCTAATAATTATTACAAAATTAGAGTTCCTTTTGGCGTTGGCGGAGACGGTTATACAAATGTGAGCTACAAAGACACAAACAAATTAAAACAATTATGGTTAGAACAAATCAACAGAAAAGCGGCAAACGATGGAAAAGTTTTTGCAATTAAAAATGAAGGGAATAATAGAGGTATTGATAATTTTCAAAATAGACATACGCATGGAGAATATAGCGCGCAGGATTATTATTACTTCAATGAAAACGGAGATATGGTTTATAAAGAAGACAACCAAATCATCAAAAAATTTATTGGAGCGGTTATAATCGAGTATAGAGATATTAATATAGAAAGAGGAAATATAAATCTTATGGGATTTAATGATAACCGTAGCGCTATAATAAATATTAGCTGGTCGAAAAAAGGCGTCTATACCGTTGGAGGCATTTACGCTAATACTTTGACAACCGAGCAGGCGAGGGAAAAATATGACGGCGACAATCCATTTAGAAAAGGAGTATTCGGTTTCGTAACTTATCGGCATAATGTTCAAACCTATCATGGCGGATTTAGTTACGCTAATAATTTATTTGAAAGACAATATATAAATCCTGGCTTTATAGAAGTTTTCGTTATGTATGATTATGAGAATCATGGATATTCTGGCGCCGCGTCCGTTCATTCTTATTACGCTTATCATGGAATATATAATTATTATAAAGAATACGCTAATCATCCGGGAATTTATTTCACACCCGAAAATATGCCTTATATGACCAATCATAATTTATACTTGGGGCAAAAGCCCGATTTTATCGATAAACATTTGAATCATAGCGCGCTATTTTCGGATAGCGGGCGTAATAAGGAATTCTTGTTTTTGCCGGGACATAAGAATTAAGACAATGAGAGTGTGTAAGTAATATATTAAAATTGGGGGAAGGCTAAAATAGTCTTCTCCTTTATTTTTGTATAATTTGCCGAAACCTGAAGATAAAAATTCGTCATTCGCCGAGACTACTGTCCGCCTTTGGCGAGGCGTCCCGCACTCTGTGGGCTTTAGCCTAGGGAACGAGGGCTTTAGCCCGAAGTAATCTATTAAAAGTGGATTGCTTCACTACCGTTCGCAATGACGGTTTAAAAAATATACAATGACAGATAAAAATTCTTCATTACCGTAGTCATTTATTCGATTTTACGCGTTCGATTAAATTTCTTTAATGAAAAATTAAATATATCCGATTAATTAACATAAGAATATTTATTATTTATTTAATGGAATTTGAATGCGTTATATAAATATTATACTTTTTATTTTATGTATTAATTTGAACGGCGAAGTTTATAATATTTTTTCAAATGGAAACGGTATATATTATAGTTCGCTTGATAATTCTGCAAACGGTTTTGTATTGAATAATTCTTTAACGAGAAATTATAATAATTTGGAAATTTCCGAAATATTTGAGTCTTCAATAGTTAATTCGGTTAATTATAGCGGAGTAAGTTATAGTAAAGATATTAAATTTATTGACGGAGTTTTGGGAGGAAAAGCGGTTTTGCTTCCAGACGGAAAATCTTTTGTCAAAATGGATAATAGAGGCTATGCTTATTCGAGCGAAGATTCAATAAACAGTTTTACGATTGAATTTTATTTGAATCCATACCAAATAAGAATGAACTCAAAAGTTTTATCGAAAATATCAATATATAACAATGGAAATTCGAGCGAATATTCTGGAGTAAGGGCGAGTATAATTGACGGAAAACTGGTTTGGAGATTTGATAATTTATTTATGTATAATGGACAGTATTCAAATATAACTTTATCGGCGGGAGAATCTTTAAAACCCAACGAATGGCGGCATCATAGCGTAAGTTTTGACGCTAAAACGGGAAAATTGGTAAAATATATTGACGGACTCGAAGAAGAAGTTTTATATTTGACAAGCTCTGGAGATATTAACGGCTCTCCATATATGCTTAATATAAATAATATCATTTACGACCCTTTATATTTGGGACAGGGTTTTATC
>NZ_JBNMIZ010000278.1:0-2865 GCF_050873525.1 Brachyspira sp. | reverse complement strand
TGATTGGAAAGCGACTCTGCATTATAATGGAAATATATATACTTTAGATGCCAAGAAAAATCAGAAAGAATTGGTATTTAAAATTTGATAATGATTATATATGAACGAGTATCTTTTATTAGTTATTCGTTCATATAAATTGTTATTTTTTATTATCGCTAAAACCGTAAATACTAAAATATCTCACTTGAATATCCTCAATATCGTCTTCTATATTTTTTAAGAAGAATTTTAAATTGAGTCCGATTAAATAATTATTATTCAAAGCGATGTATTTTTCTTTTTTATTATCCGCGTTCAAAAAATAATCGTTCACTATCATATTGACATCTATATGAATGTCGGAGAGAATGTAGCCGTTATCCAAAACTTCGGTTGTGATTAAAACAAAATTATTTAAATATTCGTATTCCGAGTAAGCGCCAGATTCTGAAGAATATTTTTTTAATTCTATATTATCGAGAAAATTTTCGACTCCTTCTTTAATCGCCTTTTCAATATTTTTATCTTTATAAATTTTTTCTCTCGCTTCTTCTTTGGTTATTCTGCCGTTTGAATTTGCAATATTATTTATATCCATATTTTCTAAAGTTCCCATAATATCTCCAATATATAAAATATCTCCTAAATTAATTTAAATCGTAATTTCTATTTTATTATTTTCTGGGTCTAATATAACGCTTTCGTAATATCCGTCTCCCGTAGTTCGCGGATTTGACGCGACTATATAGCCGTCATTTTCTAAAATTTTTGTAAGGCTGTCGACTTTGTCTTTGCTTCCAACCGATATTGCAATATGAGCGAAACCGTAAAAATTATTTTCTTTATTTAATTCTTTTATATCTTTTATATTCATTATTTCCAATTTTGAATTATCTTCAAACGAAAGAAAATAAGATTCAAAACATTTTTTATCGTTAATATATTTGTCGTTGCATTTGCAATTAAAATATTTCACATAAAAATCTTTAATATTTTCTATATCTTTAACCCACATAGCCACATGCGAAATTTTCATTAAAATACTCCAATTAATTTTATCAAAAATTTATTTAATTATTTTTATTATTTTTTATTTAAAATCGCTTCGCCTTCCGAATCAAATTTTACTCCGCTATTTGGAAAATCCAAATCTGCGTAATTATTGAGTTTATTTATCGCCTCTTTTGAACTATCAACGCTAGGAATTCCTCCGTTTATAAGTTTAATCGGAATTACTTTAGCCGAATCGATTTTTAAATTATCGTTTAATTTTATTTGCAATATCGCGCTTATTCCGTTATTTCCCGCCAAAGAAAATTGTTTATATCCGACAAAATTTCCGAGAGAATAGGCTATAAAAGAATCGTTGTAAATTTCCATCGCTCTTAAAACATGAGGACCATGCCCGATTATTAAATCCGCTCCCGAATCGCTTACCGCTCTTGCGAATTTATAAACATCGCCTCTATTTTCGCCGTAAAACATTTCGGTTGATTTCGGCACTCTATACATATTTCTGCCTTCCGCCCCGCCATGAAAACTAACTACAAGAAAATCGCATTCTTTTTTTGTTTTTTCAACCAGCGCTTTTGCGGACGCTATATCTTGAATAGAATTATTCGCGTAAGAAAAATAATAGAAAGCCAAAAATCCTATTTTTTTATTTTTAATTTCCATAAAAGACGCGGTATTTAAAATATTTCCGACAATTTTTATTCCCGCGTTTTGAACATATTCCTGCGTTTGTTTATAGCCTTTGTCTCCAAAATCTCTCGAATGATTATTTGCAACCGCCACGATATTGAAACCCGCTTCGGCTATTCTGTTTGCCATGTAAGGAGGCATGCGAAAAGCGTAAGAATTTTTGCTTCGTTTTGACGACTGCGTATTTGTGTTCGCTATCGCTCCTTCCAAATTTGCAAAATTAATGTCGGAGTTTCTGAAATAATTTTCCACGCTTTTAAATATATCTTTCCCTTCGTTCGGCGGCAAATAACTTCTATCGGGATAATCGCTTCCCGTCATCACATCGCCCACAAAAGAAAGAATTATTTCGGCATTCAAAATATTGAAATTAAAAATATAAAAAAATATTAAAACAAATTTAAAATAATTTTTATTCATTATAAATCCTTAAATATTGGTTTTTATTAACGGAATATATTATAACATTGATAAGTTAATTATGAAAGAGATTTTTTACTTATAAAATATAGTGTAGTTAAAAACTCTATGTTTTCTCAAAAAGATTATATTGGAAAATAATTTTAATTTTAGATGTTTTAGCTATTCATATTTTCAATAATCTGCTTAAAATTAAGCACTTTTGAATAATTAGAAATGCATAACTTGGTATTAAATCCTGCATCAGTTTGAAAGCTTAACACTCCATAATGACATATCGGAAGTTGGCGATTATTTTTATATCTTTTATCTGGTGTGCCATTATTATTTACAAACTGCCAAGTATAAGATAAAATCTCGGCATCATTTGGAGCGATATCTTCAATAAAATTTATATCTGAAACGGTAATTTTTAAATCTTTTATATTAAATGCGTTAACAACTTTTTTATTAATAATTATTATAATATCTGGTAAAATATAAAGTTTTTCTTTCTTTAATCTTATTAAATAACAAGCGGTATTTGTATTCAAAAAATATGGTTTTTTATTAACTATTTTTATTTTTGTTCTACTAATTGACTGAGCAGCGCCAGCATTTGTGCGTTTTGTTTGATTAGAAAATATATCATTCATTTGCCATACCGAAATGCAACTTTTTAAGCAGTCAATAGCTTCGCTTAATGCTTTAATATGTTTTTCGCCTATTTCATCAAAATCATATTTAGTTTTTACACGCCCAATAATTCTATATGTAATT
>NZ_JBNMIZ010000277.1:0-2916 GCF_050873525.1 Brachyspira sp. | reverse complement strand
GAACAGAACAGAACAGAACAGAACAGAACAGAACAGAACAGAACAGAACAGAACAGAACAGAACAGAACAGAACAGAACAGAACAGAACAGAACAGAACAGAACAGAACAGAACAGAACTAATCTATTCTTATATTCTAAACAAAGCATTTCATCAAAATATTTCTATTTTCGGAGCATAGTATATGTATAAGGGAAGAAACATATACTTATGCGGATTTGCGAATATAGAGCTTGCACTTTCTATTGTCAGATTTCATAATCAGGCGAAAGAAAGCAATTTTTTCGACAATATTTTTATTTATAACGAATATAATTTACCAAAAGATGAAAAATTTGAATCACTACTATCTCATAAATTAGTTCCGAGCAGAGGATTTGGTTATTGGTGCTGGAAACCTTTCGTTATATTAAAAACTTTGGAGAATATAAAAGACGGAGATATTTTGGTTTATGCGGATATCGGCTGTCATATAAATAAAGAAGGTGAAAAACGATTTAATGAATATTTGGATATTGTGATTGAACATAAAGCTTTGTGTTTTAAATTATCTTATTTAGAAAGATATTGGACTAAAGCCGATTTATTTAATTATTTTGATAAACTCAACGATAAAAATATTACCGATACTCCTCAAAGACCGAGCGGTTTTTTTATTTGTGAAAAGAATAATATTAATTTGGAATTTGTTAATAAATGGCTTCAAGTCTATTATGACGATTTTTCTTTAATTGACGATACTCCTTCAAAAATACCAAATTTGGATGGATTTGTAGAAAATAGGCATGACCAGAGCGTTTTTTCTATACTATCCAAAATTTATAATTTTTATACTATAGACGAATGCGAGTTTGAAAATAATATTAAACATTTTCCATTTAACGCATCGAGAGATAAGAGAAGTATTTTTAATTTGTATATAGATAAAATAGTCTGGTGGATACCAAATAGAAAAAAGAGAGACTATATAAGAAATATTTATGAACAATATTGTCGTAATATTTTATTAGACATTATAGATAATAAACAAACTAAAATTAATAGCCATAATCCAATAGATTTTATAATAAAATTATATTTAAGAAATAAAATAAATTCTTTTATTAGAAATAGAAAAGAAATTGGAAATATTATTAATAAGATTTCAGATTATAAAAAAGAGATTAGATTTTAAATTTGATTGATATAGAATTTAATTTATAATTTTTTATAAAAAATTTAGTTTTATTTATATAGGATTACTTCGGACATTGCACTCGTAGTGACAAAGTCATTGCGAACGGTAGTGAAGCAATCCAAATAAAATAGATTACTTTGGACTTCGTCCTCGTAATGACAAATTTCACTGTCATTGCGAGCGTGAGCGAAGCAATCCACTATTAATAAAGTTAAATTTTAAAATCAAATTTAATTAATTTTGGATTACTTCGGTTTTTGCCAAAGGCACTCCTACGGAGACAAAACCTCGTAATGACTGTTTAAAAAATATCGCCATTACGAGTGTAATGGCGACTTTATACATATATGTTATTGATGTAATTTATTTATCTAATCTCGCTCTTAAAGTTTTTCCCATTTCTTCATAGCCTTTTTTACCAAGCATAGCAAACATATTCTTTTTATACTCTTCCACGCCTGGCTGGTCGAAAGGATTAACTCCAAGAATATAACCCGAAATACCGCAGGCTTTTTCAAAGAAATATAAAAGTTCGCCGATTGTGAAAGGAGTAATTTTGTCAATATCGATTATTATATTAGGAACGCCGCCGTCAACATGAGCCAAAACCGTAGCCTCGAGCGCAGATTTATTTATTTCATGCAATTTTTTTCCGTCCAAATAATTTAATCCGTCCAAATCGGAATCTTCTTTTTTTACGCTCAAATCTATATCTTCGTTTCCGACTCTTATAACCGTTTCAAATAATCCTCTTTTTCCGTCCTGTATGAATTGTCCCAAAGAATGCAAATCGGTTGAAAAATCTACCGAAGAAGGATAAATTCCCTTTTTGTCTTTTCCTTCGCTCTCTCCGTATAATTGTTTCCACCATTCGGAAATATAATGCATTCTCGGAATATAATTTACCATAATCTCAGTCGCAAAACCTTTATTATATAAAATATTTCTGAGCATTGCGTATAACATAGAAGGATTTTTTTTATAATCGCCGTCTTTAGTTAATTTTGCCATAGAATCAAAACCTTTAATAAACTCTTCAATATTTATTCCCGCAGAGGCTATAGGAATCAAACCGACTGGAGTTAGAACGGAATATCTTCCTCCGACATCGTCTGGAATTACAAAAGTTCTATATTTGTTTTCCATTGATAAAGTTTTTAAAGCGCCTTTTTTAGCGTCAGTCGTGGCTATTATTCTTTTTGCCGCTCCTTCTTTTCCGTATCTTTTTTCGGCATACTCTTTTAAGAATCTAAAAGCTATCGCAGGCTCGGTTGTAGTTCCGCTTTTTGAAATTACATTGACATAAAAATCTTTTCCTTCCAAATAATCCAAGAGATGTTTAAAATATTCTCCGTTCATATTATGTCCCGCGTATATTACTTGAGTCGCTCCTTTTTTAGCTTGAGCGAATGGATTTAAAAAAGATTCTATTACGGCACGCGCTCCCAAATAAGAACCTCCTATTCCAACAGAAACTAAAACTTCGGCATTCTCTCTAATTTCTTTTCCGAGAGAGTCGATTTCTTTCGCTGTTTTTAAGGCTTCGGAAGGCAAATTAACCCATCCTAAAAAATCGTTTCCCGCTCCTTTTCTGTTTTCCAAAAGTTCGTTTGAAAATTTGGCAAATTCATGCAAATAGTCAAGCTCGTATTCTTTCAAAAAACCCAATACATTTTTATAATTTATAGTTATCATTCGATACTCCATACTTTTATTTTATGAAATATATTATACAATAT
>NZ_JBNMIZ010000276.1:0-2933 GCF_050873525.1 Brachyspira sp. | reverse complement strand
TATTAATGCTATAATTAATATATAACTTAAAATTATTTATTATGACAATATTATCTTTTTAAAAGATAGTCTTTATCCACAGATATCACTTCTGTTTTATTATAATTATTATGTTCGTTGCACATAGGAATTATATAGACTATTTCAGATTCTCCTGTCTTATATACATGCGCCCCGACTTCCGCTTTATTTTTACAATTTTCAACACAGCATTTTGATGGCCAACTTTTTATATTATTAGTTTCCCAATAATCTTTCCATGAACTACAACCCATAGGTAATTTATCATCAGCTGTTCCTTTCTTATTTTTTACTTTTACAAAAATCGCCATTTTAATTCTCCTTTGCTATTTATTAATTTATTTAAATAATATACTATAGTTCTACAAATAAGTCAATATTAAATTAGAATTAATTTGTCAACATTTTTTATTTTTTCAAAGTTATCTTAATTCCAAAAATAGTAATTATTCTATGCTTCCCATCCTCCAATATAGAAAAAATAAAATCCCATATATTTCTTTTTATAGTTCTATTATTTATTTGCCAAATAACATTTTCCAAATGCCTTAACCTATTTTCATTTTCAAGTTGCTTATCTTCGCAAATTGCAATCGGATAAGGCGCATTGATAACTTTTGAATAATAATCTCTTATAATTGGTATCAAATCTTTATTCTCTTCTCTTTGAGTGAAAAAGAATAAATGAACTAACGGAACATTTAAGGCAGATATAATTTTTTTATCGTTATTATAACAATATATTAGACAATTATGTTCATCATCTTCATTATGCTTATCGCGTTTATCATATATATTATTCCAAAATTCTTTTTTAATAAATAGAAGGCAATTAATAGAATATCTTTTGCCGTTATCTATTTCTTCATAACCTTTATTTGTGGTGCTTTTTATATATTCTAAATGGTTTAAAGTTGTTTTTTCATGTATCCAGCGTGAAATATACGGTATTCTCCAAACAGTTCCTCCTCCAGAATCCTGTATTTCGGTATTATTTATGAGTTTTAAATTATTATCTTTTCCGTAGTCATAATCTTCCATGCCGACATAATGAACTCTTGCATATTCTTTAAAATATTCCTCTTCCAAGTTCATGAATTTTAAAACTCTTGGGAAGCCCCAAGGATTATTATTTACTAAACCTGTCACATATCCTAAATTATCTCCGTATTTAGAATAAGATTCTTCATAACATTTACATAAATTATTTAGCCAATTAACCGTAATTATTTAGCCAATTAACCGTTAACGGAAATGTATCATCGTCTACTTTGCAAATATATTCATATTTACTCATTACTTCGCTATTCAATAATTCTCTAATAGAAAAATAAGGCTTTTGAGGTTTTATCCAATCGACAACTTTAATTTGTTTTGGATATAGATTTTCATATCTTTTTGCAACTCTATATGTTCTTTCGCAGTCGTAAGTTTCTCTTCCGTTTTGTAATATAAATATATCCGCATTATGACTATTATATTTAGAATGCATAGCGAGAGATATTTCAAGCGATTCAAAATCCGCATAAGATAATATTACTATAGCCGTTTTATTAATTATATTCATTTTTTTATACCTAAATAATATTATTTCTTTTTAAAAACTATTCTAAATCCGAATAAATATATAATAAAATATTTCCTGCTTCTCTTAATTCCTAAAAAAATATTTTCCTTTTCTTTATCTTCTTCAATATCTTCAACTATTTTTACTATTCCTAATTCTTTATATTTAATATTAGCTTCATTTGTTAATTTTCTCATATATAAGTCGAATAAAGCTTCTCCCAAATATGCTAAAGTTCTTTTGCCGTTAATTGAATAATTTGAAGTGTCTATTACTTTATCTAATTTATCCAATACTGAAAATAAAAAATCGCAATAATCTAAAAATAAATTCTTTTTAATAATAAACATTTGATAAAAATATCTTCTTGAACTATCTCTTTGTTCTAAAATATAATCTTTATACTCGGGATAATTTTTGCAAATATATTCTACCATTTTATCATAATCTTCCACATTTACGCCTTCGATATTTTTAGCATAGTCTTCTCTGGAGCTATTTGTATTAGCAATTTTTAATTCCGCTTGTAAAGGTAAAATTAAATCGTATTTTTGAATATATTTATTTATAGTTTCTAAATTAAGCCCGTATTTATCAAGTAAATTATCATTATTAAAATTGTCAAAAATATCTCTATAGGCTTTATTTATTTTAGTTTGTTCATATTTATCATATTCGTATTCGTTAAATACCAAAAGCCTTCTATAATGCATAAAACCAATATAATCTGGATTTCCTAATTTATAGTAATTTTTCCACGCCCAATATATTCCCGTTAGTTCGCAGTATTCTCTGTTTTTATCCGAAATATTGTCTCCCGTATCGTCTCCAATCATATTTTCAATAAGCCAATTATATTCTTCTCTTAAAACTTTCCCGTCTTTTGTTTCTTTTTCTTTTAAAGTTCTTCCCAAATGAATAGGAATAAAAATATCATTTTTAAATAATGTAGTTTTTTTATGATATGCGACTAATATTTTTAACATATTTATCAATCCTTTGTTAATATTAAATTCAATCTTTTTAAGTTTTTTATATATTTTTTTATTTAACATTTCCAAATAATCTAATCTATGATGCAATGTATTTATTTGTAATCTTAACGGTTTCCTAGTTATTTTTATAAAACTAAATATTTTAGTTCTTCTGTATATTCCGTCATCGTAGGAATTTATTATATTTTATCCTGCTCTTCTTTTAGCAAATATTTAACGGCATTTTTATGTTTACATTCTATACTTTTATATGGATTAAAAGATAATTCATTATCTAATGTTATAACTTTATATAACTTACTATCTACATCCAATTTAAAAAATATTTTATATTTATCGCTATATTTATC
>NZ_JBNMIZ010000275.1:0-2936 GCF_050873525.1 Brachyspira sp. | reverse complement strand
TGCTAAATGCCGCTATTAACAAAATAATAGCTATTCGTTTTGAAATTTTTAATACTTTTGTGTTAATCATAATTAACTCCTTATTTTAATTAAATTATAGGCTTTCAATTCCTATGTTAATAGTATAATAAATTTATTAAATAAAGTCAAGTAGAATTTACTATTTCTATACAAAAAAAAAAAAAAAAAAAATAAGAAATTTAGAAAAAAGTAGTGAAGTTATGAATAATCCAAGCAAATTTATTCTTTTCTAAAAAACAAAATTATCTTAATCAAAGAAACTACTATAAACACAATCCAGCAAATTATCGCGCTATAAAAATATTTCATGTCGGGCATAAATTCAAAAATTACTTCGTTGTCTCCCGCTTCGACATAAACTCCTCTGAATAATAAATTCGCGTTTAATAATTCTCTCTCTTCTCCGTTAACTTTCACTTTCCAATTTGAATTATATCTTTCTTTTGAAATTAAAATTCCGTCATTTGGAGTTTTTATATTGAAAGAAATTTTATTGTCGCTATTTTCCGTCATTTCCACAAGGCTAACGAAATCCAAATTATTTAAATTATTATTTGAGTAATTTATAATAACCGCTTCTTTTGACAAATTGAAATCGGGCGATTTTAATCTATTTAGTCCATCGTTAAAATCTTTAGCTTCGTATATTTTGCCGACAAATTCGTATTTATTTCTATAATCTTTGAGTTCGTATAAAACCGCCGCCGAAAATTCATCCTGATATTCCGTTATTTTTGTAATATCGTTTGCGATTATGGACGAGTCCAAATATGTCGGGCTTAATATATATCTTGCGCCGAGCAAATCCATTAATCTCGGTTGATAGCCAACATAATCGTTTATTCTGAAAGCGCCGAATGTTTCCGTTATATCGCTACTCAATCTGCTTGCCGCTGGAGGTTCGGTTAATGGAATTTTATAATAAGGCATTGTGTGAGTAGTATATCTGTATAAATAAGGTATCAAAATCGGAATTGTAGTTTCGTTATTATTTTCTTTTAAAATATGTTCCGTTATTGGTGTCGGATTATACATTTCATTAACATTCGATTTTACTATAAACATATTTCCGCTTTGAGTCAAATCTAAAAATAAAATTGCCATGAAAATATAAGGCAGATATTTATAAAAAATATTTTCTTTACTTGCTATGATTATATAGGCAAAAATGACAAAGCTGCCGATTATTAGAAATCCAATTTTTCCAGAATCGTAAACCGAAAACAATATGAAGCCCATTAAAGGAATCAAGGCTAAATATCTTTCTTTTGCCGTCATTTCTTTTAATGAAATCGAATTTATAATTAAAATAGTAGCAACAGAAGATATTAAAGTAAGTCTTATAAACGACATAAATATATTTTTAGAAATAAGCTCCGAATTTTGAGCCTGCCAATCGGGTAAAAATTTATCGTAAATAAAACTTTTTCCAAGTATTGTTATAATCATTAATATAAAAGAAGCGATTAAAATTACATACATTATTTTTTTCGCTATTTCTAAATATTTATAATCTTCTTCCAAATATTTTAATAAATTATTTTCTTTTTTTGTTTTTAATTCTATAGCTTTAAAAATATAATCGGCGGCAAAAGACGAAATGATTGCAAAAGGAATTGGAATTATTTCTATAAATTTATTCGGGTTTCTTGCGTCTCTGAATATTGGAATTTGAAATAATGCTCCGTAAATTAACGGAAAATATCTTCCGAAACTCGCTATCAAGAAAAATAATGCCGTTCCAATCCAAAAATATTTTTCTTTATATCTTTTTCTACTTATAAAAATCGTAAATATTATAAATAAAAAAGTTATATAACCGATATTAGCCGAAGTTAAAGAATAATTTGAAGTTTTAGGTTCTCCGCTCATATTCGCTATTCTTCCCCAATAAGGATGAGTTTCGCTTCCAGAATAATAACCGAATAAACCAGGAATAAAAAATCCAAAAAATTCTTCGGGAGGATAAGACCATCTTGTTGCCCAATCCCATAATTCTTTTTTATTGCTTACTCCCGCCGCTCCCATATCTTGAGTATTTTTCGTAATCATTATTATTTGAATTGACATTAAAAACGAAAATACTGCGACTAATAAAAATTTTAAACATAATAAAATAATTTTTTTATATTCTTTTTTTATAAAATCGAATAATTTTAATTCGTTTTTTTTGTTATATAATAAATATAAAAAATAAACGGCTAAAAATAATGCGAAATACATAGCGACATCCAAAGCTCCGCCTAAAAAAGCGATTCCCAAAAAAGCGCCCGCAAAAAAGAAGTCAGTCCATTTTTCATTATTCATTGCCTTCGATAAAAAATATAAAACGAAAGGAAAATAACAATAAGTTTCAAATTTTCCCAAATGTCCTGGAAGTATTAAAGTTATCATCGCGTTTGAAAACATTAAAGCTATAGCGCCGAACATCGAGGCTTTTATCGAAAGTTTTTTTTCTCTTAAAAACCAAAATAAACCGTAGCCCATTATCGTTATATGAAACATTACGCTGACTTGCGGATAAACATTTACGGGCAAAAGAAACATTAATAAAGATTTTGGATGAACTGGAACTGTGGAACTTGCCGCTATCGTAAAATATGCGTTATTCCAAAAATAAAAGTTTCCGTTTGCTATCGCGTCTTTAATATTTTTTATCTCCCATAAAATTACATCGCCCATTTGAAGATAAGAAAAAGTTAAATTGCTATAAAAAAACAGAACCGAAAGGACGGCAAATATTACGGGATATTTTATTTCTTTTTTTATTAATTTTAATGAATTCATTTTATTTCCAATTTATAGTTTCGTTTATCGTATTAAATTTATTAAATTAATTATACTAAAATAAATCCGTTTTGTCAAAACAATTTTAAATTAAATAAATACTTTTATTATATAGCAATATGATATAT
>NZ_JBNMIZ010000274.1:0-2938 GCF_050873525.1 Brachyspira sp. | reverse complement strand
TTTGTATATTTTATATAGAATAATTTTTTATGGACTAAAATTTGAAAGTTAGATTTTTAGGAAGCAGAGGCTCGATACCAACCCCAGGTAATAGTTTTAACGAATACGGAGGAAACACATCCTGCATTCAAATTATAGACAACGAAGACAATTATATTATTTTGGACGCGGGAAGCGGAATAAAAAATTTGAGCTATTATGTTTCTAAATCGGAAAAAACGGAAAGCATATTATTACTCACGCATTTTCACTGGGACCATATAATGGGAATACCTTTCTTTGCTCCGTTCTTTTCAAATAAATATAGTTTTACGATTTACGGACCGAAAGATTCTTCAAACGAAATGTATGATACGATAAATAATATACTTGCAAAAGATTATTTTCCCGTTAGTTTGGAACAGTTTTCGGATAATTTGAAATTCGAGGCATTTTACGAAGGAAAAAAAATAACTTTCGGAAATATGCTTATAGAAGGAATATGGGTTAATCATCCATGCCATACTTTATCCTACAAAATAACTTCCGCTGGCAAAACTGTCGTTTATTTAACGGACCATGAACCTTATAAAAAACGACTGCATGAACAACATCCTTCTTTGGAACATTATAATCATAATGCCGATTTGCTTCATGCAAGATTAATAGATTATGTGAGAGGAGCGGATGTTTTGATAATAGAGGGCGAATATACGAAAAGCGAATATTATAACGGACATGTCGGCTGGGGACATTCCACTTTAAATGACGCAATTCAAGTGGGACTCGACGCGGGAGTTCCTTATGTTATACTTCATCATCATAATCAGGATAGAACGGATTCGCAAATCAAATTAATCTATAGTAAATTGCTCGCTTTCCTAAAAAAAGAAAATATAGATTTGCAGCTTGCTTTTGCAAAAGAAGGTTCTTATATAAGAATATGATTAATAAATAATTTATAAAATAAAATTATAATAATTAAGGCAGAATAAATGATACTCAAAGAACTAACTTTGCGTTCTTTTAGAAATTATGACGAAACCGTATTTAATTTTTCGGACAAAATAAATGTTTTATACGGAAATAACGGCTTGGGAAAAACGAATATTTTGGAAGCCGTTTATATGCTCGGAAACGGAATATCTTTCAGAACTCGACTTGACAGAGAGATTATAAAAAACGGAAACGACAATTATTTTATAAGAGGAATATTCAGAGAGGATAATTTATCTTACGATACTACGATTGAAATAACCTATCAAAAAAAATCAAAAAAAGTTTTTAAAAAAGTATTTATGGATAAAAAAGAAATTTCTTCAAGAAAAGATTTAATCGGAAAAATTCTTTATATTATATTTCTGCCGAACGATACGGATTTGGTTACGGGCGAGCCGAAATTGAGGCGAGATTATTTCAATATGCTTATTTCCACAATATCAGCGGAATATTTATCTTCTTTAATAAAATATAATAAACTCTTAAAAATGCGAAATGTCTGCCTTATTAAAAAACCGAACGAAGCAAATATTTATAACGAAGAGATTGCAAAACATTCTTTATATATTGCCAAAGAAAATTTAAAATATTCAAAAATACTCGAAGAAAAAATGAATCGAACTTATGAAACGATATTTCAAAACGAAAATCCTTACGCGATTAAATATTTATCGACTGTAGAAGATATAGAAAACGAAAACGATTATATTAAAAAACTGGAAAATACTTTACAGGAACAAATAAAATTAAGAACGACATATTTTGGAATACATAGAGCGGAATATCAATTTTATTATAAGGATTCGCTTTCAAGAAAATTTTCTTCTCAAGGCGAAAAAAGAATGTTTACTTTAATAATGAAACTTGCAAGCGAAAAAATACTTTCGGAATACAGAAATAAAACTCCGATACTTTTGATAGACGATGCGATGCTCGAACTTGACAACATGAGAAGAGATAATATTTTGGAATATATTAAAACTTTGGGGCAGGTTTTTATAACGGTTACGGAAAAAGAAAAAGTGAAAAATTTTGAAAGCGGAAAAATTTTTGATATTTCTAATTATTGATTTATATTAAAAATATTGTATAATAAAATTATGATAGATTATAAATTAATAGCGAAAACGATTAAAGAATCAAAATATGCCGTAGCCTTTACTGGAGCGGGAATAAGCGTGGAGAGCGGAGTTCCTCCTTTCAGAGGTCCTGACGGTTTATGGGAAAAGCATGGAAGTCAATTTGCCGAAATATCTTATTTCATGCGACATCCGAAAGAATCTTGGCAGTCTCTCAAAAAAGTTTTTTACGAACCGATTGATAATGTCAAACCGAATAAGGCTCATATAGTTTTGGCTAATTTGGAAAAAGCGGGAATAATGCGCTCGGTTATCACGCAGAATATAGACAATTTGCATCAGGAAGCGGGAAGTAAAATAGTTTACGAACTTCATGGAACGGCTAAATATGCGGTATGTATGAAATGTCAAAACAAATATAAAATAAATAAAGAAATATTATCAATGGACCCGCCCGTATGCGAAAAATGTTCTTCCGTATTGAAACCCGCATTCGTATTTTTTGGCGAGCAGCTGCCTTCTTACGATTTTCAAAGTTCAATAGAAGATGCCGACAAAAGCGATTTATTTATCATAATAGGAACTGGCGGAGAGGTTATGCCCGCCGCTCAAATTCCGCATTTGGCAAAAAGGTCTGGAGCTAAAATCATAGAAATAAATCCCGAACCTTCGAGTTTCACAAATTCAATAGTCGATATTTATGTCAAAGAAAAATCGGGCGTTGCTTTCGGCGAAATAGAGAAATATTTGGATATTTAATTAAAGTAAAAAGCGTCTCTGCTCGCAACAACTCAAAAATTAAAATAAATTATTAAATCTCTTTGACAAATAAAATTATTCTGTTATAATATTCTTATGAAGATAAAAAGAAATATAAATAG
>NZ_JBNMIZ010000273.1:0-2949 GCF_050873525.1 Brachyspira sp. | reverse complement strand
TTAAGTAAATAGTTTATTATTTTTAATTATAATTTTTAATAAAATAAAATTGAATTATATAGACTTAAAAAAAGATTTTTTTAAAATTTTTTTAATTTTTTTTTCTAAAAAGACTTGACAAACGCATTTTTATTTATTATACTATAAGCATTAAGAAAAGGCGACTTGCATATGGAAAATTTGAAATTTAGTCACTATACTATACTATACTATACTATACTATACTATACTATACTATACTATACTATACTATAAATCTGCTCTTTTCATTTAATTCTGTATTTTTTATTTTAACATTATATTTACTCTTTAAATATTTATCGAACGGCTGTTTTTCATTAGTCCGCTATTTTTATATTTTCATTTCTAAAATTTCTAAACTGATAATTAGCGTTTACTTTTATTTATTTAATTTAAACGCTTTTTATAAAAAATATTTTATTTTTAGGGGGATATTTCCTATGAAGAAGTTTTTAACTATTACATTTTTTGCCTTGATTTCAAGTCAAATCTTCGGCTTCTATGGTAATGGTAACGGAGGAAGAGGGTTTATCGACTTTCTTGTGGACAGGGACCAATTAAGGGTTAGAGGCAACCATATTGGTTTTGTAGCAGGGACCTCAAATTTTAGAGTCGGTTTTGGTTTCGGAGTCGATACTGGAGGCGTAATCTTAACTAGCTTTACTAACAATGGAAGCGCGGATAATAAGATTGCAAGTTATTTTAAGCCTTCGGTTGCATTGGTTATGGGCTATAAATCGGACTTTATAAGCGTTGGATTAGGCTATAACTTTCAGAGCCTTGATAAAGATTATATGGTTCATACTCCCGCTTTTATGTTAACGGCTTTAGAAAATACTTTTAGATTAAGTATTCCTGTTTCTATAGGCGCTGGAGCAAACAGATTAAAAAATACTTCCGCAGTATCTACGATTATAGAAGCGAGATATTATTTAAAGACTTGGCTCAATCATTTCCGTTTATATCTTTTATACGGCAATTCAAAGAACGCGGATAATCCAGATAATAAAAATATTTATGAGCGAAAAGAATCGTTTGGTTTTGACGCGAGAGCCTATTTCTTTCATGATACGGGAAGAGGTTTGACTATCTGGCCCTATTTGCGAATAGCTTACGATACTGCTTTGAAAACTGAAAATAATGACGGTTCTACAAAAAGCAAAACTGACGGAGATAACTTTTTTATAACGGCTTTTGGAAATGCGGCAAGAGGAGAATTAGGCGGCGGTTATATAGCCTCTATTCCTGGTCAAGGCACTGGCGAAACGACTACTTTTAAAAGTCCTTATAGAGTAGGTATAACTTTGCCCGTTATGTTTGTGGCTTCTTCCGATTATGTTAGTCTCATTCTTGAGCCTTCTTTAAGCCTAACTATAATTGGTGCAAAAGAGATTAACGCTAATAGCGTAATTAAAAATGGAGTTTATTATACTTTAGGATATGTAATGTATGCGGAAATATTCTTAACTCCTATACCCGAATTAGAATTCTGGTTTGCGCTTCAAGGCGGCGGAATGACAAGATGGGGAATAATGAACGCTAAAAGCGGCGCTGGCGTGTTGGTTGATGCGGCTTCGGGAATAAACTGGTATTTCTAGGGGCATCATTGTTTTTTTCTCTTTACATATAAATCATAGGACTATCTATAATTCGGATAGTTCTATGTTATTATAAAATTATAAAGGGCTAAAAAATAACGGTATTAAGGATTATTTTCTTTTAAGTTATTTTGATATTGACAAATGGGATTGAATTATATAGGATTTTAATAAATTTAAATGAATTAAAAAAATAAAAATTAAGGATTTAACATGTTTTTTGATTTAAGTTTAGACAAGTTGAAAGAGTATAAAGGCAGCTCTGAAGAACCTAAAGATTTCGATTCTTTTTGGGAAAGAACCTTAAAAGAAAATTCGCATGACTCTGACGCTAAATACGAACTAAAGAATAATTATTATTTAAAATTATTCGACACTTGGGAAGTTAATTTTGCTGGTTTCGGCGGTAATCGTATATACGGCTGGTATATTGCCCCAAAAGATTCCAAAGGAAAAAAATTGACTTGCATAATGCAGTATCCGGGTTATGGCGGAGGAAGAGATTTTCCTTTTAAGTATTTGATGTATCCGTCCGCTGGTTATTCAACTTTCGTTATGGAAGCGAGAGGGCAGGGAGCTGAAGGAATAACGAACGGAGGAAACTTGACTTATGACCCTTCGAGTTATGGACCGCATTCTGACGGCTTTATGACGAAAGGAATACTTAATAAAGACGAATACTATTACAGAAGAGTATTTATAGATTCCGTTAAGGCAGTTGAGGCGGCTAAACAGCATGAGCTAACCGACAAAATCGTAATAAGCGGAGTAAGTCAGGGAGGCGGTATGTCTATCGCGGCTACGGCTTTATCGGGTTTACTAAATATAAAAATCGAGGCTTCTTTGATAGATGTTCCTTTTTTATGCGATTTTAGAAGAGCCACGACTATTGTAGACAGCGACCCTTATCGTCAAATAGCAAGATTTTGTATAGCCGAGCGAACTAAAGAGCAGCAGGTATTTGAAACTCTATCCTATTTTGACGGAGTATTTTTATCCAAAAGATGCAAAACTAAAGCTTTATTTTCAACGGCTTTAATGGATATGATATGTCCGCCGTCTACCGTATTTGCCGCTTATAATAATTATGCGGGAGAAAAAAATATTGAAGTATATACTTTCAACGGGCATGAAGGAGGCGATAACGAACATAATCAGAAAAAATTGACTTTTTTAAATAAGCATGGAATTTAAAAAATTAAAAAAGATTGAAATGCCTCTTGCTAAAAGCTTTACTCTATAGAGGATGGTATAAGCCACAGCGGAGGCTTGAAATAATTGACTATGTTTTATATTTTTATTTATAGTTATTAAAATAAATACTTGACAT
>NZ_JBNMIZ010000272.1:0-2986 GCF_050873525.1 Brachyspira sp. | reverse complement strand
TTTCTATTCTATTTTTTACTCTCTCTTCTTCAAAATTGATAAAATTAAAATCTTTATACAAAGAAGAAATTGATTTTCTATAATATTTTAAAGCGTTCTTCAAATCGTTTTTATCGTAATAAGCGTCCGCTATATGCAAATAAATTTCCGCTTCGGAATTATCGTCCACATATAAAGCCGCCTTGAGTAATTGTTTAAGCGCGTTATCGTAATCTTTTTTCTTATAATATCCATAGCCCAAAGTATCCAAATAATGCGGAGATTTCGGCGACATTCGAATAGCGTTTTTTGAAAGTTCTATTCCTCTGTCAATATCGATTCCCAAATAAATTAAAACCCAAGCCATACTGTTTATATTATTTGCCGAGTTCGTATCGGTAGAATAAATAAAGTCCACATATTCCATTATTGAATTAGTATTGCTCACAGACATTGCCGTTAGATAAGGAATATTTAATCTGTATTCGCTCGTATTAGATTTATTATTTTTAAAATATATTAAATCTTCGTCCAAAAAATTATTCGCTTTTTCAGTATCGTTTTTATGCAAATTAATATAAGCCCTCAAATAACTATAAGAATATTTTTCTTTTTCAAATTTATTAACCGACTGCAAAGCCAAATCGTATTCTTTTATTTCAATCGCCGTAATAACCAAAGAAACCAATTCGTTTTCTTTTATTTCTTTATTCTTATCATTTAAAGCCAAATATTTATCGAGCATTTCTTTTGCCATCTTAAAATTATTTTGATTTTTAAATTCTGAAGCCGCCTGCAAATATAAATTATTAAATTTTTCCGTTTTATCGTATTCGATTAATTTGTCTATATGATTCGGCAAAGCGTCTATATTTTTAAGCGCCAAATAAAAAGAAATAATATCCATTTCGGCGTTAATTTTATTTTCCACGCTTCCGACTTCGCTTACAAGTTTATGATAAGTTTGAATAATATCCAAATCGATTTCGCTTCTATCCAAATCAGTTTCTATCATATTTAAAGCGTTGCTGTAGCCTTCGTTTTTTGCCGTCCATATTATAGATAAAATTTTTGGATAAATATCTTCTTCGTAAAATAATTCTTCGTTATATTCGTCCGCCATAAAACTTAAAAATAAAGTCAAATCGGAAGAATCGTCCGTAGCCAGACTATTAGAATAAGCCTCTTTATAATTTTCCAAAGCCTGATAACTTTTTACGATGCCATATAAAATATTATATCTGTCGACTGGATTTAACTCGTTTATATTTACTCCGTTCAATCTATTTAAAGCGCTCCCAAATCTGCTCAAATAAAATTCGCTCATTCCGTAATAATAATTATAATATTCCATGTAATTATTGCTTGCGCCTTTGCTCGGAACTACTTTCTCAAAATATAAAACCGCTTTCTCAAAATCTCTTTCGCTGTAATAAATAAATCCTAATAATATAAGAATATCGTTATTATTATAATCTATTTCGTATGCGATATTAAGATAATATTTCGCTTTTTCAAAATCGCCGATTAAAAATATATTTCTTTCGGACGCTCTCGTAAGCAAATAAACATCTTCGGGATTTTCCATGATTAATTTATCGTATATTTCGGAACTCTCTTCATATTCTCCCAAAGCTTCATGAGTTTCCGCTAAAGAAATATAGACTTCGTTATTTTGAATATATTTTAAAACTTCTTCCAATAATATTTTCGCGCTTTCCAAATCTTTAATGGAATCTTGATTCAAAGTTTTTGAGGCTAAAGCTCTTTCTTTATGGAACAAAGCCAAATTATAAGCGGCTCTCGCTTCCTCTTCGTTTTTTATATATTCAAAATTTGTTTTTGTATTATCGTTTTGATTATTTTCTTCCGCGTAAATAACAAAATAAAAACATGCGAATATTACGGCTACAATTCTGAAACTTATCATAAATATAAACAACTCCAATTAAGTTTACATAATTTTAATATATATTATTAAATTTTTCAATGATTTATAACTTATTTTAAAAGCGATTAAATTATTATTTGTAAAACTATATTCTTTATAACAACTGCTTTTTAAGGAAAGGAATTAATCTATTTAGTGTGGATTGCTTCGCATTATAAATGCTCGCAATGACGGTATAAAAATAATTGTCATTACGAGCGATAGCGAAGTAATCTACTCTCTATAAATAATAATTTTTTTTATTTAAACTGTTGACAAAAAATTCTAAATATTGTATAATTCAAGCATTATGACAACAAAGTTAATAAATAATATTTGCAGTTCACCGCGAACCGCGAATCGCGAATCGCGAACCGCGAACAAAGTAGTTTAAACTTTTTTAATTTTTCAAAAGACAAACTTTCATTTATTAAATCTTTCTTAACTTTAATTAATTTTTTAAATGTATTTATTCGTTTTTTAAAAAATCAAAATTCTTGTTCTTTTTTTGTAGAAAAAAAGAACCAAAAAACTACCACTTTTTTTGTCAAAAAAAGTGGACAAAAAAACAATTACAATCGGATTACGAAATCTATTCGTAAAAACTTTTTCGCTTTGTGCGGAAAGTTTATTAATCTATTCGATGCATCTAAATTTGAAATAATAAGTCAATTAAATTATGGATTTTGTTATAAAAATTATTTCTTTAATCTTAATCAAGTTTTTCGCAATAGTTACGATTTCGGCGAAAGGTTTGGAAGAAATCTAAATTATGGTTTCGGTAAAGATTATAATTGCAATTTCAAAAAGAATTGTGATTATGATTTTGAAAAAAATCGTAATGGCGGTTTCGGAAAAAATTATTTCGGAAATTGTAATTTTGGTTTTGATTTTTGGAATGAAATTTGTAGCATTTGGCATGATTTGAAGGGCTTTTTATTTAATAGAAAAACTAAAAAAATAAATTTATGTCAGCGCATAGCGTTGGCGAAGGAGAACAAAAATGAAGAAAATTCTTCTAACAACAGTAGCTTTGCTCACGGTAGCAAGCGCAAGCGTTTTTGGTATGTATGGGGT
>NZ_JBNMIZ010000271.1:0-3007 GCF_050873525.1 Brachyspira sp. | reverse complement strand
CGCTTAATATATGTTTTTCTATTTAATAAATATTAATAAAATTTACTAATAAAAAATTAAAATTGAAACTGGAGATAGAATGAAGAAAATTGTTTATATACTTTCGCTTGTTTTTATATTTAATTCTTTGTCGTTTGCGATAGACGATATTGTCGATAAAGATAATTTGCATAATTTAATCGAGGGCGTTACTTCTTCGAGAGCGGGAACGGATAGAATAGGAACTATTTACGATTTTTCGCCGCTAATGGAAAAAGACACTCCTTTTAAGCTGGGTTTTTCATTATTGGATTTGAGGCATATAGTCGATAACAAAACCGTTGTAAATGACGAGAGAAGATTCGCGTTTTTGCCAAAAGGTTTTATAGGTTTAAGTTATGGAATATTCGGAATCGGTTATCAATTTAGTTTATATAACGATTTAAGCAATAAAGCTCCAATCGTTCATAGCCATTCTTTAGCTTTCGGACTTGCGATGGAAAAATACAGATTTAATTTGCCCGTTTCGGTTTCTATTGCGGATGGAAATCATTACGGTGGCAGATTGTCGATAAGCACGACTCCTAAATTTTCTTTTATGTTTAGAGGCGGTTTGATGGATGAATTTTCTATTTCTTTACATTACGGAATTCAGCTTTCTTCGATAACAAACGAAATAACGGATACTTCAGTCGCTCCTATGACGGTAGGATTTTCTTTATTCGGAGATATTATGCTTACGAGATTCGATAATTATCCCGTTCAAATAAGTTTGCCCGTTAAACTTGCATTTTATTACGGAATCGGAAGCAGATGGGCTACCATAGACGCGGGATACGCGGAAGATTCTTTAACTAATTATTTATATGACGATAGCGGCGGACGTTCTTCGGGCAGTATTAGAATATACGCTCTGCTTCCAGCGAAGTTTGCGGCAAAATTGGGGGCGATATATGTTTACGCGATGCCGAGACTAATGTTCGAATGCAATATTTATAAAATGGATAGATTATATAATCTTCATTACGGAATGGAAGGCGAGTTGCAAGTTACTCCTATAGAAAATCTTACTTTCGGACTTACGGCTTACGGGGAAGGGCAAAGCATAATGAAAAGGAACGCGGAATTTGAAATTAAAAACGGATTCGGCGCGGGTTTGGATGTTTGGGGAATTTGGAGATATTAAATAAATGCAGGATTCGAGAATAAATAAATTAGCGGAAAGTTTGGTTAACTATTCATGTAAAGTTAAAAAAAATGAAAATGTTTTGATAAAAGTTTACGGAGAAGGCGAAGAATATAATTTGGTTGTCGCTTTGATAAAAGAGATTTACAAAGCTGGGGCAAATCCTTTCGTTTGGAATCATAATCCGCAAATAATGAGAGAATTATTAAAAGATTGCAACGAAGAACAGATAAAATTATGGGCGCAAACCGATTTGTCGCTTATGCAAAAAATGGACGCTTATATCGGAATCTGGGGAGGCTCAAATAACGCTGAAAATTCTTCAGTCCGCAAAGAGAATAATCAAATATACGAAAAATTTTATGCAAATCCCGTCCATATGAATGAGAGAGTAAAAAATACGAAATGGGTTATACTCAATTATCCGACTCCGTCTATGGCGCAGCAGGCGGCAATGAGCACGGACGAGTTTGAGGATTTTTATTTTAAAGTATGCAATTTGGATTATTCCAAAATGTCGAAAGCTATGGATAATTTAGTAGAACTTATGGATAAAACGGATAAAGTAAAAATAATCGGCAAAGAAACGGATTTAACTTTTTCGATAAAAGATATTAAAGCGATTAAATGCGCGGGCGAAATGAATATTCCAGACGGCGAAGTTTTTACCGCTCCCGTTAGAGAATCGGTTAATGGAATTTTATCTTATAACGCTCCTTCGCTTTATAACGATGGCTTTACTTATGAGAATATAAAATTTGAATTTAAAGACGGAAAAATTATAAAGGCAACGGCAAACGACACTAAAAGAATAAACGGAATTTTGGATACGGACGAAGGCGCAAGATATATAGGCGAATTTTCTTTGGGAGTAAATCCTTATATAACGAAACCAATGAAAGATATTTTATTTGACGAAAAAATAATGGGAAGCTTTCACTTTACGCCGGGTTCTTGTTATGACGAAGCGCCTAACGGAAATAAATCGATTATTCACTGGGATTTGGTTTGCATTCAGACGGAAGATTACGGAGGCGGCGAAATTTATTTTGACGATGTTTTGATTAGGAAAAACGGAATTTTTGTAGTCGATAGTTTGAAATGTCTTAATCCTGAAAATTTTAATTAAGAATTTATTTATAATATTTTATTACATCACGAAACAATGTCTTGCTTTAGTTACTTTATAATTTTTTATATATTTTGATACATAATCGCATAATTTATCTATATCGTATTCATCCGTCAAATCTTTATTTTCATGGAATTCGCCTATTAGATTTTCTATATTATTTAATATGTTTATATCGGCATTATATAGAATCTCATATTCCGAACCTTCGCAGTCGATTTTTAAAAGTTTTAATTTATTTATGTTATACTTTTTAAATATTTCTTCTAAAGTAATTGATTGTATTTGACAATTTTCTTTAGTCATAATCGAGTTTGTAGAAATAATATCAGCAGTAGAACTTCCGCCTTTATTGGAACTATTAATACTCATATTTATTAGTCTTCCGTCTTTGGTAACCGCCTTATTTTCTGCCGTAATAATTCCTGCATGGATATTATTTAATTCTATATTTTTTAATAAATTGTCATAATTTTCTTTAAGCGGTTCAAACGAATATATTTTTAGAAATGGGAATTTTTTGGCAAGTAAAATGGATACCATACCAACATTTGCTCCTATATCTATAACAACATCTCCTTCTTTAAAATCTATATTTGTAAAATCATAATCGTTATTATTTAATTCATGAGCTATTATATTAACGCTATCGGATAAAATGGAATCTTGAAAATGAAACAAATTATTGTCTATATTGACTGTGTAAATAT
>NZ_JBNMIZ010000270.1:0-3015 GCF_050873525.1 Brachyspira sp. | reverse complement strand
ATAGTATAGTTTATCGTTAAAATTAAAATTATTAAACGGAGCGAAAAAATGGATTATAGTTCCACAATAAATTTACCAAAAACCGATTTTCCAATGAAAGCGGGTTTGAAAGAAAAAGAACCAAAAATAATAAAAAAATGGGAAGAAGAAAAAATTTATCAAAAATTAAGAGAATTAAGAAAGGAAGCTCCTAAATGTATTTTGCATGACGGTCCGCCTTACGCTAACGGCGATATTCATATAGGAACGGCTTTAAATAAAATAATTAAAGATATTATTATAAGATATAAATCGGCAAGAGGTTTTGACTCTCCTTATGTTCCTGGATGGGATTGTCATGGAATGCCGATAGAATTAAAAGTGCAGGAAAGTTTGGGAGATAAATATAAAGAAACTTCCAAATTTATAATGCGAAAAAAATGCAGAGCCTACGCTCAAAAATATATCGATATTCAAAGAAAACAATTTAAAAGACTCGGAGTAATGGGAGATTGGGAAAATCCTTATCTTACCATGTCGCCCGAATACGAATCGGAAATAGTATCGGTATTTTCGCAGCTTGTGGAGAGAGGATATATATTTAAAGGCTTGAGAACTATTCATTGGTGTATTCATTGCGAAACGGCTTTGGCGGCGGCGGAAATAGAATACGATGAAAATCATGTATCGAACAGCATTTATGTCAGGTTTCCCGTTTTAAATAAAATAAACGATAAACTTAACGGCAATGTCGATGTTATGATATGGACTACGACTCCTTGGACTTTGCCGTCAAATATGGCTTGCGCTTTCAATAAAAGTTTAGAATATGCGGCGGTTAAAATAGACGACAGATACGCGATAATGACGACGAGTTTAATCGAAACGGTTTTATCAAAAAATAATTTAAGTTTGGAAGGACGCGAGATAATTCCAATATCTTTGGACGATATAGAAAAACTGGAAATAGAACATCCGTTTATAAATGGAAAAAAATCAGCGGTAGTATTTGCAGATTATGTCGAAGCCACAGCTGGAACGGGAATTGTCCACACGGCGCCGGGACATGGTTTGGAAGACTATCAAACGGGCTTAAATTATAATTTGGAAATTTACTCTCCTGTAGACAGAGAAGGAAGATACACGAGCGATTTTAAAGAAATGGAAGGCGTTAGAGTAACGGATGCTAATCCTAAAATAATAGAAATCTTAAAAAATAACGGAAGACTATTTTATAAAGAAGATGTAAGCCATAGTTATCCAATTTGCTGGCGATGTAAAAATCCTTTGATATTCAGAGCGACAGACCAGTGGTTTATGAATATGAAGCATGATAATATTGACGAGCGAACTGTTAAATCGCTTGAAAATATAAAATGGTATCCAGTTTGGGGACATGATAGAATGAAAAAAATGCTTGATAATCGTCCCGATTGGTGTTTGTCTCGTCAGCGTTCATGGGGAGTTCCGATTCCAGCTTTCTATTGTAAAAAATGCGGAAAAACTTTATTAACGGCAGAGTCGACAAAACATTTTGCAGAAATTGTAAAAACTAAAGGAATGGATGTATGGTTTGAATTAGAACCAAAAGATTTGCTTCCATCTGGAACTAAATGCGAATGCGGATGCGATGAATTTGGAAAAGAAGAAGATATACTCGATGTTTGGTTCGATTCTGGAGTTTCTTCTTTCGCTTCTCAAAAAACTAATAAAGATTTGGAAGGAAATTTTCCAGTTGAAATATATTTGGAAGGAGGCGACCAGTATAGAGGATGGTTTCAAGCGGCAATCTGGCCCTCAATGGCTATAAGAGGAATTCCTCCATATAAAGAATTGATAACGCATGGATGGACATTGGACGAAAACGGAAAAGCGATGCATAAAAGCGCTGGAAATGTAGTTTCTCCTTTGGATGTAATCGACAAATACGGAGCGGATATATTGCGACTTTGGTGCATAAGCGAAGATTTTACGCATAACGCGAGAGTTGGCGATAATATGATGAAAGCGATAGCCGACAATTATAGAAAAATAAGAAACACTTTCAGATATTTGCTCGGCAATTTATATGATTTCGATTTTGAAAAAGATAAAGTTGTAGTAGAAAAACTTTTGCCCGTTGACAGATACGCTTTATCTCGTTTATATAGTTTTCTTAAATCGGCGGAAAAATCCTGCGACAATTATGAGTTTCATGTATTTTATCAAAAACTTATAAATTACTGCGTAGTCGAACTTTCCGCGACTTATTTGGATATAATAAAAGACAGATTATACTGCGATAAAAAAGATTCTTTAGCCCGAAGAAGCGCTCAAACGGTTTTGACGGAAATTTTGGATGTTTTGGTTAGAGTAATCGCTCCTTTCTTACCTTTCACTATGGACGAAATTTGGGGACATTATAAAAAATCCTCTTCGGTTCATTTGGAATTATGGACTAAAGTAAAAGAAGAATATATTGATTTGGGACTTGAAAAAGAATGGGAAACTATTCTTAAAGTGAGAGACGATGTTTTATTGTCGCTTGAAAGAGCGAGAGACAATAATACAATCGGCAAATCTTTAGAGGCTTATGTCAATATATCTCCGAAAGATTCTGCGGTTAAAGATTTATTAATAAAATACAATAAATACTTAAACGAAATATTTATCGTAAGCAAAGTGACAGTCGAAGATAAAAAAGACGATTCTTTTATAGAAGGAAATATTTCATTTGTAAAAACGAGCAAAGCGGAACATGAAAAATGCGTTCGCTGCTGGGGACATTATGAATCAGTCGGAACGAACGAAGAACATAAAGAATTGTGTAGCAGATGCATTGAAGCGATAAAATAAGTTTTAGATAAATATTTAAAAATAATCATAATAACCGCTTTCATTCTAGCGGTATAATAATTTAAAATTTATTATTTTCAAAATTTTAATCGTTGACAAAAAAATAAATATTTGTTAAAATAGTCCGATAATGAACTAACCGAATACGGATTAATATTTGATTTTTAATTTAAAACTTTTAATTGAAAATTTTTGAATATT
>NZ_JBNMIZ010000269.1:0-3020 GCF_050873525.1 Brachyspira sp. | reverse complement strand
TGTTCTTTAACCCAAGATAAACCTGTCCCATAAATAGAATAAGTTTCTCTATAACCTCCATTTGCTTTTTTAGTATATCTAAATCCTTTACCTCCAAAACTATATCCAATGCCAGATTTACTTAAATTTATACGGAAACCTCCACCTAAATTTATACCCTTACGAAATCTAAAACCCATAATTATCTCCTTTAAATTTTTTAATTTTATTAACAGGGTTAAATTTATTATACATTAAATATAAGTTTTATGGAAATTTAAAAATTAATATAATAACTATATAATCTTAAATCGACTTTATCTTAATACCAAAGACAATAAAAACACATTTATTATTCCCGCTATTCCGATAATAAGCGTCATTAAAGTTTGAGTTTTATAACCGTCTTGCGCTCTCATTTCGCCGAAATTTGTTACAACCCAGTAATAACTGTCGTTTGCATGAGAAACCGTCATAGCTCCAGCTCCGATTGCCATAACCGTTAGAGAAGCTAAAGTCGGAGTATCCAACCCCAAAGCTCCCATTAAAGGCGCTATTATTCCCGCAGTTGTGGTTAATGCTACGGTTGAAGAACCTTGAGCGGTTTTCAAAATAGCCGCTAGTAAAAACGGGAAAAATATTCCTATAGTTTGAAACAATGTGGCGTTTTCGGTTATAAAGTCTACCAAACTTGAAGAAGCTATAACTCTTCCTAATACTCCGCCCGCCGCCGTAACGAACAATATTGGTCCCACGATTTTTAAAGTGTCGTTAGTTATATCGTAAAAACTGTCTATATTTTCCACGCTATCTTTTTGACTGAAATATGTTATTATTCCAAAAATAAGTCCAACGGATAAAGCGATTATTGGAGTTCCTAAAAATTGTAATATTTCTATAAAACTTCCTTCCATTTTTGCCATAGTAACAGCCGAAGACAATCCCATTAAAATGATTGGTATTATAATCGGAGCTAAAGCTAAAAAACCGTTAGGCAATTTTCCATAACTTTTTACCAATTCCTCATAGCTTTTAACATTATCTTTATTTTCTATTTCGTCTATAGATTTAACTTTTTTCCCAATATATTTTGCGAAGAAGTATCCAGTTATTAAAGGCAATATCGAACATAAAACTCCCATTCCTATTACCATTAAAAGATGGTCGCCGACTCCCAAAGTATTTGCCGCAGCGATTGGTCCTGGAGTTGGAGGTATAAAACAATGCGAAATAAATAAACCGCAGGAAAGAGCGACAGACATTGCAACGCTCGAAGCCATAGTTCTTTTTGCCAAAGCTTTTCTAATTGGATTTAGAATTACAAAACCAGAATCGCAAAATACGGGAATGGAAACTATCCAGCCCATAATTAACATTGCAAGTTCGGGTCTTTTCTTGCCTACTAATTTTATAACCATATCGGAAAGTTTCAAAGCGCCGCCCGTTTTTTCCAAAATAGTTCCGATTAACGCTCCCAATATAATTACTATACCGATGCTTGTGAATGTTCCGCTAAATCCCGCTCCTATTATTGACGGAATATTTTTTATAGGAATTCCAACTATAAACGAAAAAAGTAACGAAACTCCCATAATTGACAAAAACGGATGGATTTTTAATTTCGATATGGCGAATATCATAATGATTATACAAATAATAAAAGCCACAATTAATAAAGTCCCTTGCATAACTAACTCCTTGATTTTAATTATAATAATAAGTATATCAAAATTTTATCAATTTTCATTATATAAATTATACAATTTTTATATAATTTATTGTATCATATAAACAATGAAAATTAATTTTATTTAATTTATTTTAAATATAATTTTTAAATTTTAAGGATAAATATAAATGAAAAAAATTATTATTATTCCAGATTCTTTTAAAGGCAGTTTGTCGAGTTTGGAAGTTTGCAACGCTATAGAAGAAGGAATATTAAAAGTATTTAAAGATGCAAAAATTAAAAAAATTCCCGTTGCGGACGGAGGCGAAGGAACGGTTGATTCGATATTATACGCCACGGGAGGAAAAATAAAAAAAGTTAAAGTAAAAAATCCGCTCGGAGAAATTGTAGAGGCGAAATACGGAATAATCGACAAAGATAAAGCGGTTATTGAAATGGCGGAAGCTTCGGGTTTGACATTAGTGAAAGAAAAAAATCCTTTGCAATCTTCGACTTACGGAACGGGCGAACTTATTAAGGACGCAGCCAAAAACGGAGTTAAAGAAATATTAATCGGAATTGGAGGAAGCGCCACGAACGATTGCGGAATTGGAATGGCTAACGCTTTGGGATACAAATTTTTTGACGCGCATAGAAACGAACTTGAAGCGATAGCGGAGAATATGATTAAGATTGCGAAAATAGACGATTCTAATATTTATAAAAAAATTTTCGATGTAAAAATAAATGTCGCCTGTGATGTAAGAAATCCCCTTTACGGAAAAGACGGAGCTACGGCAATTTACGGAAATCAAAAAGGAGTAACTAAAGAAAGTTTTGATTTATTGGACAACGGATTAAAAAATGTCGCAAAATTAGTAAAAGAAAAATTTGGTAAAGAAATAGATTATATCGAAGGTTCGGGTGCGGCGGGAGGTTTGGGCGGAGGTTTGATAGCCTTTTGCAACGCCGAATTAAAAAGCGGAATAGACGCCGTGCTTGATATTGTAGATTTTGAAAACGAAATAAAAGACGCCTCTCTAATAATAACGGGCGAAGGAGCGATAGACGGACAAACGAAAAAAGGAAAAGTTCCCGTAGGAATAGCGAGGAGAGCGAATAATATTCCCGTAATAGCGATAGTGGGAGATATAAGAGACGGAGTGGAAGCGGTTTACGATATGGGAGTAGTTTCTATTATGCCAGCGTTAAAAAGAGCGATGCCTTTAGAAGAAGCGATTGCGAATTCAAGAAGTTTAATAATTGACGCGACTGAAAGAGCCTGCAGGTTTATGTCGATTAATTTGTAAATTAAAATTATTTTCCAGTATATTATTTTTGACAAAAATTTTTATTTCAAGTATAATATATA
>NZ_JBNMIZ010000268.1:0-3103 GCF_050873525.1 Brachyspira sp. | reverse complement strand
TTAGGAAAAAATATAATAATAGAGCCTTTTAATAGAAGTCAGTTAAATTCAAACAGTTATAATGTTAGACTGCATAATAAACTTTTGGTATATAAAGAAAAAACTTTGGATATGAAGAAACCAAACGAAGCTAAAGAAATAATTATTTCGGAAAACGGTTTTAAATTAGAACCGAACGAATTATATTTGGGCAGAACTTTGGAATATACGACTACAAAAAATTTCGTTCCAATGATTGAAGGACGTTCTTCCATCGGCAGACTTGGAATTTTTATTCATATAACGGCGGGATTCGGCGATGTGGGATTTTCGGGTTATTGGACTTTGGAAATATTTTGCATCAAACCGATAATAATTTATCCTAATGTTGAAATCGCTCAATTATATTATCATACGATTGACGGAGAATATGAAGAATATAGCAGCGGTAAATATCAAAACAATACAGATGTTCAGCCGAGCATGTTATATAAAGATTTTCTAAAATAATTTATAATTCAAAAAATGAAAAAAGAAAAAAATAAATTAGTTTCAAATCTTGAAGAAATATATAAAAACTCCGTTATAAGAAAATGCAAAGTCGAAGAAAATATTGAAGCAATCAGACTTGACAGATATTTGGGAAACAGATTTTCTTATTATACAAGAAGCAAATGGCAGGATTTAATAGGACAAGGTTTGGTATTGGTAAACGGAAAAAGAATAAAATATACGCGGGAGATAAAAAAAGGAGACGAAATTATTTATCATCTCATCGGATTAAAAGAACCCGATATTGATAAAAATATTCAAATAATTTACGATGACGGAGATTTGATTATCGTAAATAAACCAGCGAATTTGCCCGTTATTCCTTCGGGAAAATATTATTATAATACTTTGCATACGATAATGAAAGAAAATCTTAACTGCAATATAAATATGCTAAACAGAATAGACAGAGAAACGAGCGGCTGCGTTGTTCTTTCGAGAGGACATGAATTGGCTTCAAAATTTTGCGCAATGCATTCTAAAAACAATTCTAAAAATAAAATAAAAAAGACTTATATTGCAATAGTCGAAAACGCAAAAAATATTGAAGAAAATTTTACGGTTGAAGGATATATGGAAGAAATAGGAAATCCTTTTTATAGAAGATATCAAATTCTTCATAAAATTTCTAAAAACATAAAACCAAACGAAAATTTAAAATATTCAAAAACGAAATTTAAAACTATAAAAAAATTCGGAGATTATGCAATCGTAATGGCAAGATTATATACGGGAAGAATGCATCAAATAAGAGTTCATTTGCATTCGCTCGGACTTTATATGGTTGGCGATAAAATATACGGAAAATACGGTCCCGAAGTTTTTAATTCTTTTATTAAAAAAAGCGTTATTCCGAAAGATTTTTTTGTTAGACAGGCATTGCATTCTTATAAACTTGAATTTAATCATCCTCTGACGAATAAGCGAATAAAAGTAAAAGCGCCTTTGCCTGATGATTTGAAAGAATTTATTTCGAAAATAAAAACTGCTAATTTATAATATTTCCGTTTTTAATTATAAATATATTTTCTCCGTCTGAAATTATGGAAATAGCGGATTCCGATTCTTCGTTAATATCCGAAACAAAATCATATCCTCCGAATTCTCTTCTTCTTGAATTTTCTTTATCCAAAATAAAATAATAATATTTTCCGAGTCGCTCGCCCGTAAACGCGAAAGATTCTCCGACAAACTTAAAAGAGATTATATTATTATAAGCGGGACTTTCAAAATCGTCAGCAAAAATATATTCTCTAGCTCCTCGAACAGCGTTATAAACTAAATTATTATTTGAAGAAAAATAAATTTCGTTTATATTATCAAAATCTTTATTCAATCTTTTTCCGTTTAATATGACAAAAGAAATTCCGTTAGTTTGAGCCGCATAAGAAAATATTTTAGAATCGTCAGAATATTTATATAAAAGAATATTATCGTAATTTGTAATCGTCTCCCCGCCGACATGAAAACTTAAATTTTCGTTCGTATCTATATCAATAAATACCAAAGTTTTTCCGTCTGGCGAAAAAGACATATTCGTTATTAAATCATATTCTCCAAAATTTCTTCCGTTCAAAATAAGGCTCGTCATTATATTTTCGTTGGTAATAAAATTGGTATATAATTCATCAATTTGTTCGGGCATAAAATTTGTAATAATATTCGTTATTGTCATAAGAGCGATTGTGTTCGATTGTCCTTTTACCGTTACTCCCTCTTCGTTCGTATAGACGCTAATATTCGATAAATTATAATTTGTGATAGTCGAAGTATTTGTAATTATTGAATCGCTTTCATTTGTAATAAAATCGTTCGTTTCAATAATCATATCAATTTCGGGCATTGGTTTAACTGCATAAGCATGAGTATTCGCGTCAAAATAAACAAAATCGTCAACTTTCAAAAATTTTTCGGTTTCGTTATTTGATATTATAAAATTTTCTTCTCCTTCAATGATATAAATAAGTTCGTTTCCATCGGCGGAATATTTCATTCTGTCGACTTTCCCGTCAATTTGTTTTTCTTCTCCGTTTATATTAATAAAATATTCTCCGTCTCTTAAATAAGAAAAAGCAAAATTATTATCGTTAATAATAGAACCGAATAATTCCGAGTATTCCGTCTGCCTCTCTCCGTTTATAATCGCAATTCCGTAATCGGTTAGTCGAGCAAATATTATAGAATTATTTCCCGAAAAAATACTTTTTTCTATAGAATCGAATTCCATTTCATTATCGCCGTAAATTAAAGTCCACATATCTTTTCCCGTTGAAGATTTTAACATTGTGGCAATTAAAGTATTATTTGGAAGTATTCTAATTATTCCCGCGTCTTTATATCCCGTTAATCTCGCGTCTTTATATAGAATATCGAAAGTTTTTTGATTATTCAAATCGCTTTTTTCTAAAATTACGGCATAATTATTTTCGTCTAAAATATATCCGTCTTTCAGTCTCTCGCCTCTTTGTAAAGTATATATTTGAGGAAAAGCCGAAACATTGATTAAAATAAAAGAAATAAAAAATATAAAAATTCTCATAAAATTCTCGCTTTATATTTATAATATTATTAT
>NZ_JBNMIZ010000267.1:0-3109 GCF_050873525.1 Brachyspira sp. | reverse complement strand
TTTAAATTCCCAAAATCTTATTTCTTCAAAAAACTATTTTCTCTGCTCGAATATCTTTCTCCAATATTAGGATACTTATTTAAAATATTGTCTATCTGCTTAAAATCTTCTTCCGTTATTTTTAAGTCGACTGATTTTATATTTTCTTCCAAATATTTTATTTTTTTAGTTCCTGGAATTGGAATTATATTATCGCCTCTTGCAATTACCCAAGCGATAGCGAGAGCGGATGCGGTAGTATTTTTACTCTTCGCGTATTCTTCAAACTCTTCGGCAAAATGCATATTATTTTCCAAATGTTCTCCCTGATATCTTGGCAAACGAATTCTAAAATCGCTTTGAGGAACGGTTTTAATGTCGAATTTATTTGTTATTATTCCTCGTCCCAACGGAGCGAAAGGAATAAAAGATATTTCAAGTTCTTTCGTTAGCGGAATAATTTCTTTTTCATGTTCTCGCATCATTATCGAATATTCGCTTTGAAGCGCGGTAATCGTATGAATTGAATTCGCTTTTTTCAAATCTTCAGCCGAACATTCGCTTAAACCTATATATTTTATTTTTCCTTCTTTAACCAAATCGGACATCGCGCCAATAGTTTCTTCAACGGGAATGTTTTTATCGAGTCTATGAACATAATATAAATCTATAATATCCGTTTTTAATCTTTTCAAACTATTTTCAACCGCGGTTTTAAGCCATTTCGGAGAAGCGTCCAAATAATTTTCGCCTTTATCGTTTACTCTAAAACCGAATTTTGTCGCTATAATTACTTTGTCTCTATAACGCGTTAAAACTTTTGAAATCAATTCTTCGTTTAATCCGTTTCCATATATGTCGGCGGTGTCGAAAAAATTAATTCCAAGTTCTATCGCTTTTTCAAAAACGGCAAGACTTTCTTTGTCGTCAGGCGTTCCGTAAGAAGCGCTCATTCCCATGCAACCCAAACCGATTGCCGAAACTTCAACATTTGTTTTTCCTAATTTTTTGTATAACATTTTGTTTCTCCTTTGCCATAAGGCATTTTTAATTTATTTTTTTATTTTGTATTACTATTATAACATTGGAGTCGACTCCAGAGTCAATATAAAAATATGATTTCATTTAAAAAAATTAATTATTTATTGATTTAAATTTTAAAATATTAAATGATTTGTAGCAAATACTTTTGTTTTATAACTAATTATGCTTGAAAAGTATTACTATCTATGATATTATAATCATAAAAAGGATATAGATGGAATTCAGAGCTTTAAAATATTTCTTAATAGCAGCAAGAGAAGGAAGCATAACCAAAGCGGCTAATCGTCTCGGATTAACTCAGCCAAATCTATCAAGACAAATAAATATGCTTGAAAGAGATATTGGCAAAAAACTTTTTAATCGAAGCAATTATAAAATCGAATTGACAAGCGATGGCGTTTTACTCAAAAAGAGAGCGGAAGAAATAATGGATATGGTTGATAAAACGAGAGAGGATTTCAAATCGAGCGACAAAATAATTGCAGGCGATATTTATATAGGAGCGGCGGAAACCGAAGCGATAAGTTCGATAGCGAAAATAATAAAAGATATACGAAAAGATTTTCCAAATATAATATATCATATTAATAGCGGAAATTACGGAGATATAACCGAAAAATTAGATAAAGGATTAATAGATTTCGGAATTCTAATAGAACCCGCTGATTTGTCTTTATACGATTATGTCGATATTCCGACTAACGAGGTTTGGGGAATACTTGCAAGACAGGATTCTAAAATCGCCAAAAAGAAATTTATTGAAAAAAAAGATTTGATTAATTTGCCAATGATTATTCCAACGACTATCGCAAAAAATAAATCTCATAATAATCAATTTTTGAAATGGTTCAATGACGATATAGAAAAATTGAATATAGTTCTTACTAAAAATCTCGTTTATAATTCTATCTTTATGGTTAAAGAAGGACTAGGATATTCTCTTACGATTAATAATATAAATACAGAAAATATTTGTTTTATTCCTCTTAAGCCGAAAGTCAAACCGCGAATGAATATAGTGTGGAAAAAGAATCAAGTATTTTCTCCTGCAAGCAAAATATTTTTGGATAGGATTTATAATAGTTTTTCTGCAAAAGCTGATAGTCCAAAATAAAGTAATCCAAAATTAATAGAATTTTATTTTGCTTCAGCTTTTCTCAATACTTCTTTTATCCCTTCAGTTCTTGCATAGTTCAAAGCGGTATTCTCGTTTTTATCTTTAATGTTAATATCCGCTCCGTTTTCTACTAAATATTTAATCTAGAATTTATAGACATAATTCTCCGATAGAGTATAAAGCGGCTTTCCCCTTAATAACGACTCTGTCATCACGCAATTCACATAATAGTTCGCCTCCTCTTTCAGACGCTTGATATGCGCGAATTATTTTTTTCCCCAATCGTTCTCCCCAATACGGAGCAATCATGCAATGAGCCGAACCCGTTACTGGGTCTTCATTTACTTTCAATCTTGGCGCAAAAAATCGCGATACGCAGTCATAATTACTACCCGCAGATGTCACGGCAACGCCATGTTCATGCAATAAAGCTACCTTTTCAAAATCGGGCTTCATATTACGGATAATTTGTTCGTTTTCGTAAACAAGCAATAGCCTGTCATCAATATACGCTTTCAACGGCACCGTGCCAAAAGCTTCCGCCATTAAACTTGTTATTTCTATTTCACGACAGCGAAGCATAGGAAAATCCATCGCTATATAATCTCCATCTTTCCCGATAAGCAAATCTCCGCTTAACGAATGAAACACCAAATTATTCTTATCCGTTTCATAATAATGAAATAGAACATACGATGTGGCAAGCGTAGCATGTCCGCACAGTTTCACCTCGCCGCCAGGAGTAAACCATCTAATCTCGTAGCCGTCATTTGTCTTGACAGTAAAAGCCGTCTCGGAAAAATTATTCTCTCTTGCAATATTTATCATTAACTCATCCGTTAGCCATGCATCCATTACGCATATTGCGGCTTGATTTCCATGAAATATCCGTTCTGAAAATGCATCTACTATAAACTGTTTCATTTTTTCTCCTTGAATTAAGATTTATATTTAATAAAAATATTATAT
>NZ_JBNMIZ010000266.1:0-3124 GCF_050873525.1 Brachyspira sp. | reverse complement strand
ATCTATAGAAAAGGAATTAAAGGAGGCAAACCCGATTATGACAAAAGTAATTGAAGAGTATAAAAGATTTACTTCGGATGATAAACTTATGCGAGCTTATGACGCAAGGGACGCATTTTTGGTAGGACAAAAAATTATGCTGGATAGAGAACGCAAAGAAGGAATTAAAGAAGGTATTAAAAAAGGAATTAGAGAAGGCAAACTTGAAGGTATAAGAGAAAGCATTGAAAAAGGTATTGAAAAAGGCAGACATGCTGAACAAATCTCAATGGCAATCGCAATAAAAAAAGACGGATCGGATATTAACCTAATCTCAAAATATACGGGCTTAACTATAAAAGAAATTGAAAAACTTTAAATATTTTACTAAACCCTAAACTCCAACTCATAACCAATAATAAACTCCATCTCCTCTTCACTCAAACCATAAAGCGGACAAATCAACCTGTATGTATTTTCTTTTTATAAAAGAATGCAAAATCTCTGTTCTTTTTTGATAGCAAAAAAGAACCACGCTAAAGCGGGCAGACGCCAAAAACTATTCCTTTTTTTGTCGCTCTGCGCACCTTCGGTGAAAAAAAGGAAACAAGGCTAGGCTAAAGCCCACAGAGTGAAGCCCGCAGAAGCGAAAAACAACTCCGTTTAGACTTCGTAATCCGTTTGTAAAAATACCGTAATTATGAGCCGAACTTGTGAGGCGTGGCAATACAACTGAACGAAACAATAAATTAATTTCAGACTATAATTTTCTTTTTTTCTTTAGGATATGCATGATAAATTCTGCCTTTAAGCAGTGCGCCGTTTTCTTTTTTATTGCGTTTTATACCATCGCTCCCCCAAGCCCCCCATTGTTTAAAGAAAAATGCAACATTTTGTTTTTTACATTGCCTTTGTATATTTAATGCCCATTCTTCTTTCATAGGACGAGCATTAATTCCGCTTTCGCCTCCTGCAATTACCCAATCAATTCCGCTTAAATCAAGTTCTCCCAAATCGCTTATTAAAGGTTCGCAAGAAATCCATTTTACGCTTGCTTCTAAATCACGGATTAAATCTATACGAGATTTTACTTTAATTGATTCTATAGTTGTTCCTAACCAAACATTTTTAGGAATTTCATTTTTTAAGAAATATTTTCTCATTCTTTGCGGGCGTTTAGTCAATATTTGGTATTGATGCTGCGGGGTTTCTTTAATAATTTTCAATATAGAATCTAAAAAATTATAATCAATTTTTTCATGAAATAAGTCGCTCATAGAATTTACAAAATAAAGCGTTGGTTTTTTATTTTGTTTCGGTTCGTTTAATCTATGTGGCAACATTTTAAATTTAAATCCGTCTTTATAATCTACATTTCCCATAGCCTGCAATCTTTTTGCCATAAGTTCAGCGTAGCAGTTTTTACAACCGCTGCTTACTTTATCGCATCCTATGGTAGGATTCCAGCTTGCTTCCGTCCATTCTATTTTACTAATTTTCATTTAAAAATTAAACCTCTTCTGTTTATTATCTTTTATAATGTAGTCCAATTTAATATTTTTATAACTTCTCACTTTTTTATTTGTTTTTGGATTTATAATATCTATATCTCCATAATATATCTGTTCTTCAAGTGATTGGCATATCGTATCTATTGTAGCAGGAGTATAGTTTATTTCACTTTGAATTAAAGTTTCAAAAGTTTTATTATTATAACTGCCTACTTTATTTTGAATTTGTGTTTTTATAGCTTCCAAACTATCTAATCTATCTTGTTCAGCAAATAAAAATGGATTTAGCGTGTCTTTATCTTTTGTTGAATATCCAAACATATCAAGTCCTGCTCCGCCATAATGAATAAACGCATTATGATTTTTATAATGTAGTTTAACCATTTCATTACGAGTTATTGGATGAATACTAAAATGTAATAACCAATAGGCTCTATGAGTTTTACTGCCTTTAACAAAAAAAGGAGTATAATAGCAAGCTCCAACTTTATTAATAATGGACTTTAACAATGTAAATTGCAATATTCTTCTATTTCCATCATTATCTTTTTTAGTATCTAAAAGATGTGTTATATCGTTATTATCTAAACCTAATTTTATAAGAATATTTTTATTACTTGAAGAAAGATAATCGATTAAGCTATCGCATGCAAAAGTAAGTATAATTTCGGCATTATAAAAACTATTTAAAATGTTTTTTATCGTTTCTATATTAGCTTCTATATATCCATATTGGTCTAATAAAAAAACGGCTCTTTTATATTTTCTATTTTGTAATTCTCTAATGATATTATTATATATTTTTTCAAACTCTCCGTTAATAATATTTGCAGAATTTCCAAATCCTCTTTGGCTTATTGTATATTTTAAGAATTCAAAAACTTTTTTATCCTTTTCAATACAATATACAGGAATATCAAAATCGATTTTTCCAAAATTCTTATTTTCTCTCTCGAAAGTAATTTCTTTTTTAAGCCTTTCAACAGTTTCTAAAACTCGCAATGGACTACCTAAAATTTCTTGTCCTTTAATATCTTTATATAAACCACCACCAGAAAACCCATCAATAATAGTAAATTTTAAATTTCGAGAATATGGTAAAATAGTTAAATGACGCATATATGCTTCTAAATATTTTTCAATAATATTTAATTTCACTAAACTATGTTCTTCAATTTCAGGCAAAGAATTACCTATCGCCCAATCATATTTTTTATCTTTAGCCATATTTAATAGCCTCCAAATATTTAGAAGTATATCATATTATATATAATAAGTCAATATATATACTAAAAAAAATAATAGTATGTATGTTAATTACAATAACAAATTCTAAATTAAATTTTTACTTTCAATAACCCTAATCTCATTTTCAACTAAACCCTAAACTCCAACTCATAACCAATAATAAACTCCATCTCCTCTTCACTCAAACTATAAAGCGGACAAATAAATCAATTTATAGTTATTTTTATAATTAAACTATATTAAAATAAATCGCTATGAGAACCTAAAGCAATGCACATAAGAATTAATGTTTTATTTTCTTTTTTGTATATCAAAAGTAAATCGGGTTTTATATGGCATTCTCTAAAACCAGCATATTTTCCGACTAATTTATGGTCTTTATATTT
>NZ_JBNMIZ010000265.1:0-3139 GCF_050873525.1 Brachyspira sp. | reverse complement strand
TATTATTGGGCTATGAACTATAGCAAACTTTTAAAGAAAGGCGAACAGTATGAGGAATTAAATCCTGTGATAAGTATTAATTTACTTAATTTTAATTTGAATAAAAAAGGGAACAATGTGCATAGCTGTTATATGATTTACTATACTAAAAATGCAAGATTATTGACCGACCATTTACAGATACATATGATAGAATTAAAGAAATTTAAATTTAAAGACAATAACCTGCCAAAAGACTTGAACTGCTAGTTAGGATTTTTCACTACAAAAAATATGGAGGATTATATGTCAGAGATAGTAAAGGAAAAACCAATAATGGAAGAGGCTCATAAAAGATATAATAATTTTATCAGAAGTCAATTAATGATGTCTGAATATGAGAAGAAAGAAATCTATCAATACGATAAAAAAATAATGCTCGCAGATGAAAGACGAATTGGTATGAGGGAAGGAATAAAGAAAGGAAAACTTGAAGGTATAAGAGAAGGTAAACTTGAAGGCTTAAAAGAAGGTCAAATATCAATGGCAATCGCAATGAAAAAAGAAAATATTGACATAGAAACTATCAAAAGAATTACGGGATTAAGTATCGAAGAAATCCGCAAACTGCGTCCAGACGGAGAAAAACTATAAACCATACCTAGAATAATTAATTTATTAACCACAATAAAAAATTCAAAATAACAAATCTAATTTCCAACCTTACTAATTAAAATAAAAAATCCCACACAAAACCGCATCAACTTTCAACCAATCAATTCAAAATAAAAACAGCGTCCTCCGTTCGCAACACACGAAGAACGCCGAATTATAGTGAAAAATTTAAGAAAGATGCAAATTAATTAATCTTATAAATCACAATAAGTCAATTTTGAATTTATAAATAATTGTCTTATTTAGATTTATTGCCATATAATGTAGCAAGGCAATCTTCACAAACTATTTCACCTAATATTGAAGCTATTGCCCTAATAATTAATTTTTTATCGCTATAATAAAAAGTATTTTTTGATTCGTCAGTATAATAAACTCCATTGATTTCAGGAAATTCAATATAAGGATATTCATTATTATATATTAAACCATAACCAAAACTTTTATAGAACGATACAAAATTTTTGAATTCTTTTTCTTTAGTATGTATATTCTCGTTTTTACATAAAGGTGTATTATCATTGATTTTATAATGATAGCTTAAACTTTTAGTATCTGTAAAATTTGTAGCATCAAACAAATGCCATTTTTTAGTTTTTTCTCCTTCAGTATAATCTGGTGATAAAAGTATATATCCAGTTTTATTTAAATCTAGCATAATTTTCTCCATTTCTAAAAAATTAAATAATTACTCTTCCTCGTTCGCAACGCCGAAGAAGAGTAACCTTTTTAACCTAACCTTAACCTAATTAAATAATTAAAGTTGTGGTAAATACCAAGTAACACCTGTCGTGCCATTAAATTGGAAACCATCAGAAACCGTAGATGCAGAGGTGTTTTTAAGAGCGTTACCTATTTCCGCTTCAAAATACCATTCAAGGTTTTTGATTGGCGTAATATAGATTTCCGCATAAACATTATAACCCAAACCGTAAGCTTCTTTAATTTTTTCTAAAGCGCTGCCTGATTGAACTACTTTCAAACCTAATTGAGGTTCTAAATAAAGCGAAACTATATCGGAGTTAGCAGTCAAACCTAAACCCGTCATTAATAGTAAGTCCCAAGCGCTTTGTTCCCAAGCTGTGCCTGTGCTATAAGAAGATAAAGGGGCAGTAGCGCTGTTAACAGTGTTGTTATAAGCAGTTCCCCAAACTCCTGCGGAATCATCAAGTGCGCTTAAAGCGGTAACTGCAGTTTTGTTATGTTGTTTTCCCAAAGCTCCGTTATAAGCGAGTCTAACTATAGGTTGAAGCGCAACTTCTTCCACCATCGAGCCGAAGTAGAATCTCAAATCGAATCCGAAAGATTCGGCGAATTTTTCTTTTACTTTATCGCCTTGGTCTGGCGTGAAATTCATGCCGTAAGTTCCGTATTTGAGATACAATCTCACTTGCGTCAAAGCTTCGATTCCCGTATAATATCTGAATTGAGCATCAAAACTTACTGCCGTTACGCTTCCTTTACCATAGCCGTCAAACTTTTCGGTAAGGTTAACAACTTGAATCGGAATCGCCATTCTAAAAGCGTTATCCAATGCATTCAAAACCAAAACTGGCGTATGAACTACGGCTTCAACTTTTTTAGATTCGGTTTTTCCGTTGTATCTGTTCCATACAGGTCCAATTGTGGCGTTATAGCCAACGCCCACGCTTATTAAGGAAGAGGTATAACCTAATCCCATTGAGATTGTAGGCACGAAGTTATAAAAGAAATCGTTAGCTGCTACCGTGCTTCCTGTAGGCGTTCCATTAGTAGGTTTCAACATAGCGCCCCACATACCTCTGTCTTCGTGGAAACCGAAAGTTCCCTTGATTGTGTCGTTTCCGAGCGTGAAGCCTAATTGGTCTAATTTTGCTTCAAATCTGTTTCCATCGGTAAGGAAAGTTATCCAATCTCTTGAAGTAGCTCCATACATACCGAACACTTGCATGCTTGCCACCGTGAGCAAAGCTATTACTGTTAGAAAAATCTTTTTCATCTTTTCTTCTCCTATTTTTTTAGATTTTTGTTTTTAAAATTTTTCTATTAAATAAAAAGCCCTTCAAATCATGCCAAATGCTATAAATTTCATTCCCAAAACCGTAACCAAAATTACAATTTCCGAAATAATTTTTTCCGAAACCGCCACTACAATTTTTTTCAAAATCATAATCACAATTCTTTTTGAAATTGCAATTATAATCTTTACCGAAACCATAATTTAGATTTCTTCCAAACCTTCCGCCGAAATCGTAACTATTGCGAAAAACTTGATTAAGATTAAAGAAATAATTTTTATAACAAAAGCCATAATCCGACTGACTTATTATTTCAAATTGATTTTTCAATGCACAAGAAAATGCATAATTAAAAATTGCAAATTGATTTTCTATAAATTGAAGCAATCCCATAAACACGGAATTATGAATTCTAAACGGAGTTGTTCGCTGAAAGCGGGCTTTAGCCTTGTCTTCTTTTTGACAAAAAGAAATTATTTTTGCAAAAC
>NZ_JBNMIZ010000264.1:0-3183 GCF_050873525.1 Brachyspira sp. | reverse complement strand
GTTTAACCATGAAAAAATTTGTTATTTTATTAATTATTTTATCTATTTTAATTATTCGATGTTCGGATGAATTTTCTAATGGAAACGAACAATCTCAAGTCAGTGCCGAACTTACCGAAGATAATCAAATGCCCGAAGAAGAGGATTCTTTTTTACACGAGACCGAAGTTAAAACAAATGTTGTAAAAACCGAAGAAAAAAGTAAAACGGTAGTAAAGGAAAATAAAGCGACTGAAATTAAAACGAACGAATTAAAAAATATTGCCGAAACTAACGAAACCAAAGCAAACGAAAATACTGAAGTCGAAACCGTTACTGAAACGGTAAGCGAAAATAAGATTAACGATATAGAAAAAGTCGTTTATATAGCCAAAACTGGCAAAAAATATCATCTTGAAAATTGCCGAACTTTAAGAGGCGAAAAAGAGGCGATAGACTCGAACGAAGCTATAAAAAACGGATATGAAGCCTGCAAGGTTTGTAATCCAGATAATATTTAATTTAAATAATTTTTGATAAAATTTTTATTCTACCGTTATTATTTAAAAAATTCAGTAAAGGGATTTTTGCCAAAAGGATTTTTTATTTTAAATTTTCTATCTGCATTTTTTTTACCGCTTTGAATATTCATTGGAGTCGCTTCGTCCAAACTCATCATTAATATTCCTATAACCGCAGAGTAAGCGGGATTATTCGCTATGTCTCTTATTCCTAAAATTTGGTCGGGAACTCCTATTCTTGCCGATATTGGAATAGCGCCTTTTACCGCCGTTTGATAAGCCTTCGCTAGATCAACTAATCCTGGAAGCAATGCGCCGCCTCCCGTAAATACCATGCCCGCCGATAAAGAATCTATATACTTCATTTTTGCAAGTTCCTGTCCGCATAAACTCAATATTTCTTCCACTCTCGGCTGTATGATTTCGGTTAAAGCTCTTTTTGGAATAGTCCTTAATTTACCGCTTGCTGTCGGAACTTCTATAATTTCTCTCTCGCCTATCATATCTATAAAAGCGTATCCATGGTCGCATTTTAATTTTTCCGCGGCTGGAATAGTAATTCTTAATCCTTTAGAAATATCGTTGGTTATATGATAGCTCCCAATTGGAATAACAGCCGTATGCCAAACCGCTCCTTCCAAAAATACCATTAAAGAAGTTGTGGAATGTCCTATATCGAAAACGACTACTCCCAATTCTTTTTCGTCTTTCGTGAGAACGGCTTCTGCGCTTCCTCTAACATTTACTATAAAATCTCTTCCAGAGAATTTCATTTTATTTAAAGTTCTTCTCAAATTATCGCTAACATATTTTAGTCCCGTTATTATATGAACTCTCGTTTCAAGTCTCGTGCCTGACATTCCGACTGGATTTTTTATTTCGTCCTGTTCGTCTAAAGAATATTCCTGCTCTATAGTTTCTATTATTTCCCTATCCGCTGGTATCAATATATTTTTCGCGCTTTCCAAAACTCTTTCTATTTCAACGGGAGTAACTTCTTTATTTTTATTATTAACTCCTATTACGCCTTTGCTGTTTTTTCCTTTTATATGCTCTCCGCCTATTGTGGCTATCACATCTGGAGCTTGAATTCCCGCCATTTGTTCGGCTTGATTAACCGATTTTTCTATAGCGTCCGCAGCGGATTCTATATTTACAACGATGCCTTTCATTATTCCTTCGCTTTCGCTTTCGCCTATTCCTATAACTTCGATTTTGTCGTCATTTACTCGAGCAATGACTGTTTTTATAGACGAGCTTCCCGCATCGATTCCCGCTATTATTGGCTCTTTCAAGTTTATACTCCTTAAAATTATAATATATAATATTATGTTAATATTGTCGGATAAATAAAAATTTTATTAATATTATTTTTAAATTATTTATTCTTTTAAATTTATATTTCAATTTTAATATTTGTTTTTGTAATTGATATAAATAAATAATTAACGGCTTATAACCCATTTATCGTCTTCATATTCCATAACAAAAGTTTGCCTTGCTTTAGAATAAGAATCTTCAACTCTGTCATACACCGAAGAATCGACTTCTATATGAGCTTTTTTTCCTTCCAATTCAACAGAATAAACTTTATCTATCGTAGTTTCAAATTCAAAATCTAAAGAAGGCTCGGATAAAACATAATCGTCCGCATTTTTAATATTTCTCGATTTATCAAGAATTTCTTTATATGCCGAAGAATAAAATTTTTCATAAGCCGTCCATACTCCGCTCGCATCGTAAGGCAAAGATAAAAATTCTTTCAAAGAATCAAGCGCTAATTCTTTTAGGACATTTTCGTCATATTTTTTTATTTCCATAGAATCTTTATCTTGCAAAATTATTTCGACTCTATTATTTGAATTGTTTTTAGAATTAGAACAAGATAATATAAAAATTAAAAATATTATAAGTAAATATTTCATTATAAACCTTCCAATATTTCGTTTCTTTCGTTTTGAGACGGAGTTTCTTCTTTTTCTCTTATTCTCGTTTCCGAAGTTGTCGTTATATTATTCATATTGATATATTTAACGATACTAGGTCTTTCAAGTATTATTCTCATATTTCCGTTTTGCCAAGCCACGGTATTTGCGTCCAAAAAAGCTCCTTTGCTATATTTGGAATTTAATGCAGATAGAAGTTCCAAAAAATCAACTTGATTCGGCTGAAAATAAATTGTTATAGAATAAAGCGAATCGTCCTTAAAAATAAAATATCCGCTTCTATAAAATTTATTTTCTTCCAAAGCCAAAAAAGTCGCGCTTTCTTCGGCGGTTATATCGACAGAACCAGTCATATATTTTCTCGGAAGTATCATCGTGCTATCGCTTAATATCGCGTTTATCGTGTCTTCTCTTGTCGCTCCCAATCGAATATCTTTGAATCCCGTAATCGCCGTTTCGGTTATCGCGGGCTTTCTTCCCATAACCGCATCGTTTGTAATGGAAGTATTTTCTCCAGTTGGCGCGTTCGTATTTGCGGTAGTTTGATTAGGATTATATGCATCGTTGGTGGCATAATTTTGAGGAAACAACAAACTGCAAAATAAAAGCGTAAAAATAAATATATATTTTTTCATAATATTATATTCCTAAATAAAAGTCTATAATATATAATATCGACTATATTTTTATTTTCAAGTATAAAATTATTTTTTATTTAATATCAAATAATATTAAAT
>NZ_JBNMIZ010000263.1:0-3190 GCF_050873525.1 Brachyspira sp. | reverse complement strand
ATTTTTTTATTGACTAATAATTTATTTTTGTTTATAATATTCTAAAATAAAAATTGAGGGTATTCATTATGAAAAACAAATTATTATTTTATTCGTTATTTATTTTCGCCGCGCTTTTCTTATTTGTTTCATGCGGAGTAAATGCAAAAGAAGACGGAATTAAGATTAATGTCGGTCCAGAACCTAAAACCATAGACCCGACATTAAACAATGCAGTTGACGGAAGCATTTATATTCAACATGCTTTTGAAGGTTTGGCAACGAGAGATAAAGAAAATAAAATAACAAGCGGCGTTGCGGAAAGATGGGATATAAGCGAAGACGGTTTAACCTATACTTTCTATATAAGAGAAAATGCAAAATGGTCGGACGGACAAAAAATAACGGCGGACGATTTTGTTTATTCTTGGAGAAGAGCGGTTGACCCTAAAACTGCTGCGGAATACGCTTATCAATTCGAGCCTGTTCTTAACGCAATGGATATTAACGCAGGTAAAAAGCCCGTTGAATCTTTGGGAATAAGAGCGATAGATGAAAATACTTTGGAAGTTCAATTGGCTACTCCTACGGCTTATTTTATCGAACTTGCCGCTTTTCCAACTTTCTACCCATTAAGAGAAGATATTATAGAAGAATACGGAGACGACTGGACTTTATCGCCCGAAACATATATTGGAAACGGTCCTTTTATTTTAACCGAAAGAAGAACTGACGATAGTCTCGTTATGGAAAAAAATACAAATTATTGGAATGCCGATTCTATAATTCCCCAAAAACTCGTATTCGTATTGATGCAAAACGAAACGGCGGCAATGGCGGGAATTAAAGACGGTTCTCTACATTTTTCAAGAACTCCGCCTCTATCCGATATGGAAACTTTGCAAAACGAAGGTTTAATGTATATTTCCCCATATATAGGAACTTATTATTATTGTTTGAACTGGACAAATAGAACATTAAGAGATATTAGAGTTCGTAAGGCTTTGGCTTTGGCTATAGATAGAAATTATATAGTTAAAGAAGTAACAAAAGGCGGACAAGTTCCAGCCGCGGCTTGGGTTCCAAACGGAATAAGCGATACTGAAGACGCGGACGGAGATTTTAGAAAAGTCGGCGGAGATTATTACAGCGTAAAAGATGAAGATTTGCAAAAGAATGTCGAAGAAGCGAAGAGACTTTTAGCCGAAGCGGGCTATCCAGAAGGAAGAGGTTTTCCCGTTATAGAATTTAAATCAAACGCTGGAAATCATATTCCTATATTCGAAGCGATTCAGCAAATGTGGAAAGAATATTTGAATATAGATTCAACTGTATCTCAAGAAGAATGGGCAACTTTCCAAACTACTAGACTGCATAAAGAATTTGTAATCGCTCGTCATGGATGGATTGGAGATTATAACGACCCTATGACTTTTTTGGGCGTATTTTTAAGCTATAGCGCGCAAAATGACGGCGGTTATTCAAATAAGGCTTATGACGATAATTTGAAAATCGCTATGTCGACTATAGACCAAAAAGTTAGAATGGAAGCTATGCATAAAGCGGAAGATGTATTGATGGGAGATATGGGACTTATACCGATTTATTTTTATACCGAGCCTTTAATGGTAAGTAAAAAATTGTCGGGCGTGGTTTACGACCCTTTAGGCTGGCATAAATTCTTTTACGCTAAATTAGCCGAATAATTTTTTTAAATATTTTCATTCATAATACAGGAGCGGCTTTTAATTAAAGTCGCTTCTTTTTATTTATTGTGTAGGTTTGGCTTTCTGCCGATTGGTAAAAACTTGAAAAATGAAATATTATTGATATACTTAATTAAGAGGTTAAATTATGTCCACAAGAGAAGAAATACAAAAAGAAGTCGACAATAATTATCAGTTCTTCTTAAAAGAAAAAGATAAAATTCCAAATTATTTACTTGACAAATATGTTTTAATAAGAAAAGAGGAATTTATAGAATATTTTGACAGCATTGACGATGCGATAAAATATGCAAAAATAAAATATGAAGATAATTTATATTCCGTTCAAAAAGTAAACGATTTGCCGATAAATTTGGGATTTATGGGAAATATGCTAAATGCCTAAAATTACGCTTAATTTAATATATTATAAACTTCGGAATTTAAAACCTACTTATTTAATTATAATAAAATTATTAAATTTTGTCAAATTATATATTAAAAATAAAAATATTATCGGACACTATTAAACATCCTTTGCTTATTATATCCATGCCTATTATTATATCAAAATCGGTATTATCGGCTATTTCCAACGCTTTAATTTTTTGTTCAAAATTTATTTCATTTTTATTTAACGGAATTATTAAATTAATTTCATAAATATTAACTATACTTAATCCCGTAGGAGTTTGTAAACGAGTTTTAGAAATGGGAATTAAATTTAATTGTTTAGCTATTTTTCCTATTATAGCGCTTACAGTTGCTCCCGTGTCAAATAAAATCTTAACGGGAGTTTTTATTTCATTATCCTGCATAATAAAAGCGTCAGCCAATAATTGATTGTTTAATCTTTTAATATCATCATTTTAGTAGCGATAAAATTATTGCTTAATTTTCTATTTAGAAGACTGATAATATAAGTTTCAAATGTTTTTATATTTATAGATTTTATCAAATACTCTTCGCATTTTATATCGTTCGATTTTAAATAAGAAATATAGAAAACATAAAATGATTTTAAGCAATGTTCTGAAGTGATTAAAGTCGCTTCGCTTTTATAGATAGCGCATCTTTCTAAATAATCTTTAACGAGATTAAAATCGTTTATATCGTTATAGCCATATAGACTATAGTTTTTAGCATATAGCATAAAAACTCCTTAATTTAAATTTTTGTTCGACAAAAGCAAATCAGCTTCAAAAAAATAAATTAAGTTATTTAAATAATCGACTTTGGAATTATTAAAATTTATATGAAATTTATTTATAATTTTTTTTAATTTTTTTTATTTTAACTATTGACATTTTTTATTTTTTCGACTATAATACATATATAAAGATAAAAATTATAGAGAGATAATAAATGATTAAACAGTTATTTTTTTATGACATAGAGAGCGAAAATTCAAACGAGTTCGGAGCATTTTTCAAGTTCGACTCTACTATAATTTTTATCTCATCAAATTGTTTGAATTTTTCTCTTGCTAAAAAAATCGTTAAAAT
>NZ_JBNMIZ010000262.1:0-3210 GCF_050873525.1 Brachyspira sp. | reverse complement strand
ATAAAAAACAAGTATCGGTGAGCGATACTAGTTACATGTTATAATTATTATATAAATTAATTTTTTATTTTTTTATTTTTTTATTAAGGAGTTAAAAATGATAGAATTAAAAGGAAAATATAATAAAGATTGCAAAATATTTGCAGACGAGATAGAAGAACCTTCTTACGCTCTCATACAAAATATTTTGAATGAAAAAGCTACGGAAAATGCAAAGATTAGAATAATGCCCGACACTCATTTGGGAAAAGGAATAGTTATAGGTTTTACGATGCCGTTAACCGACAGAGTAAATCCGTTTCATATAGGAGTCGATATAGGCTGCGGTATGTTATGCGCGAAATTGGGAGAAGAAATTAAAAATATGCCGTTGGAATATATTGACGAGAAAATAAAAAATATTATTCCAATGGGAAGAGAAATTCAGCCGACAAGACAAAGCGAACTTTTCAATACGGAAGAATTAAGCGAACTAATAAAAAACTTTACCGTAAATTATAATAAAAGATATAATACGAATTTTGCGACTTTTGAAATTGACGACAGATATATAAAAAATATGCTCGATAGAATTCATATAGAATCTAAAAAATTTTATCGCTCTTTGGGAACGCTCGGAGTAGGAAATCATTTTATAGAAATGGGAGCGTCCAAAAATAACGATTATTATTTAACTATACATTCTGGTTCAAGAAATTTCGGGACGAGAGTTTGCAACTATCATATAAATAAAAATAAAGAAAAAATAGATGCAGCCGCTTGGTTTTTTGAAAATATAGAAGAAGCCCGCAAAAATAATGACGCGGAAAAATTTGACATGCTATATAAAGAATATAATGAAATAAAATATAAAATAGAAAACGATTCCGAAAAATATTATTTGGAAAATAAAGATATGTTCGATTATTGCATCGATATGGTTGTGGCGCAGTATTATGCGAAAATTAATAGAGATACGATATTAAAAATAATTTCAAACGAATTAAATATTAAAATAGAAAATACTTTTCAATCCGTTCATAATTTTATCGATTTTGAAGATTTTATTATAAGAAAAGGAGCGATAAGAAGCTATAAAAACGAAAAAATGATTATACCGTTTAATATGAGAGACGGAATATTGATTTGCGAAGGAAAAAGCAACGAAGATTGGAATTGTTCCGCTCCGCATGGCGCTGGAAGAGTTTTGTCAAGAACGCAGGCAAAAAGCATGATAAATATAAACGATTTTATCGATTCTATGAAAGGAATTTATTCGAGCAGTATTTGCGAACATACTTTAGACGAAGCTCCGCAGACTTATAAAGATTCAAAAACTATAGAAAAATTAATTGAACCTACGGCTAATATAACGGATAGATTAAAGCCCGTTTTAAATATAAAGTCAACTGTTTCTTGATTTATAGTTTTTATTATGTTGATTATGTTTATTATGATTGTAAAAATAGTTTTTAAATATATAATAATTTTATAATTGATTTTAATAATCGTAATATAATCAAGGAAATATAATTTTATGCTGGAACTCGAAGCTTTAGAAAATTCTATTTTATCATTAGAAAATTCCATAGAAGTTTATAAAAAAATATTAAGCGATAATAAAAGCGATAAAAAATTAATTGAAGCTTTACGCTCTGGAGTAATACAAAATTTTGAAGTGGCATTCGAGCAAAGCTGGAAATTTATTGTCCGATGGCTCAATGAAAATATAAGCTACGGAATAGCGCAAGGAATTACAAAAAGAGAATTATTCAGACTTGCAGGCGAGCATTTGCTTATAGATGATGTTTCAAAATGGATATTTTTTAAAGACTGCAGAAATCAAACTTCGCATATTTACTCCGAAACTACCGCGGAAGAAGTTTTAAAATCGGCGCTTGAATTTTTGCCTTATGTAAAATATTTATTAAAAAAATTAAAGGATAATAATCAATGATTGCCGTATCTTTGGAAGAATTCGAGATTATAATAAAAATTTTGAACGCGCATATTAAAAAGGGAAAAGTTTACGCTTTCGGCTCTCGCTATAAAAATAATAATAGAAAATTTTCCGACTTCGATATAGCCATAGATACGGGCGAAAAATTATCTTTTGAATTTTTGAATCTTTTAAAAGACGCGTTTGAAGAAAGCGATTTGCCATATAGAGTCGATATAATTGATTATAATAATATTAGCGATAAATTTAAAAAGATTGTGGACGGCGGAAACGAAATTATTTATAATTCAAATTGATTTTAATCAATTTTTAAATTATAATTAAACATAATAAAAAAATTAATTAATAACTTTATGGCTAAAAATTTAAATATAAAAAATATAGAAAATATATTATTGCCCTTAATAAACGCTTTTCAAAATGACGAAAAAGAAAAATTAAATTATTTGGGAAGTATTTCTAAATCTTTAATTGAAGTTCGAGAAAAAGTTAAAGCGGAAATGGAAAAACTTCCGCCTCAATTTAATGTCCTAAATTCAATAAGAAGAAAAACTTCAGTAGGCAGATTACTTACTTATGAACCTTATAATAGCGATTTGCTTTCTCAATTATTAAAGATAAAAAAAGAAAAAATTAATTTTGCTAAATTATTTTTGGAATTTATGAACGATAAATTTAAAAATAAGATTGATTTAAATAATATTAATTGGGGAAAAGTTGAAGTAGAAAATGAATACAAACATATAGATATATTAATTCGTTATAAAAAATCTTTAGCCGTAATAATTGAAAATAAAATAGGTTATATCGATAGAGATAGGCAATTAGAAAAATATTATAATATTATGTCGAAAGAGGAAGGCTGTGGTAATAATGTTTACGCTATTTACTTAACGCCAGAAGGAAAAGAACCGAGCGAAAATAGTTTGCCTGAAGAATATTACAAAAAAGAAGACGGAGAACTTTATGGCAAATTTGCAAATATAAAACATGCGGAAATAGGCTATTGGCTTGAGAGTATTTTAAAAAGGCAGGAATTTTCTTTTCTAAATAATGAAGAAGAAAATAATAAATATAATTATAAATTATTAAAATCGGCGCTTATACAAATAATAGATAATGAAAAAAGTATAAGCGGAGAAAACGAGGAGAGCGACATGACAAAAGATGAAATTGAAAATGTATTAAAAGAAAATCTTTTTAAGGAGATTAAAACCGTAGAAAAAGCGCAAGAATATATTGATATGTTCGAGAATGCTAAAGTATTACTT
>NZ_JBNMIZ010000261.1:0-3252 GCF_050873525.1 Brachyspira sp. | reverse complement strand
TCCCTCTTCACCTATATTTCGCTCCAAATATGGTTTTAAGTGTACTTCTTCTACTTTAGCTTTACTGCTTTTTGCAATTGCAGAAATTGCGGAAACATTTAATATCTCTTTTTCTTCTGCTTTATTCGTATTATCTTTTGCTGTATTTGATGAATTAAATATTCCATTTCCTGTAACTTGTGATATTGTTACTCCAACTAATATTAATAATACAACAATTGTTACTGTTAAAGCAATTAATGTTATCCCCTTATTTTTTATTTTTCTTGCCATAGTATCTTCCTCCTTTTTATTGAGTCGTCATTTGTTCACCCTTATATTAATTATACCAAAAAAATACTTGCCACACCTTATTTTTTTAGTATAATTAATATAGAAATATAAATAAGAGGTAACATATTGTTTATGAATAGAATGAAGAAAATATTATTTTTAAATTGTTTATTTTCTTTAAGTTTTTATTCCTGCGCGTTGAGAGATTATTTAGCTCCAAAAGGAACTTTGGACTCTGAAAAAACTTTTTACGGACAAATGATATCTGAAGGCAAGACTTACGGATGGTTTAATGTTCCAGCTAAATTGATAAAAACTACCGACCATTTGGCTATATATATTCAAACTAAATTTGAAAGCGATTATAAAGGCGAAAAAGATATTAGTCTTTACGGTTTGAATAAAATGGCGCAGGACTTTGATTATTATTACGACAGCATGACGAATATTTACGGCGAACATACGGATATTGACGCCAATGGAAAGATAATAATTTTGTTAATGAAAATTAATAAAAAAACTGATAGAAGAAGTCAAGTATTAGGATATTTTAATCCTAACGATATGCATGGATATAATAACGGCGAAATTTTATATATGGATTTGGAAAGCGCAAATAACAATACGGACAAATTAATCGGAACTCTGATTCATGAATTTCAGCATTTAATAAATTATAGTTATGTAGCGAGCGGAAAGAGAAGAGCGATGTCTTCTTGGCTAAACGAATCTCTTTCGGAATCAACTTCTATTTTATTTAATAAAACTACGGCGAAAAGCCGAATAGACGAATTTAACGGCATAAATTATTATTGTTTCTATACTTGGGATATAACTGATAATATTGCTAATAACGGTAAAAGTAACTCTTTGGTTAATTATCCTTCCGCTTCGGTATTTATGCATTGGCTTTATAATACAAACGGCAAGAACTCGGATATTTTTAAAAAAATTGCACAATCCGAGCGAAATACTGATTATGATAAAGTATTAACCGCTGCTCAAGGCATATCGGGTTTAAACAGCATAAGCAATTGGGCGGATTTACTTTTAACTTGGATGGATGATATTGTGTCTAACGGACTTACTCTAGATGACAAAGAAGCTACAAATAATTTATCTTCTACTGGAAGTGTAAAGTTATTTCCAGGCGCTATGATTGTTGTAAATAGTTTTAGCAATACTACAGATTCTAATATAGTTACTCGAACAAATGGGAATAACGGCAGTCAAAAAATTATAGTTCTTAATAAAGATACTACTTTAGGAACATACACATCTTCTAAAACGGTAAGCGTTAGTAGTTCGGTAGATTTGGCTTCAGAAAGCGGAACGAAACAAAATATTATAGAAAATAAAGAGGAAACTCAAATTATTAATATACTTTTGGATGAAAATGGAAATATTCAAAAGTATTGATAAAAATATTAATAAAAAATTTTGATAAAAAATTTTAATAAAAAAAGAGAGGTTTGTTAATGAAAAATATTCGTAATTTATTTATACTGCTATCGGTAATTTCTTGTATATTTTTGAATTCATGCGGGGCGGATATTGTAGAGCCTTTGGACGAGAATTCATATTATGTAATTAGATATTCGGCTTCGGGTTCAAAAGTCGATAAAGCTTCCACAGAATATGTTGGAAAAACGGATAATTTGCAGGTTTATGTGGAAAGCGGATATACTTATTCTCTTTACAATATAAAACAAGTCGTGCAAAAATTTGAAGATAATTATAGACAAATGATAAATACTTACGGCAGACATACGGATATGGACAATAACGGAAAAATTAAACTTATTTTTGTCAATATTAATGGAAATAATAGAAGCAGTTCCGTAGTAATGGGATATTTTTTGCCGAGCGATTTGATTTACGGAAGCGCAAATAACGGCGAAATTTTATATATGGATGTTAATCTTTTGAATACGAAACCCGGGGAGATAGCGGGAACGGTTTTGCATGAATTTCAGCATTTAATCAATTTCAATGTGAATTATCTAAAAAAAGGAAAAGAAATGTCGCTTTGGCTTGACGAATGTCTTTCAGAATCGACTTCTATTTTATTCGATGATAGCGTGGTTAAATCGAGAATCCAAGAATTTAATCAAATAGATTATTATTGTTTCTATACTTGGAATTTGCCTTCAAATTACGGTTTTGTTAATTATCCTTCCGCTTCGGTATTTATGAACTGGCTTTATAAGAGAAATAGCAGCGATGTTTTTAGAAGAATTGCATCTTCAACTGAAACTCAAGATTATAATAAAGTGCTAAAATCGGTTAATGGTTTGGGAAGCACTTGGCAGGCTTTACTTACTAATTGGATAAACGGAGTAAAAAACGGACAGGTTAGCGACGCTAGTATAAAAACTCGTTCTTATACGACATATTTATACCCAGGCGCTTTGGTATATGACGGTTCTCAAGTCAGAGTAAATTCTTCTACGGAACTCGCTAATCCTTCAGCCTATATTATAACGGTTTCAAGAGCGAATGAAATTTTGGGAAGAAGCGCAAATAACGAAGATATAAGTTTGCAAAGTATGGAAATTAAAATTGAAAATGATACGGAAAATAATCAAACTAAATATATAGATTTGGTATTTGATGTAAACGGAAAAGTAAGAAAATATTAAAAATTCTTTTGGTAAAAATAGTTTGTCATTACGAGGGCTTTAGCCCGAAGTAATCCAATTAAAATAGAATTTTATTTTAAAGATTTAACTTTATTAATAGTTGATTGCTTCGCTTTCTTACGAAATCTCGCAATGACGATGTTTTTAACTGTCATTACGAGGCGTAGCCGAAGTAATCCAAAAATGAAGTAATCAAATTAGAATTGGATTGCCACGCCTTACGGTGTAAGGCTCGCAATGACTTTATTAATTTGTTAATAAATTTAATATAGAATTTAATTAAAAAAATACTTGACTTTTGAAAAAAATTTGCTATATTATAAGTATAGGGTATAAG
>NZ_JBNMIZ010000260.1:0-3259 GCF_050873525.1 Brachyspira sp. | reverse complement strand
GTGAGGTAATAAATTAGGTAGTTGAGGCAAGGTTTATAGTTTTTCTCCGTCTGGACGCAGTTTGCGGATTTCTTCGATTGGTAAGCCTGTGTATTTTGAGATTAGGTTAATGTCCGCTCCGTCTTTTTTCATTGCGATTGCCATTGATATTTGACCTTCTCTTATACCTTTGAGTTTACCTTTCTTTATTCCTTCCTTCATACCAATTCGTCTTTCATCTGCAAGCATTATTTTTTTATCGTATTGATAGAGTTCTTTTTTCTCGTATTCAGACATCATTAATTGATTTCTTATAAAATTGTTATATCGCTTGTGAGCCTCTTCCATTATTGGTTTTTCTTTTACTATTTCAGACATATATTCCTCCATGTTATTGGTTGTAAAGAAACCTAACCAGCAGTTTAAATCTTTTGGTAGGTTATTATCTTTAAATTTAAATTTTTTCAATTCTATCATATGTATTTGCAAGTGGTCGGTTAGCAGTCTTGCATTTTTTGTATCGTAAATCATATAGCAACTGTGGACATTGCTACTTTTTTTATTAAGATTAAAATTAAGAAGATTTATGCTTATTACTGGCGTTAAGTTGTCATACTGTTCGCCTTTCTTCAATAGTTTGCTATAATTCATAGACCAATAATATAATATTCTTTCTGGAAATCTCGAATTGCCCGATAATTGAACTTCAATAATTACAACTGTTCCGTTTTTAGTGATACATTTCACATCAACGATTGTCTATTTATCTTTATAATGCTGCTTCAAATTAAATGGATTAAGAATTTCAACGGCTTTAAAAGTTTTCATGTCCGCGCTAATCATAACGGCGTTAATAAAGTCGAGGAGGACTTTTTCTCCTCCTTTATCGGTAAAGAAATACCGAACAAAACAATCATTTAATGCATTAAAAGGTTTATTGTTCATAAGGATATTATAACAGAATATTTTAATTTGTCAAAGTGATTTAATAATTACTTAAAAAATATTACGAAATTATTAAATAAATATAAATAAACCGCTTGATAAAAAATCAAATATTAACCGCATAAGAAACCACTCCGTTAACAATTTCTTCCCTCACTTTATTTTTCTTAATAAGCGAGTCGAGTAATTCTTTCACTCTTTTTTCTTCTTCGTTAAAACTTTTCGCTATAAGATATGCCGTGTCGGGCTGACGGATTAAAAAATTTATAATATCTTCTTCGGTTATTTTTTTAGTATTTCCTTTATGATTGTCAGACACATTCGGAATATCGACTTCAATATCGCATCGGGCGTTAAAATATTTTTTTATTTTTTTTAATTCTTCATCCGATAACGCTTTAGCTTTTTCGTTTGCCACTCTTCTTGTCGCCGTTATAAGCTGAATTCTGTCGGGTTTAATTTTTCGGATAATTTTTATTATATCGTCAAGTTCCATTTCGTTATCATTTATATCTTTAAGCAAAAATATTTCAAGCCAATATTCGCCCTTAAATACTTTTTTGAATTCGGCAAGTCCTTCAACCATTTTATCAAAATCGATTTCTTTATTCGGATTATCTATCAGCTTAAAAGTGTCTTCGTTTCCAGCATCGAGAGATGGAATAATTAAATCGGCTAAAAGCAAATTTGAACGCATTTCCTGTTTGTATAATAAAGAACCGTTAGTTATGACGCAGACGGGAATATCGGTTATTTGTTTTATTTCGTAAATAAGTTTTTTCAAGTCTTTATATAAAGTAGGCTCTCCCGAACCAGTGAAAGTTATATAATCAATATTTTTATTATTGAGCAAAGCCTCTTTCAATTCGTAAATTATTTCGTCTACAGAGTAATAGTTTTTCAAATCGGTTATCGTATTTTCTTCAGAACCTAATTGACAATAGATGCAATTATAGGAACAGGTTTTATGCGGTATCACATCGATTCCCAAAGAATTTCCGAGTCTCTTTGAAAGAACTGGACCGAATACTCTTTTTGTTTTTAATTTATTTTTTTTATCGTTTAAATTATTTAAAAGTAAAGGCTCGTTATAATTTTTTTTATTTTTTTTCTTTATATTTGTAGAATTTGATTCTAAATATCTCGATTCGTTTGCCTTATATAAAGCGTTTATAATTTTTTCCAATTCTTCTCCTTCCAGACTAAATACAGAGATTGCAAATATTTCGGGCGCTTCAAAATAATTTTCTTTGCTTTCTTTATATTCTTTTTCCACAGTTTTTTTTACGCTTTTAATTTTTTTATCGATTTCATTTTTTTCAAGCATATCGGTTTTATTCAAAATTATTATGGATTTCTTTTTTATTAATTCTTTACTGTAGGATTTTAATTCTTTTTTTAATTTTAAATAAGTGCCTTTAATATCTTCATCGGTTATATCAATGACGAAAACTAAAGCTCCCGTTCGCTCTATATGTCTTAAAAATGTGAGTCCGAGTCCCGCGCCTTCGCTCGCTCCCTCAATAATTCCAGGAATGTCCGCAATTACAAAACTTCTTTCATAATCCAAATAGCAAACTCCCAAATTCGGCGTAAGAGTTGTAAAAGGATAGGAAGCTATTTTTGGATTCGCCCTCGTCAATCTTGAAAGCAAACTTGATTTACCCGCGTTAGGCATTCCGACAAGTCCAATATCTGCGATTAATTTTACTTCGAGTCTTATATTTAATTTGTCTCCGTCAAGTCCATGTTGAGCGTAATCTGGCGCTTGATTTGTAGAGGTTGCATAAAATTTATTTCCCTTTCCGCCTTTTCCTCCTCTCGCAATAGTTTCGCTCTGTCCATCTTCGATTAAATCGGCAATTATATTTCCAGTTTCTTCATTATAAATTACCGTGCCGATTGGAACTCTTATTATTATATTGTCGCCTTTTTTTCCATCGCTTAATCTCGCTTTTCCCTGCTCGCCGTCTCTCGCTCTGAATTTTTTTCTGCTTTTTATTTTTCCAAAACTGTTTATTCTCGCGTCAACGATTACTATAACATCGCCTCCGTCTCCTCCGTTTCCGCCATCGGGACCGCCCATTGGAACATGCGCCTCTCTTCTGAAACTCACGCATCCCGCTCCGCCATGTCCCGCTTCTATTTCAAAATTAACGACATCTATAAATTGCTTCATTATTAATCCTTATTAATTCCTACAAAACAAGAATTATATTATAAAAAATTTATTTTATCAATTATAATTTATAAATTGAAAATAAAAATTATTTAAATTAAACTTGACTTTTTTCTTATTTTAACTATTGACATTTTTTTGCTTTTGGTGTAATAT
>NZ_JBNMIZ010000259.1:0-3263 GCF_050873525.1 Brachyspira sp. | reverse complement strand
ATTGAAAGACTGTTATATTACTCCAGAAGAATTGGCTCAATATATTTCCGATATAATAATGCAGAGAGTGTTTTTATAAATTAAATAAATTAAAATTAAAGAGGAAAATTAAAATTTGAAAAAGACGAAAAATAAAAAAAACGACTCCGACTAATTATATCGTAAATTAATTGCTATAATTATATTATAAATTGAAAAAATTTGAATAGTTTTACTATAATTCGTATAAATTAATAAATTTTTTAATAACAAAAGATTAAGAATTAAGAATTTATAGCCGATAATATTTATATGTTCAAGGACGGACTAATATAAAAATTCATGGAGGAACCATATGGTTATCAACAACAATATTAGCGCTATAAATGCGCAAAGAACTCTTAAATTCCGCCAAGTTGATTTAAGAAAAGATTCTGCTCAACTTTCAAGCGGTTTAAGAATCAATCAAGCGGGAGACGATGCATCTGGATTAGCTGTTTCCGAAAAAATGCGAACTCAAATTCGCGGTTTGCGTCAAGCTGAAAGAAATACTCAAGACGGCATTTCTTTCATACAAACTACTGAAGGATATTTGGATGAAACTACAAATCTTCTTCAAAGAATCAGAGAGTTGGCAATACAAGCCGCAAACGGTATCTACACTGATGAAGACAGACTTTATGTTCAAATCGAAGTGTCTCAATTAGTGGACGAAATCGACAGAGTGGCTTCTCATGCTCAATTCAACAAACTTAATATGTTGACTGGAAGATTTGCTCGCTCTACAGGAGAAAACAATCCTACGGCTTCTATGTGGTTGCATATCGGCGCAAATATGGACGAAAGAAAACGCGTTTATATAGGCACTATGAACAGTCAAGCGCTCGGACTTAAAAATCCTACGGGACCTGCGATAACGGCTACATTTATAAGCCTTTCAAATCCTACTAAAGCGAACACGGTTATAGGTATGGTTGATGAAGCTCTTCTTAAAGTATTGAAACAAAGAGCGGATTTGGGAGCTTATCAAAACAGATTGGAACTTACGGCTCAAGGCTTAATGGTTGGTTTTGAAAATATGCAAGCCTCAGAAAGCAGAATTAGAGATACGGATATGGCTGAAGCTTCAGTTAAACTTGCTAAAGACCAAATTCTTAATCAAGCTAATTTGTCTATGCTTGCTCAAGCTAATCAGTTACCGCAAGGCGCTCTTAGATTATTACAATAATAATTAAGAATTAACCATAAGTTAGGGAGGCTAAAATTTAGTCTCCCTTTTTTATTACTCTTTTATTTCTTCTAAAAATTTAAAATCTTTTCATTTATTAAAAATAATTTATAATAAATTCTCTTTTATAATAAAAAATATTAAATATAAAAATAAAAAAATAAAATAAGGATAAAAAATGAAACTTATAAATATAGAAAAAATTAAAGAAGCGAGAGAAAGATTAAACGGAGTAATAGCCTATAACAAACTTGCATTCGCTCCTCGTTTAAGTAAAATCGCAAACGCTAAAGTTTTTCTAAAAAAAGAAAATTTACAGCTTACGGGAGCTTTTAAGATTAGAGGGGCTTTCAATAAATTATCAAGTTTGAAAATGGAAGACGAAAGAAATAAAACTAATATTTTAAATCGCGGAGTAATCTGTTCGTCCGCTGGAAATCATGCTCAAGGCGTGGCTTTTAGCGCGAGGCATTTTGGAGTTAGAGCGGTTATCGTTATGCCCGAATCTACTCCGCTGCTTAAAGTTAGCGGAACGCGGGAAATGGGAGCGGAGGTCGTTTTGGCGGGAAACAATTATGACGAAGCTTATGCGGAAGCTTTGAAAATAGCAAAAGAAGAAAATTTAAATTTCATTCATCCATTTGCCGATGCGGATGTGATGGCGGGGCAGGGAACAATCGCACTCGAAATGATTGAAGAAGAAAAACTTGATATTGTTGCGGTTCCAATTGGAGGAGGAGGTTTAATAAGCGGTATTGCAAGCGTTTATAAATCTTTAAGTCCAAAAACAAAAATAATCGGCGTTCAGTCGAAAGGCGCAAACGCTATGATGAAAAGTTTTAAAGAAAAAAATATTCAAAATTCAAAATCGGTTAGAACAATCGCGGACGGAATAGCGGTTCGAGATGTAAACGAAGAAGTATTCGAATGTATTTTAAACGGAGTTGACGATATAGTCGAAGTTGACGATGAAGAAATTGCAAGCGCGATATTATTTCTTTTGGAATCTCAAAAATTACTTGTCGAAGGAGCGGGAGCGGCTGGAGTTGCTGCGATTATGCATAATAAAATACCGTTTACGGAAAATACAAAAGTCGGAACGGTTTTAAGCGGAGGAAATATAGATGTAACCACGCTCAATATGATAATTGAAAAAGGTTTATTCAAATCTCATAGAAAAATGAAAATCGAAGTTGTCCTTATAGATAAACCTGGTAGCATGCAGTCTTTAAGTAATATACTTTCAAACGCTGGGGCAAATATTGTGCAAATAAGCTATGACAGAACTCCAACGGCTTTGGAATACGGCGATGTTCTTATAACTATGGCTCTTGAAATTAAAGGTTTGGAACATAAAAAAATCGTGCTGGATAATTTGAAAAAAGCGAATTATGAATTTAGAGAGATTTTTTAATGTCATTCGCCGAAGGCGTCCCGTAGGGAACGAGGCTATTTATAGCCGAAGTAATCCAATTAAAATAAAATTTTATTTTAAAATTTAATTTTATTAATAGTGGATTTCCACGCCTCTTGCCAAAGGCACGCCTACGGTGTTGAGGCTCGCACACTCTGTGTGCCTATCGGCAATGATGATAAAAATAAATTTGCAATAATCAGTCATTGTCATTACGAGGACGAAGTCCGAAGTAATCCAGTAAAAAGAAATTTTATTATTTTGGATTGCCACGCCTCTTGCCAAAGGCACGCCTACGGTGTTGAGGCTCGCAATGACAAGAAAAATAAAGTTGCAATGACGGAATTATTAAAAATATTTGCAATGGCGGGTAAAAATTCTGTCATTACGAGGCGATAGCCGAAGTAATCCACAGAAAAGAAATTTTATTATTTTGGATTGCCACGCCTCACTCTGTGTGCCTATCGGCAATGACTATTTAAAAAGTGGTGCAATGACAAGAAAAATAAAATAGCAATGACAAAATTTGAAAATAATTGAATTATGTTAACTTTATTTATAAATTCACTTATCTTATTTATGAATTGCTTGGATTATTCCTAACTTTATTATTTTTAATTTCTTAATTTATTATAAATTTCT
>NZ_JBNMIZ010000258.1:0-3329 GCF_050873525.1 Brachyspira sp. | reverse complement strand
TATTTAAATTGTTCATAAAATGTATTCCTTTTTTATTATTAGATTATATCTTTTATAAGATAATAATCAACTTATAACAGGCTAAATGTATAAGTTGCAATAATTATTTCTTTATTTTTTATTTAATTATTGTATAATTTCTAAAATCTAATTAAAATTTTTACGGAATGAAAATGAAAGCTATAATAATAATCCCAACTTATAATGAAAGCGACAATATAGAAAAAATGATAAATACGGTTTTGAAACTGCCCGAATATATAGAAATTTTAGTCGTTGACGATAATAGCCCAGACGGAACGGCAAATATAGTCGAAAAATATCTTAATAATAACAGAGTTCATTTATTAAAAAGAGAAAAAAAAGAAGGACTGGGACCGGCATATATATCGGGCTTCAAACATTCTTTTTTATACAATCCCGATTATGTTATAGAAATGGACGCCGATTTTTCACATGACCCGAATTTTGTAATAAAGTTTATCGAAAGAATGGAAAATGAAAAATTAGATTTAGTAATAGGTTCAAGATATTGCAACGGAATAAGCGTAGTCAACTGGCCCCTCAGAAGATTATTTTTATCGTATTACGGAAACAGATACGCTTCGTTTGTTCTCGGTTCAAAAATAATGGATATAACGGGAGGATTCAAATGCTTCAGAGTATCCGTCCTTAAAAATATGAATTTCGATAATATACTTTCTGCGGGTTATTCCTTTCAAATTGAAATGAATTATTCTTTTGAAAGCAACGGTTATAAAGTGGCGGAAGAGCCGATTATATTTTACGAAAGAAGAAGCGGGCAATCGAAAATGTCAAAAAATATAATAGCCGAAGCTTTATTTAGAGTTTTAAGATTAAAATTTAGAAATAAGAAAAATTATTTTAATAAATGAATTTTATAACAAGTGGTTTTAACCTCTTGTGCCTCATTTCTATTGGAATGCAAGGGGTTAAAACCCCTTGTTATATTGCCCCATTAGTTATATAGTCACACAAAGTTAATCCATTATTAATTTATTCTTTTTCTTCCAGCTTTGCGCCTATGCTTCTAAACTGTTCTATAAAATTAAAAGAAGATTTATTTATCGATTCGGCATCGTCTATAATAATATCGTTTTCGCAAACTATCGAAGCAACGCAAAGCGCCATAGCTATTCTATGGTCGTTATGGGATGAAGTCTCTCCGCCGTTTAATTTTTCGACCCCCTCTATAAATATTTCGTCTTCCGTTGAAGTTATTTTTGCTCCAATTTTATTGAAACTGTCTTTCAAATCGTTTATTCTATCGCTTTCTTTATATCGCAGTCTTTTCGCGTTATATAATTTTGTAGTTCCTTTTGCCGTGGAAGCGAGAGAGACTATTATCGGAGCTAAATCGGGAATATTCAAAATGTCTATATCCAAAGCGTTTAATCTTGAATTCTTTTTAATCGTTATAGAACCGTCTTCATTATATACAATCGAAGCGCCCATGAATTTTAATATATTTAGTATTTCTTTATCGCCTTGAATCGAATATTTATTTAATCCGTATAATGTAACCTCTCCTCCCAAAGCTCCCGCAGCCGCAAAGAAAGCCGCATGCGACCAATCCGCTTCAATCTCATAATTAATCGGAGAATATTTTTGAGAGCCGAAAACTTCTATAATATTGTCCGCCTGTTTTGAGGTTTCTATTTTTGCCGACTTCAAAGTTTTCAAAGTCATCATAACATAAGGAGCGGATTCTAATTCCCCTTCGATTATTATTTTTGAATTGCCTTCTAATAAAGGAAGAGCAAATAATAATCCGCTTATGAATTGACTGCTTATATTTCCTTCGACATTGAAATTTCCGCTTTTTAATTTTCCTTCTATAGTTAGAGAATCTTCTTTCAAATCAAAAGTCAAACCCTGTTCAAGCCATATTTTTTTATAAACTCCGAGCGGACGACTGAATAACTTTTTAGAACCTATAAATTTTGCATTAATTCCGAGAGCTGAAACTACGGGAATCAATAATCTCAAACTGCTTCCAGATTCTTTCACATCTATCGTAATATTATTTATATTTTTATCTTTTGGAATAACTTTCAAACAATCTCTCTCTATTTTAAAATCTGCAAAATTTGAAATCGCTTCTTTTGTGGCGATAATATCAATTCCGACATTTTCCATCCAAGGTTTTAGGACGCTTTCGCCTTCCGCTAAAAATGAAGTTATCAAAGCCCTATGAGCGTCACTTTTGCTTATTTGAATATATAGAGAGCCGAAAATCTCGCTCGGTTTAATCGTTAAAATCATAAAAATTATTCTCCCAAACTATTTTTTAATTATTATTTTAATATCGAATCTACAAAATTTTCAATATCGAATTCTTTGAAATCTTCGACTTTTTCTCCGTATCCGCCGTAAAATATTGGAAGCGACAAATAATGAGCTATGCTTATAGCGACTCCGCCCTTTGCCGAACTATCCATTTTTGAAACTATAGCTCCGTCAATATTTAACGAATTAGCGAATACTTTTGCCTGTTCGATTCCGTTATGTCCGACATTTGCGTCAAGAATTAATATTGGAATAAAATTGAATTCTGAAAATCTTTCGGTTGCGATTTTTTTCATTTTTTCAAGCTGTCTGATTAAATTATCCTGATTATGAAATCGTCCCGCCGTATCGACTATAACTATATCCGCGTTTACGGATTTTGCCTTCTCCAAAGCGGAAAATAAAACGCTCGCAGGGTCGCCCGCCTGCTGTCCTTTTACTATAGAAACCGATAACCGATTTGCCCATTCTTCAAGCTGTTCTATTGCGGCGGCTCTGAATGTATCGGAAGCGGCAATTATAATATTATGTTCTTTTTTTAAGATATTCGCCAATTTTGCGATTGTCGTAGTTTTTCCGACTCCGTTTACTCCAACTATAAACAATATATTTTTATCTTTCAATTCCATTTTTTTTGGAATGAATTTCGATATTAAAATTTCTCTCAAATATTTTTTTGCCTCCGCTGGTTCTTTAATTGAATTCTCTTCAACGGTTTCTCGCAATTTTGAAATTATGTCTTTTGTAGTTTCGACTCCAGCGTCCGCCGTTATCAATGTATTTTCTAAATTGGCAAAAAATTCTTCGTTTATAGCCGAAGTATTGAATAAAGACGAAAGCGAAAATTTATTTTTTGAACTTGCTCCAGTTAATGAAACTTTATTTTTATTATTTTTCTTTAAAACTATAAATAAAATTAAAGCAATCGCTATAATTATTACAATTACGGCAATTATTATATTTAAATTTGGCATTAATCATATTCTCCGTAAACTTATGAAATTTATAGAATATTATAT
>NZ_JBNMIZ010000257.1:0-3354 GCF_050873525.1 Brachyspira sp. | reverse complement strand
ATAATATATTATAATAAATACAAAATTAAAAATAATGCCGATTAAATAATGAAAAAAATTAATATTCTTATATTTGTATTAACCGTTCTATCTTGCAAAACTTTGAATATAATTATACCAAACGATATTAAAAAAAATCTTGCAAAAAGTATGGAAGAAGACAGAAGCGAAAATCCGATATACAGAGAATTTAGGGCGGCTTGGTTTTCCACAGTCGGAAATATTGATTTTCCTTTGCGAAACGGAAGCGAAGAAGAACAAAAAAAACTTATAATAAAACATTTGGACGCTTTATATCAAAATAATTTTAATGCCGTATTCGTTCAAGTAAAACCCGATGCGGGAGTAATTTTTAATTCCCAAATAAATCCGACTACAAGATATTTTTTCGGTAGCGATTCTAAAAGCGAAAGAGACGATTATCCTTTTGAAACCGATTTGCTTGAATTTATAATCGAAGAAGCGCATCAAAGAAATATCGAAGTTCATGCTTGGTTTAATCCTTATAGAATTTCGCTCACTTATAACGATAAAAAAAGTTATGAGGAACAGTTTTCAAAAAAGAATTTTATTCATACTTATGTGTCGAATAATTTGAAGCCCGTTTATTGGTTTGATAAAAAACTCTATTTGGACCCAGGCGAACCGATAAGCGAAAAATATATAATCGATTCCGTTATCGAAGTCGTGGAAAATTACGATATTGACGGAATTCATTTTGACGATTATTTTTATCAAAACGCGATTAAAGGAAAAACCTATAAAGACTGGGACGATAAAGTTAGCGCCTCAAAATACGGAAAAGAAGCGGGATACGATATTAAAAATACTTCCTATGACGATTACGGAATTGACGGTTTATACGCTTGGAGACGAAACAATATAAACAATCTTGTAAGCAAATTATATACGGAAATAAAAGCGAGAAAGCCTTATGTAAAATGGACTATCTCGCCCGCGGGCGTTTGGCGAAACAAAAATAAATTATCGGAATATAAAGGCAGCGAATACGGAAGCGAAACGAAATCATATAATCCGAATTTTGACGCTTTGCATGCGGATGTTCTTTTATGGATGTTAAACGGAGAAAAAACAGATTCATTAACCAACGCGACTGAAAAAGACGGAATAAATAAAATGTATGTGGACGCGATTATTCCTCAAGTTTATTGGAGTTCAAAACATAGATTAGTTCCTTTCGACATAACCGTTAATTGGTGGATTAACGAAGCGAAAAAATCTACAAACGGAAATTTAGCGGATTTATATATCGGGCATGCTTTATACAGAATGGGAAGCTCGACTAATATTGAACCTTGGCATGATGTAGATTTGCTCTCAAAACAAATAGATTATATACGAAAAGAAGGAAAAGGTTTTATAAAAGGCTCGGCATTTTTTACAATGCATAACATGTATAAAAACGATATTAATACGGGCAACTTTGGATACGAAGCGATAAAGTATATAAAAGAAAATAATTATATATTCAAGGCGATAGTTCCCGAAATGAATACGATGAAAGATTTGAAAGAAAATATTTTGAGGCTTGAAAATCCAAAAATGAAAAAAAAATTTAATTATATTGAAATAAGTTTTACCGACCCTAACGAATATAAACTGGACGATTATTCTCATCCGAAAATCGGAACTCCCGTTTATTACGCGATTTACAGAAAAATCGTCAATAGCTACGAAATAGAATTAGTCGATAAAATCAGAAGAACTAATTTTAATGAAAACGCGAAAGTAGTTTATAAAGACAAAACGGCAAATAGAAAATCGAATTATATTTATTATATTACGGCTTTGGACAGAATACATAACGAAAGCGATTATTTGGAAATAAACAATTAAACGATAGCGTAATAATTATTAGAATTTTTTGTAATATAAAACGGTTCTATATCGAGTTTATCCATTAATCGTTTCAAAAATTTATTATCACCTTCAACTATTTCTTTATGTTGAGAGCCGTTTAAAAATACCAGAGGCGAAGCTTTAATCTTTGTATCTTTCGGAAGTTCAAAATCGGATAAAAATTTATCGCCGTCTAAAATTCTTAAATATGTAAAAATTTCCAAAACGCAGCGAAGCATAGTTTCTTCGTTATCTTCTTTTTTCAATTCTAAAAGGTAAACTGCTTTAATATCTTTATTATAAGAGACAATATCAATTTTTCCCGCTTCATCGCTTTGTTTATCTTTTAATGGCGTTTGATAATCCAATACTTTTCCAAGAATATTAAGCGAACCTTGATTAAAAATTTCAATCGCCGTTATTTCTTCTTTTCGATTAGATGCTGGATTATTATGTTTTCCATTATGAGTTTCAACTTTATAAGAAGAGGAACGAGTTATTTTTTGAATATTGTCAAATAAATTCAAATTATTCAAAAGCCACTCCGCTACAACTTCGGTATATTTTTCTTTCGTATCGGTCGTATTTCCTCTATAATTAATAAAATCTTCTTTGTATAAAGTAGAAATATCTTTTAAGTTTTCAAGTTTGTTTATTATTTCATTTTTTGTATATCCGTTAGCCATTGTTAATCCTCCGATTAAAATATTAATAATTATTAAATATATTATAATTTTTAAAATCTTTCAACACTCTAATTCACAATTTTATTTAAAAATCATCAGCTTTATTTGTTAAAGGCTTTCCAGTCATCATGTCTATTTCATCAGCCGCATATCCTTTTAATATGCTTAATATCAACTCTGCACTAATTACATTTGTAAATGTAAAAATATAATCAGTATACCCTTTCAAGTTAAGAACGCCAAAATATAAATGGCTTTTACCATTTATAAAATCGCTCGAAGCAGCAAACGCTAAAATATCTTTAAAATTTAATTCTGTATAATCTTCTTCATCATCCCCTTTCATACGAAATGGATAGTCTATAGTTTCTATTTCACCATATTTAATTCTTTCGGCTGCAACTTCAAACGCTTTTAAATTTTGCCTTTTAAATATATCTGGATTTGTTACTTTCATGGTAGATTGACATATAAAGTTTATAGTAAATACATTATTAGCAATATTATTTTTATCTACATATTGAACGGGACCTTCTAAATTCTGAACATAATCTAAATTAAAACCTCTTGTAAAAAGTAACCCCTCAAAAGTAAGAGTATTTTTTCTTAATAATTCAGACTTTTTTGATATTATACTCTTATCAACCTCTAAATTACCATTATCAAGTATAGCGACAATTATACTTAATGTAAGAATAAACACTACGAAAGAAACTATTATTAATATTATTTTTTTAATTTTACTCATTTTTTAATTCTCCTTTATTTAATTTAATTTTTTATTTAATTTTTAGAATATTATTAATGT
>NZ_JBNMIZ010000256.1:0-3356 GCF_050873525.1 Brachyspira sp. | reverse complement strand
GAATACAATATTAAAAAATTGTCGTTCTTTTATTTTTCCAAAATTTACATTGTAATTTTTTACAAATAAAAATAAAATCGTAAAATAAAAATTTATGGAGAAAATAATGAATAATCTCAAAAATATTGACAAAATTTTAATACTCGACTTTGGCTCCCAATTCACGCAGTTAATAGCGAGAAGAATCAGAGAAAATAAAGTTTATTCGGAAATTCATCCTTTCAATGTTTCGATAGATTTTATAAAGAATTTTAACGCAAAAGGAATCGTTCTTTCTGGCGGACCTTCGAGCGTTTACGAAAAAGACGCTCCGAAAATAAATAAAGAATTATTTGAAATAGGAATTCCAATTTTGGGAATATGCTACGGAATGCAGTTAATAGTTCATTCATTGGGCGGAAAAGTTGAAAAAGCGAAAAAGCGGGAATACGGAAACGCCGAAATAAAAATAATGAAAAACGATAATATATTTAAATCTTTTGAAAAAAGTAGCGTGGTTTGGATGAGTCATGGCGACAGCATAAAATCGATTCCAAAAAGATTCAGATTGACGGCTAAAACTTCAAATACGAATTACTGCGCGATAGAAAATAGAGAAAAAAATATTTACGCGATTCAATTTCATCCAGAAGTCGCTCATACGAAAAACGGAATTAAAATAATAAAGAATTTTATTTTCGATATTTGTAAATGCAAAAAAAATTGGAATATGGATTCGTTTATAGAATACGAAATAAAAAATATAAAAGAAATTGTGGGCGATAAAAATGTTATATTAGGACTTTCGGGCGGAGTCGATTCTTCAGTAGCGGCGGTTTTGATTGAAAAAGCGATTGGCAAACAGTTAAAATGCATTTTTGTAAATACTGGACTTTTGAGAAAAAACGAAGAAAAAAAAGTAATCGAAGTTTTTAGAGATAATTTTAAAATAGATTTGATTTATAAAGACGGCTCGAAAAGATTTTTAAATAAATTGAAAGGAGTAAAAAATCCCGAAAGAAAAAGAAAAATAATCGGGAAAGAATTTATAAATATATTCGAAGAAGAAGCTAAAAAAATAAAAAATGTAGGATTTTTGGCGCAGGGAACTTTATATCCCGATATAATCGAAAGCGTTTCTTTAAGAGGAAGCTCGGCGGTTATAAAGAGTCATCATAATGTCGGCGGACTTCCGAAAAACATGAAATTAAAATTATTAGAACCTTTCAGAGAATTATTTAAAGACGAAGTTAGAGAGATAGGAGAAGAATTAAATTTGCCCGAAGATATAATTTATAGGCAGCCTTTTCCCGGACCGGGACTCGCAGTTAGAATATTGGGAGATATTACAGAAGAACGAATAAAAATTCTTCAGGAAGCGGACGATATTGTGGTAAGCGAAATAAAAAAAGCGGGATTATATAAAAAATTATGGCAGTCGTTTGCCGTTCTCTTGCCGATTAAAAGCGTTGGAGTTATGGGAGATGGCAGAACTTACGAGCAGGTTTGCGCAATAAGGGCGGTTGAAAGCGTTGATGCGATGACGGCGGATTGGGCTAAAATAGATTACGAGGTTTTAAGAATAATATCGAATAGAATAATAAACGAGGTTAAAGGAATAAATCGAGTCGTTTACGATATTTCTTCAAAGCCTCCTTCCACTATAGAATGGGAATAAATAAAAATTATAAAAGGATATAAAATGAAATCAAAATTAAATAAAACTATAGACTTCGACATCGAAAGCGAAAGCGGAAAAAAATATTTAAAAAATTGCATAATTGATAATGAGAATATAAAAGAATATACGAAAAACGAAATTAAAAATAAAACAATTAACGGAGATAGTTTTTCCGTTTTGAAAAAAATTAAAAATAAATTTGTAGATTTGATGATTGTCGACCCTCCTTATAATTTGTCGAAAGATTATCATGGATTTAAATTTGGAGGCAAGGACGATTTAAGTTATGAAATATATACGAAATCTTGGATTGAATCAGTTTTGCCTCTATTAAAAGAAAACGCTTCTATTTATGTCTGCTGCGATTGGAAATCAAGTTTAATTATCGGAACGGTTTTATCAAAATATTTCAATATTCAAAATAGAATAACTTGGCAGCGAGAAAAAGGACGAGGAGCAAAATCGAATTGGAAAAACGGAATGGAAGATATTTGGTTTGCAACCGTTTCAAATAAATATACTTTCAATTTGGATAAAGTAAAAGTGCGAAGAAAAGTAATAGCTCCTTATAGAAAAGAAGGGCGTCCGAAAGACTGGATAGAGACTGAAGAAGGAAATTTTAGAGATACTTGCCCGTCAAATTTCTGGGACGATATTTCTATTCCATACTGGTCTATGCCCGAAAACACGGCGCACCCTACTCAAAAGCCCGAAAAACTTATAGCAAAATTAATATTGGCAAGCTCGAACGAAAACGATTTTATTTTTGACCCGTTTTTGGGAAGCGGAACTACTTCGGTTGTCGCTAAAAAATTAAATAGAAATTATTGCGGAATAGAACAGAATCCGACTTATTGCGCTTGGACTGAAAGCCGACTTGAAAAAGTGAAAGAAGATAAAACTATTCAAGGATTTATTGATAATATTTTTTGGGAAAGGAATACTCTTGCAATTCAAAATAAATTTAAAAAGGATAAAGCAATATGAATTCGATATTTTGTAAAGAAAATGAAAATTTAATTTCATCATTTAAGTCAGATATATTAAAATCTCTTAATTCAGAATTTGTAAAAAAAATAAAATATGATAATAGCATAACACCTCGCATAGTAGGAGATTTAGCAGAAGGCTTTATAAAAAAAATTTTTTCAAATAGCTTACCTAAAGATATAGGAACTTTTATTAACGAGGAATTAGGTAGAAGAGCTATGGCAGATTTTGCATTTAACGATATTTATAATAACTATATAGTAGTAGATGTCAAAGCACATAATAAAAATACAAAATTTAATATGCCAAATATCACTTCTGTAGAGAGATTATCAAAATTTTATTATAAAAATGATAATAATATATTTTCATTATTAATGGTATCTTATGATAAAAATACAAATAAATTTTCAGATATATATTTTATTCCTATAGAATATTTAGATTGGTCTTGTCTAAATATAGGGGCATTAGGTTGGGGACAAATACAAATAGCAAACTATAACAATAAAATTATAAATAAAAATCAAACAAAAAAAGAATGGATGCTAAATATGATAAAGTCATTAAAAGAATTTTATCCTAAAGAAATAGATAAAATACATGAAAGGCTAAAATATTTTGAAAGTATTGAAAAATATTGGCGTTCTAAATAATTAATACTTGGCTGCATTATTATTCATTGTATTATTAAAGAATGCAAAAT
>NZ_JBNMIZ010000255.1:0-3394 GCF_050873525.1 Brachyspira sp. | reverse complement strand
TTATTATATAATCATAAATTAAAAGATTAATAATTAATAAATTATGAAAATATATGAAAATAAAAGAAAAAATTAATAAAATAGAATTACTCTCGCCCGTAGGAGACGAAAGAGGATTGAAAGCGGCTATTAACGCTGGAGCGGATGCCGTTTATTTCGGAGCAAAAAGTTTCAACGCGAGAGAACATGCATCCGAAAACTTTGACGATAAGGCTATAGAAAACGCGATTAAATTTGCAAAATTAAGAAATGTCAAAACTTATATTACCGTTAATACTTTGGTTTATAACGATGAAATAGATAAAGCCATATTGTTAATAAAAAATCTAAACGACATTGGAGCGGACGCGATTATAGTTCAAGATTTGGGAATAATAGATATTGTGAGAGAGAATTTAAATATTCCAATGCATGCAAGCACTCAAATGTCATGCAATAATAGTTATAGCGTCCAACTTCTTGAAAAATTAGGAATCGAAAGAGTAGTTCTTGCAAGAGAAACGAGTATTGAAAATATAAAAGAAATCAGAAAAAATACAAATATAGAATTGGAAATTTTTATTCACGGAGCTTTATGCGTAAGTTTTTCGGGGCAATGCGCCTATTCGTATTTGCATGGAGGAAGAAGCGCAAACAGAGGAGCATGCACTCAGCCTTGCAGAATGGAATATATCGGCGGAAAAACAAATTATCCTTTAAGCACTAAAGATTTAATGACTATAGATATAATTCCAGATTTAATCGGCATTGGAATTAATTCGTTCAAAATTGAAGGAAGAGCAAAGAGAAGCGAATATGTCGCGATAACGACTTCGATTTATAGAAAAGCGATAGACTTTGCGCTACAAAATAAAAATATTGAAACGGAAAAATATAAAGAAAGTTTAATAAAAATTTTTAATAGAGGCGGATTCAGTAAAGGCTATTTTTATAATTCAAAAGATATATTTGAAAATTATAAACCGAATCATAGCGGAGAGCTTATAGGAAAAATCGTAGCTTATAAGAAAAATAAAATTCATGTCGAAGCTAAAAAAGAATTGAATGTATATGACGGGCTTTCATTTGGAGAGAGCGGAAAAATTGGAATGCAGATTTCAGATTTATATAAAGACAATGTAAGAGTTCAAAATGGCAAAGGCAATTTAAGTTTCAGCGCGGTTTTGAAAAATATTAATATCGGCGATAAAGTTTACAGAACGACAGATAAATCTCAAATGGACGAAGCGAATTTTATAATTGAAAGCGATAATTTTAAACATTTGCTCAATTTGAATTGCATTATTGATTATGATAGAAAAATAAAATTTAAAGTCAGCTGCGATTATAATAAAAAATTAAATATAGAATATACGAGCGATTATTTAATTGAGGAAGCTAAAAATTCCGAAATGAAAGAAAGCGATATTATAAAAGCTTTATCAAAAACGGGCGGAACTGTCTTTAAATTTGAAAATATAAATATTGAGAAAAAATTTAATAATCCTTTTATTCCAGTGAAAGTTCTAAATGAAGCGAGACGAAATATAATAAATTCGCTTGAAAAAATTTTAATTCAAAATAGAAAAGTCGATTATGATAAAAATATTTTTAACAAGAAAATAGAATATCCCGATACGAATATAAAAGTTGCGATAATAAGCGATATAAAAAATATAGAAAATAAAATTAAAAATTACGACAAAATAATTTTATTTCCAAAAGTATATAACAACGATATTAAAAAATTTTTTGAAGATAAAAAAATTGACGGAATAATTCTTCCCTCTATAACTTTCGATAAAGATATAGAACTAATAAAAAATATAGTTTCAAAAGATATGATAGTGATTTGCAATAATCTCGGACAAATCGAAGCTTTGCTCGGCGAATGCATAATTTGGGCGGGAATTGGAATGAATACGATAAACAATCGGACAGTTGATTTTTTATATAAATTGGGAGTTTCAACGGTTGTCTCTTCTGTCGAGGCAGGAAAAAGATTAAAAAATACAATATCAATAAAACAAGGATTTATTCCAGCGATGAATTTCGCTTTCTGTCCAAAAAGTATTGCAATTGGTTGCGATAAATGTAAAGAAAAAGATTTAATAGATTTCAAAAATAATATCGTTTTATTCGACTGCGTGAGAATGCATAATAAGACGAGTTTTATACTTGAAAATATAAATAATAAAAACGGAGAGATTGATATTTTTATTTGAATAATTATATATTATTTATAGAAGCGATAAGTTTATTTATCAAAGAATAAAAAACCGAGCCTTTACTAAAAAGAACTCGGTTTTATTTTTAAGCAAATATTTTTTATGATAAATTAAAAGCCTTTATTATTTCTAATGATAAAAATCAATTATTCTTCTTATCAATTCAATAATCGACATAATCGGTATAGTAGTAAATGTTATATTCAATATTATATTTACACCTCTTTTTTTATCATAATTAATATTTCTTTTCTTACAAGCTTTAAATCGTCTCTTCATTATGCATCACCTACCCTTTATCTTTATTTAAAAGTAATTTTTCAGCTAAAAAAGATATAGAGGAGAACAAGAACATTCTAATAATTAGAATTAATTCTGTTGTCAGTAGAGTATGTATTTTTATTACATAATAGCATCGAACTTTTGTATCATAATGAGTTTTGATAGCCATATTTTACTAATCCCTTGTCAAATCAAATGTGGAATAGAGTATATCTCCAGGATTTAATGATACGCTTATACTTTCGTTAGTCGTATTATATTCGACACGGAGATAGTTTACACTTGACGGTTTAGATGTAGTAGCTCCATCACTATAATTAGCAGTATAAGTATTGGGGTCATAGTTATAAGTATACCAACTCGTTACGGTAATATCGTAGTCTAAAGGAATATTAATACTACTAGTTATAGGGTAAGCTTTTCCCGTTATATTGCAATTGCCGTTTACAATTTTAACGATTGCTCTACGATTGTTAGGTTCATACTTATTAGTATCGTGATTTAGATATTTATAATCCCCTTCTGGCGGATGATTACTGTGAGTATAACCCAAGCTACCATTATCTTCGCCTCCATTTCCTCCTGTTGTTCCTTCATTACTACAGCTTATCGCAAACAGAAGTAAAAACGATAATACCGCGCTTAAAATTTTGATATTAGACATTTGAATGTCCTCCTTGAAATAAAAAAATTAAAATTTATAACTAAACAAGGACTTTTTATTTTCCTTGATAAGCTATCGAAAGTAAATTTGACTAAAGTTAAAAAATATTTAACTAAATTTAGAATTGCAAAATTATTTTTATTGTCATTGTATATTTTAAATTTGTCATTGCGAGCCGAACGAAGTGAAGGCGTGGCAATCCACTTTGTATAAAATTTATTTATTAATGAAATTAAATTAT
>NZ_JBNMIZ010000254.1:0-3418 GCF_050873525.1 Brachyspira sp. | reverse complement strand
ATAATTTTTTATATCTCTAAGATTTAAATAATATTCTTTTCCGTTTTTATTTATTTCAATATTATTAAAAATATATGTTTCATTATCCTCTTCTTTATTTCCTCTCGCGGCAAGCGGTTTCATTACCAAGAAAAAAGAAATTGATTCTATTATATTATTTTTTATTTTGATTGAAGATTTTTTTTCGGTTAAATCAAACATTTCCGAATCATTAATATTTTCCATAATGAATAAATCGGATTTCAAATTATTTACTTTTATCTGAAGTTCCAAATTATTTTCAAGCTCGTCCAAAAACTCTTCGGACACTTTAATTCCGTCAAGATATTTTATAATTTCTTCTTCATAATATTTTATTTTTTCATTATTCATAAATAACTCCGCCAATCATATTTCTATTTTAAATTTAACAAAATAAAATTTTTTTTCAAATCTTTTTTTATTTTATTTAAGATTTTTGTAATCGCATTAACGCTTGTGTCGAATAATTTTGCGATAAACGAATGCGGAACATTTAATTTTATCGCTTGAAGTTTATTTATTCTATTTTGTTTTTTGCTTGCTAAATGAACTGTCCAAAGTCCTTTGCTTTTATATTCCGAAATTTTCAAATTTATTTTTGCTATAGAATCCTGAAGTTTAATTATATCATTATATTTATGTATATAAGTCGCTCTCGCCTTTTCTATTATCGAATAAGCCTCTTCGTAATCTATATTAAAAAATTTCATTAAAGGCATCGTAATAAAATTTATAAATAATTCCAAATTATGAATAAAAAATATTAAAGAATCTCTATTTGAAAATTCGCTTTCAATATAATTAAAAATTTTTAAAGAAATCTCTTCTATATTATTATCGTTGTCGCTATTATAGCTTTCGTTAATAAAATTAATAAAATCATCGGAATATTTTTTTGTATCGTATAAAACATCATGCAATGTCAAAGCCTCTCTTTCGCATAAAGGAGCGTCCATCGACACTTCGGTTTTTTTATATTTTTCTTTTCGTTTTTTAGAATCGATATAATTTAAATAACTATTTCTTAAAGTATATGTGAACCAAGTTATAAATTTCGCTTCCGTTTCGTTATATTTAAGTAAAATATTTTCTATTCTTTCTATATAATATAAATAAAAATCTAAAGCGGTTTCATGGCATGTTCCGAAAACTTTTCTCGGATAATTATAAATATATTTCGACAAATGATTATTTATTTCTTTGAAAGTTATGACACTTCTTGAGGCTTTATATTCCAGCATGGCTTTTTTAATAAAATTATCGTCAATCGGCATTTTTATCCTCTTCGCTATTTAGTAAAATCTTATAAAATATTTCTTCGATTCTTTTGTCTTCAATATTCGATTCGTTCATAACATCCGAAATCCATTTTTTATGTTCTTCGCTTATTTCGTTATTTGATTTATTTTTTTTGATATTATTATTTTCATTATCGTTTGATTCGTTAATATTTATTTCGCCGATTCTCGTTTTAATTTCAACGACTATTACATCCGTTTCTTTTTTTATGTTTTTAATAATATTTAATCTGTTCATTGAAATTTCATTAGCCCAAATCGTATCAGCAACAGTTAAAGTTAGAATTCCGTTTTTAAAAAACGCGGGATAGCAAATTTTGGAAAGTGTTTCGCCGATTATTATATTCCATTTTTGAGCGATTTTAAGATAACCGAATAGATTAATATTTTTTTTAGAATATTCGTTTAATATATTTTGTATAGTATGCATAATATTTCCAAAAATATATTAATTATTTACCGTATTTGTAGTATAAAGTCTCGCTTCTTCGTCTTCGTTATATTCGTAAGAGTTAGTATTAGCCGTATTTTGATTTTCAATTTTTTCATTTGCACGATTTTCAAAACCGAGTAAATTTTTAACTCTCGCGATAGAAACGGAAACATCCTTATAATTTTTATCAAGTTTATAAACATCTTCGTAAATTTGAAGAGCGGAATTATAATTTTTATTTCTTTCGTAAGTCGCGGCAAGATTAATCATATAAACCACATTATTTGGACTGTATATATTAGCCTTCAAAAAATAAGTTTCCGCCATTTTATAATCTTCCGTGTATAAATATAAAAGCCCTAAAAAATTATTCACATAAGCATCATTAGGATTCAATTCCACCGAATGCCTTATAGATTCAATCGCTTCGTTAGTTTTTTCAAGTCTGTATAAAGCGTATCCTTTTTGAAAATATAACTTTGGCGAAAATCTATTTATAAGAATTCCATTTCTTGCTACTTTAAGCATATTGCTGTAATCTTGCCGATACATATAAATATTTGAAAGCGTTTCAAAATATTCTATCTTCAAAACTGGAGAATTTTTTATTTCATACTCGAACAATTCCGCCGCCCTTATATAATTTTTAGAATGATAATATCTGTAGGCGTTTTCTATATTAGTTGGATTATAAACGAAATTTTGCGAATATAATAAATCGGGTATTAATAAAGAAAATAATAAAAATAAAATAAATTCTTTTTTAATTTTCATCTTTCTTAAAACTCTGCAATCTAAAATCGTTTATCATAGCCGAAGCGTAAGTTAAAGTGGCGTTATATATTTCCTCTTTATTTTTTCCTTTGAAGAAAGAAAATACTCGCGGAGATTGAGCGCTTAAAGTTTCTGGAAGTATTATTTTATTATCGAAACTCTTTTTTAAAGCGGTAGTTTTTATGCTGTCCATTTTTTCAATAAACGAATGCAGGAAAAATCCAGATTCTTTAAGTATAAACTGTTCTGAACGGGCAACTCCTTCGCTTTTCTCCAACGCGAACACATAATCGGCAAATATTATAGGAACTTTGCTTTCTCCGACTGGCATAACGAATCTTTGAAATTTATTGTCGTAATCTTTTATCGCCGTTTCTATCACATAATCGCTCGCTTCCCCAGAAAAATATCTTATAACGCAAAAACAGTTGTATAATTCTTTAAAAGCTCCGTATAAATGGCAAATTTCTTCGTCCGCTTTCGGATGAATCGCTTCCGTAGGATATTTTTCAATCGCGTTTCTAAATTTTTCTATCATGCTGTCGACTTTATTCATAAAAGAATTTTCTTTAGCTTTTTTTTCTTCCGCTTCCATTCTTTCTTTTTCTAATTCCCGCTCTCTCAATCTGTTTTTTATATCTTCCAATATATTTATTTCAAGAAGCAAATAATTTGACAACTCCTGTCTCGTTTCCAAAGCTTCTCTGTATCTGTTATTAAAATTTTCCACATTATAAATTTTAGTTCCGTATTTTTTAGCGCCTTCTTCGTATTCTCCTCTGATTTTCGACAATGTGGCGTTTATTTCCTTATCGCTTAAACCTGACATAATAACTCCTTTAATAAAATAATTTCAAAATAAAAAATAAAATAATTAATTATTATATTATTT
>NZ_JBNMIZ010000253.1:0-3425 GCF_050873525.1 Brachyspira sp. | reverse complement strand
ATAATAAAGATAAAATAAATTATACGGTTTATTTATTCATTGATAAAAAATATTTTTCATTGTATTATTTAAATTATTAAAAAATTTACTCGGAGGAATTAATGCTAACATTTAAAAATATAGACGATAAAGAAATGCAAAATATAATCGATAACAAAGAAGTAAGCGACAATATAAAAAACGCGTCCGAAAATGTTTTGGCAATTTTTACGCAGGATTGGTGCGGAGACTGGAAAGGCTTGGAAAGAGAATTGAAAGCTAACGAAGAAAACTCTCCCGTTGACATTACGATTTTTATTTGTTTATATAACGAAAGTCCTTTATACGAATCTTTTATGAATTTCAAAGAAAATACTTGGAAGAACGAATTGATACCTTATTTGAGATATTATAAAAAAGGCGAATTTATAAAAGACGGAAATCATTTGCCGTTTCAAAGACTGATAAAAACTTTTGAATAATGTTTAAAATTGAAAAAGCAAAAATAGACGATATAGAAGAAATATCCGATTTGGTAAAAAGAATATATTTAAAATATAATTCTAAAATCGATACGGAAGAAGGAATAAAAAATATTCTGATTTTTGTATCGGCGGAAAATATGAGATTGAGATTCTATATAGAAGGCGCTTTAATGTTAGTCGCAAGAGACGAAAATAACGATATAGTCGGAATGATAGAATTAAGAGATTTTGAACATATCTCGCTTTTTTTCGTTGACGATAAATATTTTAAATGCCATATTGGGAAAAAACTTTTTGAGGAAACTAAAAATATTTTTGGATGCGATAAATACAGCGTCAATTCGAGCGATTACGCTTTGGAATTTTATAAAAAATTAGGTTTTATTCAAATAACAGATTCGATAAAAATAGAAAAAGGCGTTCATTTTTATCCTATGATTTATTAAAAATTATTAAAATATTTGGAGCGATTTTTATGCAATTAAAAGTATTAAATAAACAGAATAATTCAAGAATGTGTCTTGTATGCGGATTCAAAAACGATTTGAGTTTGAAAGCGGAATTTTACGAACTGGAAGACAAATCTTTATGCGCGCTTGTAAAATTTAAAGATGTTCAACAAGGCTATCCTGCAAGAGTTCATGGTGGAATACTTGCGGCTATTTTGGACGAAACAATCGGCAGAGCTATGATGCCATACACTGGAGAAGAAAAATGGGGAGTGACAATTTCGCTAACCACAAAATATAAAAAACCCGTTCCGATAAACGAAGAAATAAGAATAATCGGAAAAATAATTTCGGACAACGGACGAGTTTACGAAGGCGAAGGCTATATACTTTTAAATGACAACAAAATCGCCGCAACCGCAAAAGGAACTTATATTTGTATGGGACTTGATAAAATTGCCGAAATGGACTCAGAAAGTAAAGAGGACTGGTTTGTTGAGAAAAAAGAAAGTGACCCGAAAATTATAAATATCCCTTAGTTATTTTTAATTTATATTTTAATTTATATCTTTTCCAAACATATTTATATCGATATCTTTAAATGAACCGTCAATTAACATTTTCATTTTTTTTACGCCGAGTTTTTTTAATTCTTCGACTGCCTCGTAATAAAATTTATCCAAACCGTTAATTGAATGAGCGTCCGTATTCAACATTAAAGGAATATTCGTTTCCAAAATTTTTTTTATCGTCATTTTATTAGGATAATGCGCGTCAAGATTATTAGCGTTCATAAGTTTTATATTGACTTCGACTATGCAATTATTTTCTTTTATATGTTTCAAAACTTCTTCGACTTTTTCTATATACCAATCTTCCTCTTCGGTAAAATATTCTTTTTGCAAATTATATTTTCTGATTAAATCCAAATGTCCGACAATATCTGGTTTTTGAGTTTCAACCATTTTAATTATATTGCCAAAATATTTTTCTATAACGATTTTTATATTTCCGAAATGTTTAATCGTTTCGTTAAAATTATCTTTCGACATATCGATACAAAAATAATCTTTACAATCGTCTATAAAATGAACCGAGCCGATTCTATAATCGAGCGCCATTTCTTTGTCGGTATTTTTATTTAAGTAGGAATAATAATCCGCTTCGATTCCCGAATAAATTTGAATTTTGTCTTTATAAATTTCTTTATATTTTTTTATATCGCTTAAATATTTAATCGTTCCTTCTTTTGTCATTGAGCAGTCGTCTTTAGAAAAATTGGAATGCCCCGAAAAACCTAAACTTATAAATTCTTTTTCTATAGCGTATTTTATATTTTCTTCTATGGAATTTTTACCATCGCAATAATTTGTATGCGTATGCAAGTTTGAGATATATTTCATTTTTAATAATTTAATCCTAATATTTTATATTGTAATATTTTATTAAGTATTACAATTTTTAGCAACTTAACAAAGCGATACAAAAACTACTATAATAAAAAAGGAACGCGCATTGCTACGCATTCCATTTTTAACTTAAATTTATAATAATTTATTGAAGGTCTTTATATAAATCTTTATGTCTTTCATGGTATATAAGTTGACTATGCCCACCATGACCTCCGCCAAGCATTGAGTTAAAAGTCGTTCCCCATCCTCCCCAAGTATAATGAGCTTCATTAGTATAAAATGTTAAAGAATATTCGGTTCCTCCATAAGAAAAAGAATAGCGCTCATATAAAGTATGAGGAGCAGTAGAACCGCCTCCTGATGTTTTTGTCATAGAAGAATAAGGTATAGTTATTATTTTAGAACCAGCATCAGAACCTACATAGCTATCTTCATAAAAAATAACGGAGCCATCGGTATTTATTGTAAGTAAAAGCTTATTAAGCCATTCATAAACTCCATACCAATTTCCTGCATAAAATGATAATTTTCTTTCATTGCTGTCATTTTCACCTTCAGGAGCTTTTTCATTTAATAAAGAATAAGTAATATCCAAACTATAATTACTAAATCTTATTACTAAATAACCGCTTTCGTTAAAAGTCGCTTCCGCCGTAAGCATATTTCCGCTTTGGTATCTCACGCCTTCCAAATTATAAAACTCTCCCGATTCGTTAGTAGATGTCTCATAAAATTTGCCCTCGTCTTCTATAATCTCTCCATCCTCGCTTTTCGTTATCGCGCTTATATATGGCTTTAAATTCTCATCCACTTTTATGTCGGCATAATAATAAATTTTTCTCGTATAGTTGCCGTTTATATAATAAGCGCCAGATTTAAAAGATAAATCTTTAAATTGAATCAAACCTTGATTTGTATCAATGGTTAATTTCTTTTCGGGTTGAGGCGATTGTTCCGCCTGTTTAACGACCATATAATCGACAGAGTTAGTGAGATTTTTCTTACAGGCTACCGAAACGATAACCAATATAATAGCAAGCGCTATTAAGCATAATATTTGTTTTTTAGTAATCATAAATTACTCCTTAAAAATTTAATTT
>NZ_JBNMIZ010000252.1:0-3440 GCF_050873525.1 Brachyspira sp. | reverse complement strand
TCTATATTTTTATCAAAAAATATTTTGTCTAAAAAGTATATCATATAATAATCATGTTTATCTACGGCTTTTATATTAGTGGTTAATCTACTAAATTCATTAAAATATTCTTTGATAATTAATTGTGATTTATTTTTTGTAGAATTATATGATTTTCTCATTTTTATACACCGCCTTTATTTTATTAAAATAATTTTTAGCATTAATTTAAAATATTAGAATTACAATTATAACCATAATATTCATATTTTTCTCTCAAATTAATTAATTCTCTGCTATTAGTTAAAAATGCATTTCTAATTTTAATTTTATTAGATAAAGTTTTTATTTCGTTAGCCGTTTCTTTCCATATCCAAAACACATATTTATATTTATTTCCGCTTTTTTTAATAAGAGCGTTAATATTTTTATGCGGATTTTTATGAACTAAACATCTGGCTCGGCAGTCATTTTTTCTATTCCACAAACAATTATTTTTATTTTTACATTTTGTTATATAGTTTATGTTGTTTACTAAATAATCTTTGGCTATTAAAAATAATCCATAATACCATCTTCCGATTATTATATGATTTATATCTTCGCGATTTAAATTATTACTTAAATAATTTTTATTATTATTTATATCTTTTATTATACCGTTTGAATTATTATATAAATAGTCGGCTATATCTATATTTACTTTTCCTCTTCTCTTCATAAAATAAAAAATGCCCTTAATATAAAGTTATTATATATTGAAATTATAAAATTAACAAATTATTTTTTATTATAATTTTTATCAACACTAAAATTCGTTTAACATATTTTTTAAAACTAAAGCGGCTCTTTTTGAAGCTTGCCCTTCATACATATACGCTTCTTCTTTTGCTTTTAAAATATTATTTTTTAATATTTCGTTATTTATAGAATCTTCTATTATATTCGCAATATTTGAAAAATTATTTTCGTCTAATTTAAAACTTATTTTAGGCAAAGTCTCAAAAGTCCAAACTTCTTCGTCAATTTCTATAGCGTCAGTTCCTCTTTTATCGAAAGTAAAACTCGGTATTATTACAGGTTTACCAAAAATAAAAGCGTAATCGAATATAACGCCCGAAAAATCAGAAATCATTATATCGGCTCGGGAAAGAGAAGAAATATTAACGCTATTAAAATCCCATTTAACATTGTTTTTATCTTTATATCTTTTTTCAAATTTTTCAATAATTTCTTTATCGGATATTAAAGACTGTGGATGAGGTCTTATAATAATATTATAATTTAAGTCTACTATATTGTCTATCAATTTTTCTCCAAATCTTCTAAATAAACAATTCATTCCCCAAGAAGGAGCGATTAAAACCGTTCTTTTATCGTTATTCTTTCTAAATTTATTTTTAATTTCTTCAATTTCTTTTCTCTTTGCAAGTTCGTCCAAATAAGGATTGCCTACTACATACAAATCTTTAACTACAGTATTTCGCTTTCTCTCCAATTCTCTAATATCTCTTATCTGATGCTCTCCGTTCAAAAATACCGCGTCAAAAAAATCTAAAGAATATAAACAATATGTTGAAGTTTCGGCGGATGAATGCGTTATATGAACATATTTCTTTACTCCTTTCGAGCGTTTGAGCTGAAAGACATCCAAATTCGGAGTCGTCATTAAACAAATATCTGTTTCTATAAAATTCAATTTTGCGTAAGCTTTATTTCCCGTTCCGATAAATTCGCTATAAAGCAAATCGTTTTTTATTTCAAAAATCGGGTCGTCTTCGCTCGAACTGTAATAAATAATCGGAATTTCCAAATTAATTAGTTCTTCAATGATTGGTTTAAACACATTATAATATCTTTTGTCTTCTCCGTAAATTATTATTTTAGATTTTGACGAAGGCACAGATTCCGCGGATTTATTTTTGCTAAAAGAAAAAGTTTTTAATTTTATTATCAAAGCTTTCGACAAAAAGAATAGCGTTCCGATTATTCCGAATAATGCCGAAAAAAGCAAACTTCCCGTGCCCGGGTCAATATAGCAGAATAAACTATTTTGAATTATTACAAATAAAATTATAACGGATAAAATCATTTCGACTCCTTAAAATTTTCTTAAAAAATTTATCAAACAAATCAATTTAAGTTTATATTAAAATCATAAAAAATCAAATTATTTTTATTTATTATTTAAGTTCAATTTCTTTACTCTCTTTAGTCTTCCAATCGACTACAAATTTTTTCCAGTTATTTATATCAAAAATATTTTCTTTAACATTATATAAAATATCAAAATTATATCTATTATGTTTTTGATTTTGAATAAGCCAAGAATTAAATAAAATAATATTTGCTCCGTTTGTTTTATAATCGTTTGTTATTAATTTATTATTAAACGGATTTTTTATATTTGGTATATGTTTTGTAGCTAAAAAGGGAACATCAGCTATAGTCATAAAATTACTATCGATTTTTAATTCGCCTTTTGCATTAAAGTCTTTATACATTAGAAGCGCATTAACTCCGCGAGCAAAATCTAAATTTTTATTTGTAAATAAACTTGAATCAACGGGCGTGGCATGGTCTGAAACTAATATTATTTTTGTGTTATCGTATATATTGTTATATTTTAGAAAATTTAAAATATTATTAAACGAATTCAATGCCGACATAGAAACATAAAAATATTTAGCGTTATGTTCGCTCCCGTAAATATCCATATCCTCTTTAGATACTTTTATACTTGAAGCGCTATGCGGTAAATAGTCGTCACTAAAGAAATTAGCGTAATGGGTTATTTCATTATGCAGTATATTATAATAATTGCCATTACTATTTATAGATATTATATTTGTTGTATAATTAAGTAAAGCATACCAATCAATTCCATCATTTACATCGAATGAAGATATATAAAACCATTCTCCATTATTATAAAAACTATGCCGTAAATTAATAGGCAACATCCTAAATATCGAAAATCTTACGGATAATTTATTTTGTCCCAATAATTTTAAATCGTTTAAATCAAACTTTATATTATCTCCAAAATATTGATTAATGCTTTCTTGATAAATAAAACTTCTGCCGTATGCATTCAAATTAGTATATTTTTTAAATATATCAAAATCGGAATATGCGCTAAAATTTAAATAGGCGGGGTCTAATATAGATGAATTATACCCGTATTTTTGTAAAGATAAAGGTATTGTAAGCAACGCCTCATTGTGAAAATTAGTAATATTGTAATTTCCATCAATGCTCATTTCATAAGGCAAATAATCGTATCCGCCATGAAGAGGAGCTATTGAAGTTGTATGCTCGCTAAAAGAAACCGTATTAGGATAATAAATAAAACCAGATAATAATTTTTTAAAATCTGGAAATCTTTCAAAGGCATCATGCCAATAAGAAGAAACTGCCATGTCAAATATAAACACGAAAACATTTTCTCCGTTTTTAGA
>NZ_JBNMIZ010000251.1:0-3442 GCF_050873525.1 Brachyspira sp. | reverse complement strand
TTTTAAAACTTTTTCTTTTTCTATTCGTCTAATATATCAAACATTTTTTATAAAATAATTAATTTGAAGAGGAATATTTTTAATGAAAGGATTTTTAGAATTGGTAGTAAAAAGACCCGTTTCCGTTTTTATGGGTATGATTGCAGTTTTGATTTTAGGATTTGTGAGTTTGACAAAATTGTCCGTTGATTTTTTGCCCGACATGGAACTTCCATATATAACGGTTAGAACGACATACGAAAATGCGGGACCAGAAGAAGTAGAAAAATCGGTTACAAGAATAATAGAAAACGCCGTTGCCACCGTAAGCGGAATCAAAAATATAACTTCGACATCGAAAGAAGGAGAGTCAACCGTATTTGTGGAATTTAATTGGAAAACGGATTTGGCAAACGCTACGGCGGATATTAGAGAGGCGATAGATTCGGCTAAAAATTCTCTTCCTGACGATGCCGAAAGTCCGACTGTTTTAAAATTTTCAACCGATACAATGCCTATGATGGAAATAGCTTTTTTCGGAACGGATAATTTGGGCGCTTTATATAATCTGGTTGACAATCAAATATTAAATAAAATAGAGCAGGCTTCGGGCGTGGCGAGAGCGGAAATAAGAGGAGGACTAAAAACCGAAATGAAAGTCGATATAGTTTTGAATAGACTTCATGCTTACGGACTCAATATTAACGATATAGTCTCATTGCTTTCTTCGGAAAATCAAAATCTTTCTGGCGGCGAAACTTATGAAGGAGTTTATAAATATACTTTAAGAACGATGGGAGAATTCACGGACGAAGAAGATATTGAAAATACGGTTGTCGCGCTAAAAACAAACGACATTCCAATCAAATTAAGAGAAATCGGCAGAGTTTATCAAGGCTATTCGGACGATACGCAAATTGTAAAAATAAACGGTTCGCCTTCCGTTTCCGTTTCAGTAAATAAAGAATCGGGAGGAAACGCCGTTAATGTGGCAAAGGCGGTTCAAAATCAGCTCGATGGTTTGACTTCTATTTTACCCGAAGGAGTTGAATATCAAATATTATTCAACAGCGCCGATACGGTTAATGAATCGATACGAGGAGTTTTGGACGCGGCTTGGCAAGGCGGACTTTTTGCAATAATAGTTCTTATGATTTATTTATGGAATATTAAAACCGTTTCCGTTATAGCGATTTCGATTCCTATGTCGATAATAATCACTTTTACTTTAATGTATTTTATGGGAATAACTTTAAATATAATTTCTTTGTCGGGTTTGGTTTTGGGAATAGGAATGATGGTTGATAATTCTATTGTGGTTTTGGAAAATATATTTTATTATCGAAACGAAGGCTATGGAAAATATTCGAGCGCGATAAACGGAACTTCTTCGGTTGCGCTTGCAATAACGGCATCGACTCTAACGACTATTGCCGTATTTTTGCCTTTCTTATTTGTCGAAGGACAGACAGGACAGTTATTTAAAGATTTATGCATAACGGTTACGGTTTCTATGATTGGTTCGTTATTTGTCGCTTTGACTATAGTTCCAATGCTTGGCGCAAGATTAATTACAAATAAAAAAATAGAATCTTTGATTCCGATAGAAAAATTTTTTAACGAAAAGTTTCATGATAAAATAAAAAATATTTATACAAAAATTTTAAATTATTCTATAAAAAATAAATTGAAAGTTTTTATTCCATCTTTATCGGCGGCTTTTATCGTAATAATATTAGGACTCATTTTTATCGGCAAGGAAGGATTTCCAACTACGGACGAAGGACAATTTAAATTAGATATAACGATGCCCGTTGGGACAAAATCCGCTCAAACTCAAACATTCGTAACCAGAATGGAAAAAGATATTGAAATTGCAATGGGAGAAGATTTTAATAGAATGCAATCGAGAGTGGAATCTGGTTCGGATGAAAACTCCGCGGAAATAAGAGTTCAATTAAGAGAAAAAAGCGAAGGCAGAAAAAAATCGTTGGACGAATATATGGAAATTGCAAGAAATGTTTTATCTTCATATCCCGCTCAAATAAATATATCGGCGGTTTCGACAACGGTAATCGGAGGCGGCGGAAATAATAATAGCGGGCAGTCGATAAAGATAGAACTTATTGGAGACGATTTGGATAAATCAACTGAAATAGCGAATAATATAATAAACGCGATTTCGGAGGTAAACGGAATAAGAGAGCCGAGATTAAGCCGAGACGATTCAAATCCCGAATTAAAAATTTATGTCAATAGAGAGATAGCGGCTAAAATGGGGATAAATGTAAACACTATAGCAAATATCGTGAAGACGAGTTTTGCGGGAACTACGGCAACCACTATGACGCCATCTGGTTCGGATGTTACCGATATAGATGTTAAAGTGCAGCTTGGAGAGCCAGACAGATTAAATATTGACGATATAAATAGATTAATGATTCCAACTGCAAGCGGAATGACTCCGATTTCTTCTATAGCGACTGTTGAAAGAAGCTACGGACCGACTGAAATTGAAAGAAAAGACAGCGCAAGAATAACGACTATAACGGCATCGGGATACGGCAGAGCTTTAAACGAAATAATATTCGATATTCAAAATAAAATAAAAAACGAAGTGTTTATTCCATCGGGATTTAGCGTAAATTACAGCGGAGATTTTGAAGATATGAACGAAGCTTTCGGACAGCTTTTGCAGGCTTTGATTCTCGCTTTGGTTTTGGTTTATTCCATAATGGCAAGTCAATTCGAATCTTTTATAGCGCCTTTCGTAATAGCGTTCGCCGTTCCATTCGGATTTGCGGGTTCTTTAATCGCTTTATTTTTAGGAAGGCAGACTTTAAATGTTTACAGCGCGATAGGTTTTATAGTTTTAATCGGAATTGTGGTAAATAACGGAATAGTTTTAATCGATTATATGAATAGACTTATGGCAGAGAAAAAAATTAGCGGAGACGAAGCGGCTTTGGAATCTGGAGCAAGAAGACTTCGCCCCGTTCTTATGACGACATTAACAACGATTTTGGGACTTTTACCTATGGCTTTGGCGAGCGGAAGCGGAAACGAAATGTATCAGCCTTTATCATTATCAATACTCGGCGGACTTATAGTTTCAACGGCTTTTACTCTTATAATCGTTCCAACGGTTTATGCCGCTATAAGAAATAAAATTCCTCTTAAAGATTATGAGAAAAAAGACATTGAAAGCGTAAGCGATTTTAGAGAGTATGAGATATAAAGAATAAAAATTACATTTTAAATTTTTTAATCAATATTTACTTTTTGATTGAAAGATTTTTTGGTGTAAATGCAATAAAATAAATACTGATAAACTTTAATCTCGTTGGAAGAATAAAATATAAATCATTTCAATTTTTTTATTATTTTATTTAAATTAAAAACTATTCTTTAATAATTTTTGTATTATTGATTATAATTTTATTAGTGATATTATATACAATAT
>NZ_JBNMIZ010000250.1:0-3462 GCF_050873525.1 Brachyspira sp. | reverse complement strand
TATTTGTTATTATATTTATAGATTGATTAATTAAATATTAGTTAATCTTATAATTAAACTTTATGAATTTATAAGTCGATATTTTAAAAAAGTTATTGACAAATTTAAAAAGTTTGTTATTATATTGATAGATAAAGAAAATAAAAACAGCGGAGTTTAGACGAAGCAGTTTTTATGATTGAAAAAGAAAAAATAAATAGTGTCATTCGCCGTAGGCGTCCCTTTGGGAACGAGCCGAGAGGCGAAGTAATCCAGATTGGAAATGATGCTTTTCTTAATAACAAGGCGGCTTCAGCCCCTTGTGTTAACGATACAGAGAAAAGCATGCAATGGGCTAAAGCCCGTTGTTATCATGTTTGGATTGCCACGCTCACGCTCGCAATGACGAGGAAAAAGAGAAAATGAAAAAGATTTGTATTAAGAATAGCTTTATATTTGGTTTGATAATTAGGGCGGTTTCAGAATGGTTCTATTATACAAATATACAAATATACAAATATACAAATATACAAATATACAAATATACAAATATACAAATATACAAATATACAAATATCACTTTTTAATTATATCATTAAATGCGATTTTTGTCAACACCTTAAAAAAATTTTTTTCATTCAAAAACTATTTGGAAATATTAGCTGTCATTACGAGGGCAACGCCCGAAGTAATCCAGCGAAAAGGAATTTTATTATTTTGGATTGCTTCACTACCGTTCGCAATGACGATGCATTTTTTAGTCATTACGAGGCTATTTATAGCCGAAGTAATCCACTTTATTTTGATTGCCACGCCGACAAGTCGGCTCGCAATGACGCGCTGGTTTACTTTCAATTTGATAAGTTTCAGAGATTTTTCTCTGTTATTTATAAAAAAATATTTAATATAGGAGGGTTTGATTATGTCAAACTTATTTAAACGATTTTTTACTCACAAATCAAAATTTTTATTAATAATCTTATGTTTACTCGGACTTACTTTTTCTTATAGTTGCTCTTGTAGGAATGAATCAACGGGACCAAAATGGGGAGACGATGACAAAAAAGATGGTAATACGCTTACGGGCGGAATAGACAATGGGCAAGGAGGTAAGGTATATACTCCAGGCACAAAGTTATCAAGAACTTTAATGGTTGTAAACTCTAAAGCAACTGATACGAGCTATCCAATAGGTATAACAGTTACTAATGCGGATTATACTTGGGAGGTTAGTGGAGATTTAGTTTCCGATACTTTCGAGGTAAAGGATGGAAATTTAAAAGTAAAGGGAGAAAAGCTTGGCGATATTACTGCCAAAAAGAGTGCGAAGCTAACCATCAATTATAAAAAGAATTCAGAATTTGGAGATAAAGATACTCTTTCTAAAGATAGCGATACTTTCGATATTGAAGTGACGAAAGCTGAAAATCTTGATAAACAAACTTTAGGAGATAATATAAGGAAAGCAATAAACGCACAATTTAGTTCTGGCAAATATATTTTTACAGGTGAATTATCTTCTACAAGTAGTTCAGATACAACAAAAATTTCTATTAAAAATAATTCAAATACTCATAGTGATAAAGATAAAGCAAGCGCTGGAACTGTTAAAGAATTGATTTTAAATCAACTGCATGCTAATACTACACTACAAAAATATTTTGAACAAGACGGCATAAAATTTAAAGATGGTTATAATGGAAAAGGAACACAAAGCGCTACTTTTACTATTTTGCTTACTCCAAAGCCTGAATATGAAATTGATATTCCACAAAGTTTTATACTCGAATTGGATGCAACTAAAGGAGAGTGGGTTGATTAATAATTAATAAGTTAGTTTAAGAATAGTAGACATAGATTTACCATAAAAATTATATTGGTAAAGATTAATAAGATTTTGATTTAAGCCCCATGTAGAGATGCATGGGGTTGTATTAAATTTGTAATAGCCTAGTAAGGCGAGCGGTAAAAAACCGTCATTGCGAGGGGCGATAGCCCCGAAGCAATCCACTATTAATAAAGTTAAATTTTGAAAATAGAATTTCTTAATTTTGGATTACTTCAGTCGTTTCACTCCTTCGTAATGACAACGATAAAAAACAATGAATATTAGGAAGGCTAAATATTCAGAAACAAGGGAGTAAAACTCCCGTCAATAAAAGAGAGGAGAATTTAAAAAAAGGAATATATCCCGTAAGAAGTTGGACTATCAAATACTAGTGAAGATGTTTTTTTGTCCACTTTTTTTACAAAAAAAGTGGTAGTTTTTTGGTTCTTTTTTGCTATCAAAAAAGAACGAATAATTTTTGATACTTTTATTAAAAGTAAAAGCGAGGATTTGAAATGAAAAATTTAATTATACTTCCCCTCTTGGCGATTTTCCTTGTCGCATGCGAAAAATCCACCCTCAAAATCACCCACCCCGATGACAACTTTTTTCTTAATAAATTAAAAACTCTGGGAACTGATTTTACCGTTTCGAGCGATGGAAAAACTATAACAGCCAACGGAACGAATTATACTTTTGAAAAAACTATTTCTGGGCTTGGCGGTATTTATTCTGACGGCAAGGGCGGTTATATGGTTGTAGTCCCCGCAGGCGAATCGGCTCACACGGTTACAATGGGAGAAGCCGAAAAAGAAACTTTGGAAGAAATAATCGACATAATCGGAATGGAAAATTCTGGCGGTATAATCGGCGCTCTAACGACTACGGAAGGCTTTAAAGATAATAAAAATATCGAAGGACTTAAATCTGGACTTTCGGACGATAAAAAACGGCAATTAGAAGATTTAATTGCAAATAAAAAATTGGATGAAAAAAATCTGGGAACTTATGAAAAATTCCCAAAAACAACAACTTAAAAAAGGAGTAATAAAAGAAAAAAATAATTTATCGTCATTGCGAGGACTTGATAAAGTCCGAAGCAATCCACTATTAGAATAGTGCTTTTTCTAACAACAACGGGTTTCAACCCCTTGTGTTAACATCTCATGAAAAAGCACACAAGGGGCTGAAGCCACCTTGTTATTAAGAATGTTAACGAATTGTAAATTTGTCATTGCGAGGGCTTTAGCCCGAAGCAATCCACTATTAATAAAACTAAATTTTAAAAATAGAACTTCTTAATTTTGGATTACTTCGCTACCGCTCGTAATGACGGTGAAAAAAAGATTGTCATTGCGAACGAAGTGAAGCAATCCACACTAAATAGATTGCTTCGGCTATAAATAGCCTCGCAATGACGGGACTGTCCGAATTAGCGAAAATGTTTCTACTAACGGATTACGAAGTCTAGACGGAGTTGTTTTTGCTTCTTTTTGACAAAAAGAAGTCGCTTTTTGGCGTCTGCCCGCTTTAGCGTGGTTCTTTTTTCTCGATAGAAAAAAGAACGGAACTTTTGACTTACTTTAAAAAAGTAAGAAAAGATTAAAAGGAAAAACATGAAATTTTATAAACTAACTTTATACTCCCTAATAATC
>NZ_JBNMIZ010000249.1:0-3480 GCF_050873525.1 Brachyspira sp. | reverse complement strand
ATATAAAATATTCTTAATAATAGGATTAAAAAAATATTGACATTATAAAAATTTAAAATAAAATTACTGCCGATTAAATTTAAATAAAAAATTAAAAATTTTAAAAGAGGATATTAAAAATGAAAAATTTAATTATTTTATTAACTGCTTTATTTTTATTAGTTTTCGTTTCCTGTGCTAATAATCAAGAAGCAAAAAATTTAAATTCTTTTGCCGATGGAGAGATAGCGATAACTTTGGGAGGCGAACCGAGAACATTGGACCCGACTTTGAATTCTTTAAGTTTTGGCTCGGTTTATATGATTCATTTTTTTGAAGGTTTGACTAAAAAAGACAGCGCCGATAATGTGGTAGCGGGAATGGCGAAAAGTTGGGATATATCTGCGGACGGACTCAAATATACTTTTCATTTAAGAACGAACGCGAAATGGAGCGATGGAAAATCAGTCACGGCGTCAGACTTTGAATACGCAATAAAGAGAGCGGCTAATCCTAAAACCGCGGCTACTTATTCTCACATGCTTAATGTTATAAAAAATGCAAGTTTGGTAATAAGCGGAAATGCGGAAGTTGACGATTTGCAAGTTAAAGCTTTGGACGATTATACTTTGGAAATTATTTTGGAAAATCCCGCCCCTTATTTTTTGGAATATATATCCGTTAGCAGTCCTTATTTTCCCGTGCGAAAAGATATAGTGGAAGCGTTCGGAGACGAATGGAGCAGAAAACCAGAAACCTATATAGTAAACGGACCTTATATTATGACAGAAAGAAAAACCGATGAAAAAATAGTTATGGAAGTTAATCCAAATTATTATGCTAAAGACGAAATTATAGCAAAAAAAATAACCGTTCTTATAATGGACGATTCCAACACTGCGCTTGCCGCGATGAAAAACGGTTCTTTACAATTTTCGGTTATAGAAGCGCCGATGGGAGAAATACCTTCTTTAATAAAAGAAAATTATATTTTGCAAGAACCAGCTTACGGAATATATTTTTTAGAAATTAATTCCAAAAAAGGAGTTTTGACAAATAAAAATATAAGAAGGGCTTTGTCTCTCGCTTTCGATAGAAATTATATAATATCGAATGTTATAAAAATGAATCAAATACCAGCTGGAGCTTTCGTTGCAACGGGAATGAAAGACTATGACGGAAAAGATTTTAGAGAAAACGGCGGTAATTATATCGATATTGATAATTATCAAAAAAATGTCGAAGAAGCGAAAAGATTATTTGCGGAAGCGGGCTATCCAAACGGAGAAGGTTTTCCAGTTTTGGAAGTGAGAAGCACGCCGGGATATTTTACCGTTATTTGCGAAGCTATACAGGAAATGTATAAAAATAATTTGGGAATAGATATATTGATTAAATCGGAAGAATATAACGCGACTTATCAGGCTATGATTCAAAAAGATTACGATTTGGCAAGAACGGGATGGACTGCCGATTTCAGCGACCCTATGGCTATGCTTAATTTCTTTTCAAAATCAAGCGCTGTAAATCACACGGGATTTGAAAGCGAAGAGTTTAATAATTTATTGGAGTTTGCAGCAAAAACTCAAAATGAAAAAGATAGAATGGAAGCCTTGCATAAAGCGGAAGATATATTATTCGATTATATGCCCGTGATACCGATTATTTATAGAATGGACCCTTTTATGATAAGCCCAAAATTGAAAGGCGCAATATTTAATCCTTTGGGAAGATATAGATTTAATTATGCATATATTGAAAAATAAAATGTTTAATGCAGGAATAAACTTAAAGGCGATGTAATTATGCATCGTCTTTGTTATTTATAAGATAATCAAAAATAATATTTAAATCTTTTTTTGAAAGTTTAATTTCCGAAAACATATCCGCTCTGTTTTTAAAAGTTTTTATTAAACTCGCGGCTCTTCTATATTCTTCAATATTTTTATGATTGCCCGAAATCAAAATATTCGGAACTTCCATATCGTCAATTTTTTCGGGGCGAGTATATTGTTCGTATTCCAAAAGTCCGAAAGAATTTTTTTCAAAAGTGTCGCTATAAACCGAATCTTTATTATTCAAAATATCTTTATATCTTGAAATTGCGTCTATAAGCAAAAGCGCTGGAATCTCGCCTCCGCTTAAAACATAATCTCCAATGCTTATGCTTTCGTCAGCGAATTTTTTTTCAACTCTATAATCTATTCCCTCATAATGTCCGAGTATCATCGTTATATGTTCTTTTTGCGAAAGTTCTTTTATTTTTTTTTGTTTAAGAGTTTTGCCCGAAGGAGAAAAAATTATCGTATAGCCTTTATTATTATTTTCAAAATATTTTTTAAATATATCGTAAGTCAAAATCATTCCCGGTCCGCCGCCGTAAGGATAATCATCGCATCTTTTATAATTTCCTTCCCCGAAATTTCGCATATTGACTATATTCAAATTTATTTTTTTATTTTTTATCGCGTTATTTATAATTCCGACTGAAATCGGACTTTCGTAAAATGTTGGAAATAATGTTAGAATATCTATAATCATATTTTATCGCCGTTTTATTTTAAGCCATTTTGATTTTATTTTATTTGAATTAATCATTAATTTTTTTAATTCGTCAATATCTTTTTTATCCAAAGCCTTTTTAAAATCTTCCAAACGGTTTATATATTCCGAAAGCGAGTCGGATAAATATTTTGAATTATATAAAAATAATTCGCTCCACATATTTGCGTCTATAGTTCCGACTCTCGTATGGTCGCTCAAACTGTTTCCCTCATAGCCCAACGATTCTAAAAACTGATTATGATTTACTATCGAACATGCGATAATATGCATAAGCTGACTTGTGAAAGCTATCATATAATCATGTTTTTCCGCCGTAGAGAAAATGATTTTTTCGCAGCCTATGTCTTTCGATAATTTTTCTATTTTTTTTATATCTTCTTTTTTAGCTTTATCGTTCGACAAAATTATAGCGTTTGAATTTTTGAATAAACTTTCGGAAGAATTGATATAACCGCCTTTTTCTTTTCCCGCCATAATATGAAGTCCGACATATTTTTTATTTGAAACGGAATCGAAAATATCTTTTTTCACTCCGCAGAAATCGGATAATATTTTTTTATCGTCTATTAAATCTTTATATTTTTTTATAATATTCAAAGCTACCGAAGGAAACGTGCAAATTATAATAATGTCCGCAAAATCGAAAGCGACTTTTATATTCGAATAATTATAAAAACCTTTTTCAATATATTTATCTTTCAAAGCCGATTCTATATTTTTTTTATTTTTATCTATCGCCCAAATTCTATAATCATTTTTTTTAGAATTTTTATTTTTACTCTTTAAAGATTTAACGAGAGAACCGCCGATTAATCCGAGTCCGATAACTAATATATTTGTCATAATAATTTCCTTAATTTTTGTATTTTAAATTAAATTTACAAAAAAACAATATAATAAATTATTTAAAGTATTGATTTATAGTCAGTATATATT
>NZ_JBNMIZ010000248.1:0-3604 GCF_050873525.1 Brachyspira sp. | reverse complement strand
TCTACTTGACTTTACTTAATAAATTTATTATACTATTATCGTTAAGGATAAAGTTTTGACGATTAATTGATTTGAGGAAATTCTAAATTGATTAAAATTAATTAATTAAAAAAACGAAATCCTTATAAATAAAAAATTTATTTGAAGGAGGCTTTATATGTTAAAGCGAACATTTAAGACTATCGCATTTTTAATGGTAGCAATTATTTTGGTTGCGGGATTTGTTTCCTGCATTGGAGGAGCAGACGAAATTACGGGAAGTTATTCGAGCGGAAATGTGAGCGGCGGAGACAATACAAGTAGCGGAGGCGGTAACACAAATTTGCCAAATTTACCAGACGGTAAACCGACTTTGACAAATGATAAACCAACTTCGCCAGACGATAATACAAATTCGACAACAGACGATAATCAGCCTTTCCAAGACGACAATCCGAACAATTATTACAAAGTTCGCGCTCCTTTTGCAGTGGGAGGAGAAGGTTTTACCAATGTAAGCTATAAAGACACAAACAAATTAAAACAATTATGGTTAGAGCAAATCAACAGAAAAGCGGCAAACGATGGAAAAGTTTTTGCCATTAAAAATGAAGCGAATAATAGAGGTATTGATAATTTTCAAAATAGACATACGCATGGAGAATATAGCGCGCAGGATTATTATTACTTCAATGAAAACGGCGATATGGTTTATAAAGAAGACAACCAAATCATCAAAAAATTTATTGGAGCGGTTATAATCGAGTATAGAGATATTAATATAGAAATGGGACATAAGACGAGGTTCGGAATTAACGATAATCGTAAGGCTATAGTAAATATTAGCTGGTCGAAAAGAGGCGTCTATACGGTTGGAGGCATTTACGCTAATACTTTGACAACCGAGCAGGCAAGGGAAAAATATGACGGCGATAATCCATTTAGAAAAGGAGTATTCGGTTTCGTAACTTATCGTCATAATGTAGAAACTTTCCATAATGGACCTGTTTTTGCAAATAATTTATTTGAAAGACAATATATAAATCCGGGTTTTATAGAAGTTTTCGTTATGTATGATTACGAGAATCATGGATATTCTGGCGCCGCGTCCGTTCATTCTTATTACGCTTATCATGGAATATATAATTATTATAAAGAATATGCCAATCATCCGGGAATTTATTTCACGCCACAAAATATGCCCTATATGACTAATCATAATTTATATTTGGGACAAAAGCCCGATTTTATAGATAAACATTTGAATCATAGCGCGTTATTTTCGGATAGCTGGCGTAATAAGGAATTCTTGTTTTTGCCGGGACATAAGAATTAAGACAATGAGAGTGTGTAAGTAATATATTAAAATTGGGGGAAGGCTAAAAAGTCTTCTCCTTTATTTTTTATGTTATTTGTTAAATAATTTATACAGATTGGATTGCTTCACTACCGTTCGCAATGACGGTTTAGAAAGTCTGCAATGACTATTTTAAAGGTTAGCAACGACAATGTTTTTTAGCTGTCATTCGCCGAAGGCGTCCCGCACTCTGTGGGCTTTAGCCTAGGGAACGAGGGCTTTAGCCCGAAGTAATCTATTAAAAGTGGATTGCTTCACTACCGTTCGCAATGACGGTTTAGAAAGTTTGCAATGACAGATAAAAATTCGTCATTACCGACACATGAAGATAAAAACTATCTCTACAAACGGGAATAATTATTTTTTTATTTCGTTAAATAATTCTTCTTTTTTACTTTTAACAAATTCCGCTATATCTTCAATTTTAATCTCTTCACTTTGAGCAGAGTTTCTTAATTTGAATTCAACAATTCCTTTCTCTAAAGATTTTTTACCTACAATAATTCTCATTGGAATTCCTATTAAATCGCAGTCGTTTAATTTTACGCCGAGCCTTAAATTTCTGTCGTCAAGTAAAGTTTCAATTCCAGCGGAGTTTAGCGAATCATAAATTTCAACCGCTTTATTAAAAGAATTCTCTCCTTCTTTATCAACGGCGATTATTATAACTTCGTAAGGAGCTACCGTAATCGGAAAAATTATTCCTTTGTCGTCATAATTTTGTTCTATAATCGAAGCCAAAGTTCTATTTAATCCAATCCCATAACAGCCCATTATTGGAAAAACTTCTTTATTGTTTTCATCCAATACTTTAAAATCGAACGCTTTAGTATATTTGTCGCCCAATTTGAAAATATGTCCCAATTCCAAACCTTTTTTTTGATATAATTTTTCTCCGCATTGAGGACATTTATCGCCTTCTTTCGCCGCCCTGAAATCGCCCCAAATATCGACTTTAATATCTCTTTCAATATTCACATTTTTTATATGAGTGTCGTCTTTATTTCCTCCGACTATAGCGTCCGAAACCGATTTTATAGAATAATCCGCATAGATTTTTATTTTCTTTTTTAATCCTATCGGCGATGCAAATCCGACTTTCGCTCCCGTAATTTCTTTAACCGTTTCTTCGTCCGCCAATTCTATTTCGAGTCCGCTTAAAGCGTTTGATAATTTAGTTTCGTTAATTTCCAAATCTCCTCTTATTATAACCGCTATAATTTCGTTTTCTTCCGTTTTGTATAAAATAGTTTTGATAAAATTATTCGCAGAAGTATTAAAAAATTTTTCCAAATCGTTAATCGTTTTTATATTTGGAGTATAAACTTCTTCCAAAGGTTTATCGCTATAGTTTTTTGCAATTTCTTCCGCTTTAACTTCCGCTTTTTCGACATTTGCCCGATAATCGCATTTTGAACAGAATATTATCGTCTCTTCTCCCACTTCGCTTAAAACCATAAATTCTTCGCTTCCTTCTCCGCCCATAGCTCCGCTGTCCGCTTTCACGCTCACGGTATTTAATCCCATCCTCTTAAAAATTTTCGTATAAGCCTTGCTCATATCGTTATAACTTTTATCTAACGATTCTTTTGTCATATTGAAAGAATATGCGTCCTTCATAATAAATTCTTTCGAGCGAATCACTCCATAGCGCGGTCTGATTTCATCTCTAAATTTTGTATGTATTTGATATAAAATTAAAGGCAAATCTTTATATGATTGAATTTCATTTTGAGCGGTAATCGTAAAGGCTTCTTCATGAGTCGGTCCCATTGCCATATCAATATCGTTTCTGTCTTTTAATCTGAATAATTCTTTTTTGAATCTTTCCCATCTTCCCGAAGGAGTAAGCAAAGTTTTTGAAACGAGCAAAGGCATTATGCATTCGTTCGAGTCTATAGCGTTCATCTCTTCTCTTATGATATTTGAGATTTTATTTAATACTCTCACTCCCAAAGGCAAATATGAATATAAACCGTTAGATATTTTTCTTGCAAGTCCCGCTCTAATCATTAATTTATTTGACGCTATTATGGCATCGTTTGGCGCTTCTTTTAAAGTCGGCATAAAGAGTTTAGATAAACGCATAATATTTTCCTTAAATTATTAAATAGATTTTTGATTTTCGATTAATAATATATTAAAAAATTAAAATTATCAACTAAATTTATTTTAATTAAGTATTGACATTTTTTAACGAAGTGTTATAATTAATTCAAATTAAAAATTAGTAGAAAATTTATGCAAAATACTATACTATACTATACT
>NZ_JBNMIZ010000247.1:0-3617 GCF_050873525.1 Brachyspira sp. | reverse complement strand
ATATTTATCTTTTCTATTAAATCTAATATCAAATATAAATCTCCATATACTCTTATATTTAGTTTTAAACTTATAAATAGTTCTTACATATTGAGCACTTCTTGAAAGAGACATATTAATATTATTATGATATGGCATGCTGCTGATAAATATGTGGCTAATTGCACCAAATAATGATATTTTCGGGGCATATTCTATAATATTGGTAACTTTCCCATGCATTTTAAAAGGAATAGAGCCAAAAAAATCAGCGATATTCTTATCGATAATATTATTTATTAAGTATTTTTGATATTCAATAAATAATCTTATATTATATTCTATTTTAAAATTTTTATTTGATAAGTTGGCATAACATTCTGTAAAATATTTAATTCCTTCCAGATAATCATGATATAATATATCTTTCATTTTGTTATTTTCAATATTTTCAAGGACAGGCTGTATTTTTTTATCTATATATTCATATCCAATAGTTTGTCCATCTTTATAAATTATTCGATTAATGTAGTCAATAACGATGAGTATCATTATAAGAATTTACATCTTAATACATGTTATAAATTATTTGCGGAAACTTATTATTGTTATAAGAAACATATAAACATTAATAACGGATTTAATACGGTTTTGACAGGCTACTCAAAATTAGACGATTATAAAAAAGATATAAAAAATTGCGTTATACCAAAGAAAATAGACAATGGTAAAAAAATAGTTATTTACGCTCCGCATTGGAGTATAAGAGTAGATAATAATTTAGCGACTTTTCACCTTTATCATAAATATTTTTTTAATTTACTTAAAGAAAATCCTAATATAAATTTTGTTTTTAAGCCGCATCCCGATTTAAGACACAGAATGATAGAGTCTAAAATTATGGATATAGAATATTATGAGAATTATATAAAAGAATGGGATAATTCTGACAACGGAATATATATTTATGACGGAGAATATATAGATTTATTTAGAAAAAGTTGCTGTTTAATTACCGATAGCGGTTCTTTTATAGCAGAATATTTGCCGAGCGAAAATCCATGCATTTATCTTATTAATCCAGAAAAAGAAAATTTAATTGAAAATACATTTAACGATTTTGCAAAGCCAATAGTAAACAGCTATTATCTTTGTTATAACGAAGAAGATATAAATAAATATTTTAACGAAGTGATTATAAACGAAAACGACTATATGAAAGATAAAAGAATTAATTTGATAAAAGACAGTTTTATTAATATAGGTTCGGCGGGAAAAACTATAACGGAATATTTAAGAAATATATTTTTAAATAAATAAAGGAGTATTTTATGATAGATAAAAATTATTGTATGAGTTCTTATCTCACTTTTAGATTTATAGAAGACGAGAAGATAAATTTTTTTGAGAATACGCGGCATAAAGTCTATAAACCTAAAAATAGAAAATACGGATGTTCAAATTATTTAGATATAGAAAGAGCTATAAAGGAAGTTTTGGAAAAGGAATATATACCGAATAAAACGGCTATTTTATTGAGCGGCGGGATGGACTCGGCAGTTTTATCTTCATATATGCCGAAAGGAACGGTTGCCTATACTTTAAAATGCGTATCCGATAACGCGATAGACGAAACCAATCGGGCTAAAAAATATGCCGAAAAATATGATTTAAAACATGAAATTGTAGAAATAACTTGGAATGATTATTTGAATTTAACTCCAAAACTTATGAAATATGACGGAGTTCCAATGCATTCTATAGAACCTCAATTATATAAAGTTGCAATTAAAGCTAAAGAAAATGGAATAGAAAAATTAATTATTGGCGAAAGCGCCGATTTAGTATTTGGCGGTATGGATAAATTGCTTTCAAAAGATTGGCTATTTGATGAATTTGTCGATAGATATACTTTTGTTAATCCTAAAGAAGTCTTAAATGAATATGTTTCTATGACAGATATATACGAAAGATATAGAATTAATGATAATAAAATAGATTTTTTAAAATTTATGGATGAAATATTTTCTATAGAATCTTCCACTTCATATATGCATGCATTTGGATACGCTGATATTGAATATATAGACCCTTATTCGTATATGTTTATGACTGAACCATTGGATTTATCTAAAGTAAGAAGCGGGCAGTCTAAATATTTAATAAGAGAATTATTCAAGAAAAGATATCCCGAGATAGAAGTCCCAGAAAAAATTCCTCTTCCTCGTTCGGTAAACGACTGGCTGAAAGATTGGGAAGGACCGAAAAGAAAAGAATTTAGAAAAGATATAAATATTAATAATTTTACGGGCGACCAAAAATGGCTAATATTTTGTTTGGAATGGTTTTTAAATTTGCATGATGAAGGAAAATTATAATGATATTAGGATATACTTCTGGAGTTTACGATTTATTTCATATAGGGCATTTGAATTTATTAAAGAATGCTAAAGGTTTATGCGACAAATTGATAGTAGGAGTTTCGGTAGACGAACTTGTAAAATATAAAAATAAAAAAGCCGTTATACCTTTTGAAGAGAGAATAGAAATAGTGAGAAATATTAAGTATGTGGATTCGGCGATACCGCAATATGAAATAGATAAATTCAAGACTTGGGAAAAGATAAAATTTGATATTCTTTTTGTTGGAGACGATTGGTATGAAACGGACTCTTGGAAAAGTATGGAAAATAGATTTAAAGAAGTCAATGTTAGAGTGGTTTATTTTCCATATACCAAAGGCACAAGTTCAAGTCTTATTAATGAGATACTTATAAAGACTAGAAGTAATATTTAAACAGCGGATATAGAAAAGAGTGCGAGGCAATATTTTTTTAATTTTTGAATTTAATTATTTTTTTTATTAATAAAGATTGACTTTTTATTGATAATTGTTATAAATATATTTGAAATAATTAATTTTAAGGATAATATTATGTCTTATGATATTTATAATAATATTAATGAAATAATAAAAGTAATTACACAAGATAAATTACAATTTAACCAATTTATGCGAAAAGCTATATCAGAATATCAACTTGGGCTTGAATATGATGACAATGTCGTAGCAATTAAAAAGGATTTTATAAGATTTATAATAAATATTTTACAATGTATAGAAAGTGAAATAGATAAAAATTGTAATATTACTAGCGATAGCGCTCAAAAATTTATTTCGTATTACTTTGATAAACTTTATAATTATTTATTTAAGAAAAACAATTCTAAAGATAATGAATGTGATAATGAAGCTAAACAAATTAGAAATTCAAGCCTTGATAATATGGCAAACTCCTCAAATAATATTAATTATTTATCTAATTTAATTTGCGAAGTATTAGAGAATACAATTAATAGTGGGATTTTATCATATGATGAAATTAATAAATTTATCATGCCATTTATACAAAAAATCAATAGAAAATATCAATTGAATTTATATATTTAATTGGTGTTAAAATTTTGTTTATAATAAATGAGGAAAAGGTTAATAATTTGGCTTGGTGGATACCGATTAGGAAGTGGAGAGATAAATTTAGAAATAAAATGCTGAATTTGAATCCGTAAATAAAAATACTAATAATTAAATATTGATATTTATAAAATTTCTGTTATTATTTAATTAAAATTTATGT
>NZ_JBNMIZ010000246.1:0-3632 GCF_050873525.1 Brachyspira sp. | reverse complement strand
GTTTATTATCATGAAAAATTCTGAAGTATTTATAGACGGAGTATGGAAAAATAATCCTACTTTCGTGCAAATTCTTGGTATGTGTCCCAGCTTGGCGGTAACGAGCAGCGTGGAAAACGCTATCGGAATGTCAGCTGCCACAATATTCGTTTTAGTTTGTTCTTCGGCTTTGGTTTCTATTTTGAAAAAAGCTTATGCAAACGAAGTTAGAATAATGGGATACATTGTAGTTATAGCCGCTTTCGTTACATTAACCGAAATTATAATGAAAGCGAAATTCTATACTTTATCGCTGGCTTTGGGTCCTTATCTTCCTTTGATAACGGTAAATTGTATCATATTGGGAAGAGCAGAGGCGTTTGCAAATAAAAACGGAATAGTTCCAAGTATAGCGGACGCTTTGGGAAACGGAGTCGGATTCTTTATGGCTTTATTAATGCTTAGTTCGATTAGAGAAATACTCGGAAACGGAACTTGGCTCGGTTTTGATATAGTCGGTTCGGTTAGAGGTTTTATAGAATCCGCATTGCCATCTTTATTAAACGCTTATAACGAAATAACTACTCCTTGGGTTGTTATGATTATGGCGCCTGGAGCTTTCTTTACTTTAGCGGTTTTAATAGCCATAAAAAGAACGATAGACTCTAGAAAATCTCAAAAGGCTTAAATTGGAGGTTTGATTATGACAAATTTAATAGTTTTATTCGTTGCCACAGTGCTTGTTAATAATTTTGTATTGACTAAATTTTTGGGTATTTGTCCGTTTTTGGGAGTTTCAAATAAACTAGATTCGGCTATCAGTATGGGAATTGCCGTTACTTTCGTTTTGGTTCTCACGGCGGCGGTTAGCTGGATGATTCAAAAATATATTTTAGTTCCGTTTAATATTGCATTTCTTCAAACTATACTTTTTATTATAGTCATAGCGGCTTTGGTTCAATTCGTTGAAATAGTAATTAGAAAAACGAGCGAAAGTTTATATTTGGCTTTGGGAATTTATCTTCCGTTAATAACTACTAACTGCTGCGTTTTGGGTTTAGCCGTATTCGGAGTTTTATATGATTATAACTTTATACAAAATATAGTATTCGCTTTGGGCGCGGGAATCGGATTCACATTGGCTCTCATTATAATGGCAAGCATAAGAGAGAGACTAATGACCGCGGATATACCCGAAGCATTTAAAGGTCCAGCTATGCCTTTTGTTACGGCGGGAATACTGGCTTTAATATTTTACGGATTCTCTGGAATCATTAAGTAAAATATTTATGATAAATAAAAAACGGTTTAATTTAAATTAAGGATATTTGATTATGATTACTGCTACTACTATTACTATTGCGGTTGCTTCTATATCGGCGGCTTTGATAACTTTGATACTCGCCCTTATATTAATATTCTCTTCAAAAAAGTTTAGAGTCGATGTTGACGAAAGAGTAACCGAACTCACAGAAATTTTGCCAGGGGCTAATTGCGGAGGATGCGGTTTTCCCGGATGCACTCAATTTGCAAAAGCTTTGGTTGATGAAAAAGCTCCCGTTGACGGTTGTTCGGTTGGAGGAGCTGACACGGCTTCAAAAGTTGCAAACTATTTGGGAAAAGTAGCGCCTCCTCAAAAAGAAAGAACGAGAGCCTACATTTTCTGTCATGGGCATAAAGGAATCGCTAAAACGAATAAAATATATAACGGTGCGGAAACTTGCGTATCTGCCGTTATGTCGGGCGGAAATAGAGACTGTTCTTACGGATGCGTTGGTTTTTACGATTGTATGAAAGCCTGCGAATTCGGAGCGATTATCAAAAGCGAGACGGGAATACCGATTATAGTGGAAGATAAATGCGTTTCTTGTAACGCCTGCGTGAAAGCCTGCCCGCAAAAACTCATAGAAATTCATCCCGTTTCTCAAAAATTTCATGTTTATTGCAAATCAAAAGATAAAGGTCCTATAGCCAAAAAATCCTGCGACAGAGCATGCATCGGATGTAGCATTTGCGTGAAAGCTACAAAAGAAGGCGGAATGAAAATCGATAATTATCTTGCTATAGTTAATTATGAAGATTATTCTCTCACTGACGAAAGTATAGCGAAATGCCCTACAAAAGCGATAACCGATGAAAGAGTAAATTCTGTAGTTAATGTTTAAGTTTATTTTGTAATTGTGAATGAGTGAGGCAATCTAAATTTTTATAGATTGCTTCGCTTTCTTACGAAAGCTCGCAATGACAATGCATTATTCGTCATTACGAAGGAGTTGGCTACCGCCCGCTTTTAGCGAACGACTGAAGTAATCCACAAAAAATAAATTTTATTATTTTGGATTGCTTCGGGCTTTAGCCCTCGTAATGACAAAATAAAAATTTGAAATTAAAAATTTGTCCGTTATTTTTTAAATTATTATATTTGATATTTTTTTATTTACCATTATAATATAAATCATAAAAACTTTAAGGAAAATCCATGTCGGTATTGGCTAATAATATAAACGAAGAAATAAAAGAAATATTGGAAGAACATAACAATAATATTGACAAAAAAATTGAAGAACAGAATCAAAAAAATAATGACTTAAAAGAAAGCATAAATAAAAGCCATGAAGAAATGATGCGAAACGCGAATAATTTATTCAGAAAATACGATAAAACTTACGAAATTTTAATGGAATATGTCGCTAAAAAAATAGACGAGCAGGATAAAAAGAATAAAGATTTCGGCGAAAAAATTAAAATCATATTGGATAATAATTATAACGATTTTAATAAAACAAAGAAAAAAAATAATTCTAAAAATATTAAAGAAAATGTAAATATAAAAGATATTTCAAACGATTTTTTAGTGGTTTCGCTTTCATTAATCGGAATAATAGCGACTGTTCTAATAGCGATATTTTTTATTTGATATTTTTTATTATGCTTGATTATGATTATAGACAAATTAAAATACGAAAAAGAATATTTGAAATCTGGTTATAAATATATTTGCGGAATAGACGAAGTCGGGCGAGGATGTTTATTCGGTCCCGTTACCGCCGCTGCCGTAATAATGCCTTTATCTTTATCTTTTAATAATAATGAAAACGAAATTATAATCGAAGGAATAGAAGATTCAAAAAAACTATCGCCTAAAATAAGAAAAGAACTTTCAAAAAAAATCATCGAAAAATCTATTGTATATTCTATATATTCCGTAAGCGAAAAAATAATAGATGAAATAAATATTTTAAACGCCACAAAATTAGCTATGATTAAAGCGGTGGAAAATTTGAAAATCAAGCCCGATATACTTTTTATAGATGCTTTGAAACTTGATATTGATATAAAACAAATTTCAATAATAAAAGGCGACTCAAAATCCTATTCTATCGGTTGTGCGAGCATATTGGCGAAAGTAAGCCGAGACGAAATGATGAATAATTTGCCCGAAGAATATCAAAAATATAAAATCTCAAAAAATAAAGGCTACGGAACTAAAGAACATCTTGAAGCGATAGAAAAATACGGTCCAAGCGACAAACATAGATTTACTTTCGAGCCAATAAAATCTTATAATCATAAATAATAAAAAAACGATAATAATTAAAAATCTTTTTTAATTATTTTATGATAAATATTAATAAATATTTCAATTCTATAAT
>NZ_JBNMIZ010000245.1:0-3673 GCF_050873525.1 Brachyspira sp. | reverse complement strand
TAATAGAAGCTATAGCAAATAATGATATTGAAGAATTAAATTCTATATTGCAACAAGAAAAAATTGATATTGACAGTAAAATTCAAGTGGCAATAAAAGATGATAATTATGAAATTACGCCATTAAGTTTCGCTTTATATAATGGAAATTATGAATCAGCTAAACTTTTAATAGATAATGGAGCAAATATTGATACTATAGCGAACGAATATAGAGAAAATGCATTAACATATTCCGCTTTAGAATCAAATTTTGATATTATTGAGCTTTTAGTAGAAAATGGAGCTAATATTAATGCTAAAGACAGCTTTGGTTTTACTATTTTAATGTGGGCTTCATATAGAGGAGATTTGGAAACCGTTAAAATTTTGGTTGACAACGGAGCGGATGTTAATATTTCGGATTTTGGCGGTTATACGGCTTTAATGCTTGCTTTGAGCGAAGGAAAAATAGAAACGGCTAAATATTTGGAAGAAAACGGCGCTATTAATTACTCTGAAAACGATTTTGATAATTCTATAGCTTTAATGGGAGCTTCATGCGGAGGAAATTTAGAGACAATTAAATATTTGATAGACAACGGAGCTGATATTAATATTAAAGACGAAAACGGAATGACGGCTTTGATGGGAGCTTCTGGCAATAATAATTTAGAAATCGTTAAACTTTTGACGGAAAACGGAGCATATATTGACGATAAAGATAACGAAGGTTTTTCGGCTTTAACTATCGCTTCAAAAAATGGGAATTTAGAAACGGTAAAATATTTAGTGGAAAACGGAGCGGACATTAACTCTGAAGATAATAATGGAAATACTATTTTAATGATTGCAACAGAAAATAATAATTTGGAATTAGTCCGATATTTAGCGGAAAATAATGCAAATGTAGATATAGGAAACAATGACGGAATAACAGCTTTAATGATTGCATCGGAAAACTGCAATTTAGAAATGGTTCGATATTTGGCGGGAAGAGTGGAAAATATTAACGCTTTCGATAAAAACGGATATACAGCATTAAAAGAAGCTTCAAATAAAGGGAATTTAGAAACTGTAAAACTTTTAGCCGATAACGGAGCGGATATTGACGGGGAATATGGAGAAACCGCTTTAATGATTGCATCTGGAAACGGAGATTTGGAATTAGTTCAATATTTAGTGGAAAATGAAGCGAATATTAACGCCGAAGACGATAACGGATGGACAGCTTTAATGAAGGCTTTAGCGAATAAACATTTTGAAATAGCCTCGTTTTTATTAGACAGCGGAGCGAATATTAAATAATAAAAGTATTTATATCTGTTAGTTAAATGTTTGAGAATTTTTTGTTTTAAATTATTGATATTTTTTATAAATTATGATATAATTTCCATAAATTGATAGAATTATTAAAACTAAAAAAAGGAATTTTGAAAAATGAGCGGATGTAAATTCTACAATACAATACAATACAATACAATACAATACAATACAAGCCATTATTATAATTTTTGGCTGTTTTTTCATTGCAAAACTGAAAAATTATCTAATCAATTTTATTCTAAAACAAGGGATTTATCATGACTGAAATCCTTGAAAGAATTGATACGAATAAATATTTAACAATAAAATTCTATTTATTAAAATTAATTTCAAGAGGCGGGTAAAAATATGAATAAAATAAATAAAATATATATAGGCTATCCTCCGTTTGAAAGCGATAGGGGAGTGGCGCTTCTTTCACAAAACAGACAGTTTCAATGGTTCAAAAGTCCGACTTATATTTATCCCGTAGTTCCCGCAACTGCTGCGACAATGATAAAAAACGCGGGTTATGAAGTCGCTTTCATTGACGCGATTGCAAGAAATATGAACTCTACTCAATGGTATCAATATTTGGATGAAAATACTCCCGATTTATTATTTTTTGAAGTTAAAACTCCTGTGATATATAAAGCTTGGAAAATAGCGAATACTCTTAAAGAAAAATATCCTAAAACTATAGTAGTTATAGGTGGAGACCATGTTACTGCAATGCCCGAAGAGACGATGCAAAATTGCAAAGTCGATTATTTATTATGCGGAGGAGATTACGATTTTCTTTTGCTTAATTTAATAGAATATCTTAACGGAAAAAGCGAATTGGAAAAAGGAATATATTACAGAGAAAACGGAATTATAAAAAATACGGGAATGTTCGAATTGAGACATGATTTAAAAACTTTGCCCTTTATCGATAGAGATTTAACCGAGTGGAAAAGATACGCTTACGATAACGGAAATTTCAAACGAATACCGGGAACTTATATAATGGCGGGAAGAGACTGCTGGCATCATCGCTGCACTTTCTGTTCTTGGACGGGAATATATACAAATTTTAGAGCGCGGACTGCGGAAAATGTCGTTGACGAAATAGAGTTTTTATATAACAAATATAATATAAAAGAAATAATGGACGACACGGGATGTTTTCCAATAAAGAAATGGCTAAACGATTTTTGCAATATTATGATAGAAAGAAAATTAAATAAAAAAGTAAATTTGGATTGCAATATGCGTTTCGGTTCGGTAAATGAAGAAGAATATAGATTAATGAAAAAAGCGGGATTTAGATTTTTATTATTCGGATTGGAATCGGCGAGTCAAAATACATTGGATAAATTAAAGAAAGGAAACAAAGCCGAAGAAATATTGCCGTCTTGCAAAGCCGCTGCTGATGCGGGACTCTCTCCTCATATAACGGTTATGCTTGGCTATCCTTGGGAAACGGAAGAAGATATTGAAAAAACTTACGAGCTTACGAAAAAACTTCTTCTTAAAGGTTATGCGAAAACTATGCAGGCTACGATAATAATTCCATATCCCGGAACCGAATTATTTAATCAATGCAAAGCGGATAATTTGCTTCTCACGGAAAATTGGGAAGATTACGATATGCGTCAAGCGATAATGAAAACGGAAGTCGGCGAGCAGAAAATAAAAGAATGGATACAGAAACTTTATAATTTGAGTTTTACTCCGAGATTTTTGGCTCATAAAATTTTATCCATAAGAGATTTGGACGATATTAAATATTATTTGCGAGCTTTCAAAAAAGTTTCAAAAGGGCATTTGAAAGATTTCGCTTGATTTTATTTTTAGAAAAATTAAACTTATAAATATAAAAGCCGATAAATTTTATAAAAATAACAAATTTTAGTATTGACTTAATTTCGCTATGCGTGCCTTTGGTGATAAAGTTTGTTATTATTAATAGATAATAAAAATTGCGGTGTGGCGACAAAGTCGGCGCTAGGCTAAAAGCCCACATAGTGAAGCGGACTGTGTCCAAACGCCAAGCAATCCATAGATAAAATGGAATACTGGCGACTACATGCTTTTAGCGAATTTAAAAAAAAAATTTGTTTTGAGTATTGACATATTTTCCAATCCATGTTATATTTTACCTAAAATTAAAGCTAAATAGCAAAGGATTAGTAAATTATGAAAGAAACTACTGTAACTTTGTTAAGCAAAGCAAAGCAAAGCAAAGCAAAGCAAAGCAAAGCAAAGCAAAAATTATATTTTAGACAATAATTATTTAAAATTTCTATTTCAAAAATATTTTTTAAATTTATTTAAATCTTTTTTAACTTTAATCAAATTTACTTTCGATAGCTTATCAAGGAAAATAAAAATTCCTTGTTTAGTTA
>NZ_JBNMIZ010000244.1:0-3703 GCF_050873525.1 Brachyspira sp. | reverse complement strand
GTTTAAAAGAAAAAAATTCTGTCATTGTGAGCCGAAGGCGTGGCAATCCACACAAATCAAATCAATCCACTATTAATAAAGCTAAATTTTAAAATAAAATTTTATTTTAATTAGATTACTTCGGGCATTGCCCTCGTAATGACGATTTCAAAAATAGTGTCACCACGAATTTTATTTTGACAATTTTATTTTATTTTTGTATAATATTCTAATCAATTAAAATAAACAAGAAAGAAAAAATTATCATGAAAAAACTACTAATTATAATAACTCTATTAATAATAGCCGTGATTTTTGCGGGAATATTTACTTTATATAGCGTAAGTCCAATGAGCAAATATAATGAAGTCGTATATTTTGAAATCAAGCAGGGCGAAGGCGCTAATTCTATTGCAAGAAAACTCGAATTGCAGGGATTAATCAGAAATGCAAAATTATTTTCTTTAATTTCCAAATATTTAAAATACGACAGAAAACTTTTAAGCGGATATTATCAATTAAATAAAACAATGAATATGATTGACATAATGAAATATATAAACAGCGGAAAACAGGTAATGAGCAAGCTAACGATTACAGAGGGAAAAAATATTTACGAGATAGCAAATTATTTGGAAGAAGAAAATTTTACTACAAAAGAAGAATTCTTAAAATTATGCCATGATAAAGAAATATTGCAAAAATATAATATTCCCGCCGAAAGCGTGGAAGGTTATATTTTTCCTTCTACTTATTATATAGTAAAAGGAAATCCGCCGAAAGTTTTGCTTAATTTAATGATAGATTCTTTATTTGAAAAATTTCCGAGAGTCGATTTTGAAAACAGAGCGAAAAAATTGGGTTATAGTTTGCATGAAGTTTTAACTATGGCTTCGATTATAGAAAAAGAAATGGGAGCTTTGGACGACCCGAAAATAATATCTTCCGTTTATTATAATCGGCTTTCAATAGATATGAGACTTCAAGCCGACCCGACTACGATTTACGCGATGACTTTACAGAAAGGAGACGCGATAGAAACTGTAAAATCTAGAGACATAGCGGAAGCGATTAGAGAGATGCAAAGTCCTTACAATACTTATCTTAAAAAAGGACTTCCTCCAGCTCCTATATGTTCGAGCGGAGTGAGAGCAATCGAAGCGGCGCTTAATCCTGCAAAGACGGATTATTTATTTTTTGTAGCAGACGGAACGGGCAAACATGTTTTTACTACAACTTACGAAGAGCATGTTAATAATATAAATAAATATATTTTTAATAGAAGATAATTTAAAATAATTAAAACCGTTCTCTTTATAATATTTTTATTTTTTAATTAATAATCATAAAAAGAACGGCTTTTATATTTTATAATAATTATTCTTCTATATAAGCGTATCCGAATTTATGTTTAGCCAAATTATCGTATATAACGCCTTTTAATTTCGGATTTATTAAAGTGGGAGTAGCGTAATAATATAAAGGTATTATTACATCGTTATCCATAAATATAGTTTCGGCTTTATGCATCAAATCCATCCTAACATTTTGGTCTATAGTTTCCATCGCTCCTTTAAGCAAATTATCGTATTCTCTATTTGTAAATAATGCATGATTTTGCGGGCTATAACTTAAAAACATTCCTAAAAAAGTCATAGGGTCGTTATAATCGGCAGTCCATCCGCTTCTTCCGATAGTATAATTTTTATCCGTATATAGAGTTTGCAAAAATACAGCCCATTCCTGCTGACTAATCGAAGTGTCTATTCCCAAATGTTCTTTCCACATCTGCTGAACTGCCTCGAATATAGGAATTTCTCTATTCGAATCGACTAAAAATTGAAGAACGGGAAAATTATTTCCGTTTGGATAACCAGCTTCCTGCATTAATCTTTTAGCCGTTTCAACATTATTAGAATAATCTTCTTTTTTGACGCTTATATAATCTCCGCCGATTTCTCTAAAATCTCCGTTATTTATATCGGGCGCTCCGTAAGGCACGAAAGCTCCAGCGGGATTTCCAGATTTAACTATATTTTCTATTATATAATTTCTGTCTATAGCCAATGATAAGGCTTTTCTTACTTTAGGATTTCTTAAAACTTCGTTTGTCAAATTTAGAGCATAATAATAAGTTCCGAGTCTTTTTACAAATTGCAATATTCCTTCGCTTTTCAAAGAATCTATATCTTGAGAAGGCACTCTATCGGAAAAATGCAAAGAACCTTCTTTAATTCCCGCAACCGATGCGGTAGGGTTTTCCATTAAAACGAAAGTTATTTTTTCTGGAATTAAATTTGAATAATCCCAATAATTTGTATTTTTAGCTATTATTATATCGCTGTCTATATTTCGTTCTATCATAACATAAGGACCGTTGCCAATATAGGTTTCTGGGCTTAAAGTCCAATTATTGCCGTATTCTTCTATAATATCTTCTCTAACTGGATAAAATGTAGGAAAAGCGGTAAGTTCTAAAAAATAAGCGGTAGGTTTTTCTAATAAAACTTCCAAAGTGTAATCGTCTATCGCTCTTATTCCCAAAGATTCCAAATCCAATTTTCCAGCGTTTATGTCCATAGCGTTTTTTACTGGTTCAAATTGATAACTATATTCGCTTGCCGTTTCTGGATTTACCGCTCTTCTCCAAGAATAAACAAAATCGGAAGCGGTTAAAGGTTTCCCGTCCGCCCATTTCCCGTTTGTTCTTAAATGAAATATAAATTTAAGTCCGTTGTCTAAAATTTCCCAGCTTTCTGCGGCTCCTCCGACTAACTCGCCGTTTTTATTTTTAGTCGCAAGTCCTTCAAATGCATGTATTATATATACGGACGCGTCCGAAGCCTTATTCAAAATCGGGTCAATCGTTTGAGGTTCTGGTCCTACATTTATAAATAATCCGTCAACTGAACTTTTTGATTTGTTAGTTCCAGAACATGAAATAAAAATAGCCGCAATTAATAAACAAAAAATAATTCTTCTCATTTTTTATTTTCTCCTTAAAAAATTAAATTAAAAGTTTAATAAAAATACTATACTATTTATATAAAAAATCAATCGTTAATTAATTTAAGAAAAACAATAAAAAACGCATACGCTTTCGCGCATGCGTAAATAACTTATAAATTTTAGTTAGACTTTTTATTCTTTTATTATTTTAAGCTATCTCTATTTTCTTCTCAAATTTCACTTCTTCTTTTTTAGGAAGAGTTATTTTGAGAACGCCGTTATCCAAATTGGCTTGAATATTGTCGACATCGATACCTTTGGCGCTAATATTGAAACTCTGTTCATATTTTGAAACCACAACGGATTCTTTATTTTCCGTTTTGTCTTCTTTCTTTCGTTCGGCATATATTGAAAGTATATTTTCTTTAATACCTACTTCCAAATCTTCTTTTTTCACGCCAGGCATATCCATTTCTATAATGTAGTTTTTTTCGTCCTCTTCAATTTTGTAATCGGACATCCTATTATAGAACATGCTATTGTCTAAACATCTGAAATCGTCCAACATTGAATTTAAAGCTGGTAAAAATATTCTTCTTGACATAATTAAATCCCCTTTTAATTTTGATTTTTTTAATTTTATTTTTATAACAATGAATTAAAATTATCATTTGTTATACAATATATTAAGCAAGAATTATACCAACTTGATTATAGTTTATGTATAGTTTTTGAACGAATTTTTATTAATAACCGATTTTATAAATATTGAAAG
>NZ_JBNMIZ010000243.1:0-3733 GCF_050873525.1 Brachyspira sp. | reverse complement strand
TTTTTATGCTAATATTATTAAATAAATTTTAAGTTTAAAATAAAAAAATAAATCGATAAAAATTTGGATTATTTTATGAGCAAATTTGATAAATATTTTTTAATGAACGAAAAAGACATTTTGGAATATTCAAAAGAAAAATTAAAATATTTTGATTCTAAAAATAAAATAACATGCCGTGAAATCGGAGACGGAAATTTAAATTATGTTTATAGAGTAAAAAATAGCAAAAAATCCGTAATAATAAAACAGGCGGGAGTGCATACAAGAAGCAACTCTTCGGGAAGAATTCTCGATATTAATAGAAACAAAAGAGAAGCAGAAATTTTAACTTATTACGGAAAAAAATTCCAAAAACTCGCTCCAAAAATTTATCATATTGACGAAACGATGAAATTATTTGTGATGGAAGATTTGAAAGATTGCATTATATTGAGAGACGCTTTAATTAAAGGAAAAATAATTCCGCATTTCTCAAAACAGATAACCGATTTTATCGTGGAAACTACTTTATCGACTGCGGACTTTTTTACGGACGCTTTCGGCAAAAAAAATGAAGTCGCAAAATATACGAATAAAGAATTATGTAAAATAAGCGAAGAATTGGTATTTACCGAACCTTTTTTTAATTTGCTTAAAGAAAATGTTTTTTCCGATTGTTTGAAAAAATATGTAGAAAAACAATTTTATAAAAATAAAGAATTGCAATTCGAGGCTGCAAAATTAAAATACGAATTTATGAATAATCCTCAAGCCTTGATACATGGAGATTTGCACACAGGTTCAATATTCGTAAACGATAAATTTATTAAAGTTATGGACTGCGAATTTGCATTCTACGGACCGATAGGCTACGATTTGGGAACTATAATTGCAAATCTTATTTTTTCTTATGTTTATCATTTGAATATGACTGGAAAAAATAGCGCAAAATTTTTGGCTTTCATTTATGAGGCGATAAACGAAATTTTAAGTTTATTCAAAAAGAAATTTTTAAATAAATGTGGTAAAGATATTAAAGATATATCCGCTAAAAACGAAGAATTTATAAAATATTATCTTGATAATGTTTTGAAATATTCTTTTGGAATTTGCGGACTCGAAATAATAAGAAGAACTACGGGCTGCGCAAGAGTAAAAGAAATAGAATCCGTTTCGGACGAAAAAAAGAGAGCGGACATTGAATATAGTTTGCTCAAAATCGGCAAGGAATGTATAATGCAAAGAGAAAGATTAATAAAAGTTGCAGATTTTACAAATTTTGTAGATTTGGCAATTTAATTTTTAATTTTTTAATTTTACGGAGGTTAATAAAATGAAAACTCTAAAAAACTTAACAATCTTAATCGCTATTTTATCTTCGGTTTTATTTTATATAAGCTGCTCGGATAAAACGGCAATGGAAATAACATTATCATATTATGCGGGAAATTGGTATAATGACGAAAATGGAAATATTTTATTTACAATAAATTCTGACGGTTCATTTAAAGATGAGAATAATAAAAAATTTTCTTCAATCTCAATAACAAGAAATAACGCGACAAATTATACTCTCCCAGATGAATCCGTTTTAACTTTTACTAGCGCAAATAAAGGAACATTTACGATTGACGGCGGGACGACTTCAAAAATTACTAAAAAATAAAATAGAAGTTGAATAATTAAAATTTTTGATTAAAGAAAACAAATTATTTATTATTTAATAAAGATATATTAGAGATACATTATGGAAAGAATAGATAAAGATTTGGCTTATATGCTTCGATTTGAAAATATAGCTTGGTATGAAGACGGAATAGTAAAAATATTAGACAGAAGAGTTTATCCTAATAAAATTAATTTTGTGGAATGCAAAACTCATAAAGAAGTTTCTAAAGCGATAGCCGATATGGTAACTCAAAGCGCTGGACCTTATTTGGCTGTAGCAATGGGAATGGTTTTGGCGGGATACGAAGCTAAAAATTTGGAAGGCGAAGAAAAAATTAAATTCTTAAAAAACGCCTGCGATACTTTGGCAAATTCTCGTCCGACAACAAGCGCAAGAATGATGGCTATAACTAAAAACTGCTTGAATGCGGGAATAGAATCTATAAATAAAAGCGAAGATTCAAATAAAGTAATAGAAGCTATATTTAATAAAGCCATAGAACTTTCCACAAAAAGATACGCAAAAATAAAAAAAATGGCTCAATATTTGGTTTCAATGTTTCCGTCTAAAGGAACTATTCTTACTCAATGTTTTGGAGAATCAATAGTCGGTTTTATGATTAGAGAATTTCAAAAACAAAATAAAGATATAAAAATAATTTGCGCTGAAACTCGTCCGTATTTTCAAGGAGCGAGATTAACCGCAACCGTAGCCTACGAACAAAACGCCGATGTAACAGTCATAACCGACAATATGATAGCCTATACAATGCAAGAAAAAAAAGTCGATATTTTCACTTCCGCAGCCGATTTGATTTGTTTAAACGGAGCGGTTGTAAATAAAATAGGAACTTATCAAATAGCGATTGTCTCAAAATATTTGGGAATTCCATATTTTGTAACGGGAGCGCCCGATAAAAGTCATAGAGGATTTGAAGATATAGAATTTGAATTTAGAGACGAAAAACTGATAACCGAAGCTATGGGAATAAAAACGGCAAAAGAAGGAGTGAAAGGATTTTATCCTGCTTTCGATTATACTCCGCCGCATTTGGTAAGCGCGATAATTACCGACTTGGGAATATTTTCTCCTTACAATGTTTTTAAGTATTATGAAAATAATTCCGAAGGAGAATATTAATTTTATAAATATAAACTCGCCTCAAATCCAATTTTATGTTCCATTTTTCTGAAAGCGTATAATTGTTTAGAGCGTTCGTATTGATATTTTACGCCTATTATAATTCTATAAATTTCAATTCCTATACCAGCCGATATTGTAGGCGTCCACTCGTTATAAGTATCCAAAAGAATATATTCGTTGTCCCCTCTTTTAATTGTATTAATTTTATCAAAATTAAATCCCCAATATATTCCAGATATAAAATTAATCTCTCCCCAGATAGGAATTCTAATATCTGTGCCGTAAAATATTTTTAATAAATTAACGAAGTTTGACTTTTTAAAACCTATTATTGCAAAATCTCTTCCGCCGTAGAAAGTAAACCATCCGTATTTGTAATATGCCGAAATAGATATTTGCTCAAATCCCGCATCTCTAAATTCTTCCGAAGATTTATCATATAAGTTTTCGTCTCCCAATACATCGCCAGCTATGTGGGAGCATATATGTCTCGATGGAGAAAATCTTAATTTAAAAGTATTATCGTATATATAATCAAAAAATACTTCAGCTTGCATATAAGTTCCGTAAAATAAACTTTGTCCATAATATTTACTTACACCCGCTTCATATTTTGAAAGAAAAAAGTGTGTCAAATAACCTACTCCGATTTTAAATCTATGTTTTTCGTTATAATTAAAACTTATTGGAGTGACTTCCGTAGCGAGCGTAGGCTGATAGAAAAACTGTATTTTATCAAAAGTAAAATTTTTATTAGGATACATATCTTTTATATTAAAAATATTCCCCAACCAAAATTTACTATTATAAGCATCAGGATTAAGCCAAGAAGAAAAATATCTGTCCGTTGCATAATTTTTAAAAGGATTATATTCCCATTGCATTTTAACTTTTTCCGTATAATTATCCATTTTATCTTTAAATGCATTATTAGTAACT
>NZ_JBNMIZ010000242.1:0-3768 GCF_050873525.1 Brachyspira sp. | reverse complement strand
TTATAATGTTTTATATTTTAAATATATTTTTTAATTTTTAATTCGATAATTTGAAAGGAAATTTCTAAATAAATGTTTTTCGGAAAATTTAATTATATTTTTTTATACGCTTTTTTGCCAATACTTATAATTTTATTCGTTTTATCTCGAAAAAAAGTAAATAAAGTTTTGTCAATATTTATAAAAAATTTCAATTTCAAAAAAGATAAATATTATAAAAGAATGTCGAATTTAAAAATATCTTCGGTTTCATTTTTGATAATTTCCGTAGCGGTTTTGATTTTCGCTTTGATGCAGCCTAAATGGGGAATAGTCGAACAAAAAATAAGAACGGAAAGCTATATGATAACGATACTTTTGGATTTGTCTAAAAGTATGGAAGCGAACGATATATATCCTTCAAGATTGGGAAGAGCGAAATTGGAAATAGAAAATTTTATAAAGAGCGAAGATAATTTGTCGGTTGCTTTAGTCGGTTTTGCGGGAACAAGTTTTATAGCTTCGCCTTTCACTCAAGATATGGAAACTTTTACTTATATACTCGATAATTTAAGCGCGAAATCCGTAACTTTACAAGGAACGAGAATCGCGGACGCGTTGCAAACTGCCAAAAATACTTTCAATGTAAATTCAATAAGCAGAAAATCAATAATTCTTATAACGGACGGAGAAGACCATGCGGGATATTTTGATTCGATATTAAAAGAATTGAGAGATAACGATATAAGAGTATATACGGTTGGAATTGGTTCGGAAGAAGGAGCGAGCATAACATCCGATTTGGGAGTAGCGGGACGGACGATTATTTCAAAAAGAGACGATGCTACTTTACAATTAATATCCGATTCTACAGGAGGCAAAAGTTATCTTTCGGCAAATACTTCGCTTAAAGAAATTTTCGGCGATATAAAAAATAATATGGATTCCGTTTCTTCTATAAGAAATAATAGAAATTATAAAGAGAGATTTCAAATATTCGTTTTTATTTCGGTTATTTTAATTATAGTTTCGATTATTTTGAATCTGCTTACTCAAGTGAAAATTAAGGAGAATTAATTTTTATTAATATTATGATAACATACTTTATAATATTTCTATATAATGTTCACGAGGGTTTGAAAAATCCGCAACTTGCCAATACTAAAGTCACAGAATGCAGCGCACAGAGTGAAGCGGACAGTGTCCAGTCGCCAAGTAATATAAAATTAACGAACTGTATAAATCAAAAATATTCATTAAAAATTTTTGTCAACACATTAATTTAAATAAAAAATCATATCAATAAATTACCGATTAAAACTCCAAAATATGTTCCGATAGCGTATCCGAAAACTCCGACAAGCATTATCGGTCCCACAAGTTCGAACCAGCCTTTAGATATAGCCATAGCCGTAGCGGTTGTAGGTCCTCCTATATTGGCGTTTGAAGAGAGTATAATTTCTTCCAAATTGAAATTTAATATTTTGCCGAAAACTAAAGTGAAAACCATATTTATAAAAATCGCTATCAGACAAAAAACGAATAAAAGAGGAGAATTTTTTATTATTTCGTTTAAGGAAGCGGGACAGCCTATGACAAAAAAGAATAAATAAATAAAAAAAGTTCCCGTCTCCTGCGATAAATTTATTTTATTAAAAATATTTTTAAAAACGGACGCGCAAATAATCGATATGGTTGTAATAATCAAATATTGATTGCCAAGCAAACCGTTAAAAGTTTTTAAGAAAATATTATTAATCGGAATAAAATTTGAGAATATATTTGCAATATGTTTGGAAATTAAAACTATAATAAAACTTACGGCTATATTTATTATAATATCTCTTATTAAAAAATATTTTTTATAATTTTTTTCTAAAATTTCTTTCGCTTTATATTCAAGATTTATTTTATTCGTTTTATTATTTTCTTCAATTTTATCTATATACGGATGTTTATAAATTATTCTAAAAATTTTAATCGAAGATATAGATATTAGAACGAAAAAATATAAAGCCATTAAAAAATTATCGGCAACCGTTACGGCGGAAATGGTTTTTTCCGACACATTAAAAGTATCCGCTAAAGCCATAAGATTAACCGTGCCGCCTATATAAGTTCCCGTTATCATAGCGGCTACTCCTTCTATTTCGTTTATATAATTTTTAAGCAGGAAATAAGCCGTTAAAGTTCCCGCGGTCGTTCCGAAAGAACCTATTAAAAAAATTATTAATAATCTTCCGCTTTCTTTCCATATTTTCTTTATATCGCATTTCATTAATAATAAAGGTATTGAAATCGGAACTATATAATTCCATACTATATTATAAGTCGGAGCTTCCGTAGGAATTATTCCGAAATTGCTTAAAATCATAGCGAAAATTAAAGCTATCACTGGAGCGGAAATAACCGAAGCCCATTTTAATTTGCGCTCGATTATAAAACTTAAAATTGAAAAAAATATTATTATAATCCATAAAGCCAAATGATTTTCAGGCTTGATAATAGTCGTATTTATAATTATTTCCTTAAAAATATATTTTCAAAAATTAAAGGACAAGCGTTTAATTTAAATTTATTTTAAACTAACGCCTGCCCAATACTATGAGTTTAATTTATTTATTTTTCTATACTAACAACTGGTTTAATCAAGTCCGCAGGTTTATCTCTCATCATAAATAAAGCTTTTTCCAAATTATCCCAGCCTTCGAATACATGCGAAACCAAATGATGAACATTCAATTTGCCTGAAGAAACCAAAGAACCCAATTTTTCCATTCTCAATCTTCCGCCTGGCATGAGTCCGCCGAATATAGCTTTATGTCCCATACCGACTCCCCATTCGGCTCTTGGAATTTGAACATAATCGCCTTTACCCAAATAGTTTACATTTCCTATTTTTCCGCCGGGTTTTAACGAACGAACGGCTTCCGCAAAAGTTTCAACTTCTCCTCCAGCTATGATAACTTTATCAACGCCTTTTCCGTTTGTCATATCCAAAACTTGTTTGTCTATAGGTCCGTTTTTATAGCTTATGAATTCGTCCGCTCCGTATTTTTTTGCAGCTTCTATACAGTTTTTTCTCGTTCCGACTGCAAGAATTCTTGAAGCTCCTCTCAAGCTCGCGCCCGCAACTCCCATTAATCCTACAGGTCCTATTCCTATAACCAAAACCGTATCTCCGTATTGAATATCGGCAAGTTCCGCTCCATGAAATCCCGTAGGAACCATATCGGAAAGCATACAAGCGTCAATCGGGTCGATATTTTTAGGAAGTAAAGCCAAGTTTCCGTTCGCGTCATTAACATGGATAAACTCTCCAAATACTCCGTCTTTGAAGTTTGAGAATTTCCATCCCGCAAGCATACCGCCGGAGTGCATAGAATATCCCGCTTGAGCTTCGACAGAATCCCAATCTGGAGTAATCGCTGGAATCAATACTCTGTCTCCTTTTTTGAAGTCAGTCACCAAACTTCCGACTTCCACAACCTCTCCGCAAGCTTCATGTCCTAAAATCATATTATGTCTTTCGCCTATAGCTCCTTCCCATAATGTGTGAACATCCGAAGTGCATATTGCAACCGCCAAAGGTTTTACAATGGCGTCTTTGGGACCGCAGGCTGGTCTTTCTTTTTCAATCCAACCAGATTCCCCTATTTTTAACATAGCATAGCCTTTCATAATATTTTCTCCTTTGCTATAATGTTTTTTAGATTTGTTCACATTATATAACATTTATTTAATTATGTCAAAATAATTCTAACTTAAAATAATCGAATCATATATATA
>NZ_JBNMIZ010000241.1:0-3781 GCF_050873525.1 Brachyspira sp. | reverse complement strand
CCTACGGAATACCAGAAGATATAAAAGAAAAATCAATGAGCTATTTAGACGACAGATTAAAAGTCGTATATAAAAATTGGACAGATTTTATAAAAAGTTTGGGAAATTAATTTAAATATTGAAAGGAGATTAAATTATGACTGAAGAACAAAGAAAACAATGCGAGGAAATAATTATTAATTCTTGGAAAGGGGAAATTGATGCCAACTTTCATGATACGCTTATGTCTATAGCGGCTGTATTCGGCAAAGATAAAGATATAACGGAAGAAAATTACGAGGAAATAATGGACGGAATACTTGCGGAATTAGGTGAAGAGGAATTTTATCAATCAAATCAAGAACTAGAAGAGGAACTTTATCAATCAAATCAAGAAAGAGAGGAACGATGGAATATGTTAGACAATGAAGTAATTGAAGCATCAGGAGATTGTTTCGATATGATATTGAAAAATTTAGAGGAAACCAAAGAGCGATATAGTGCTTTTATGAAAAGTATGTCGGTAAAAAGATTTATAATCCTTTATTTTCTAGAAAAAGAAAAAAAGCGTAAAGACTTGAAAAAACAAAATGATAAAGATAATAAAAATAAAGAAATAGAATAAATAAAAAAGAGAGGTAAATAATATGTATAAATTAATAGATAAAATCCCAGAAAATATTCCTGAAGACAAAATAGAGAAAAAAATTATAAATTATAAACAATATGAATATCCATATAAAACAATAATTAAAGATGGTATGGTATTGGTTGAGCGGGGGGCATCAGAGTTTTTCATTAATACATTTATTCAATTTGGATTACCGCTTCCATTTTTTAGAGGTAATGATGCAGAAATTAAAAGTCTCTATGATTTTTATATGACAGATTCATTTGGACTTATACCAAAAAAATGGATAGATGGAAAAAAGGAAGTGTTTATTAAGGAAGTATTTATTTATGATGATAGTGATGATGAATATTTTCATTTAATAGTCGGAGAATATAAAGAAAATTTATAATTAAAAAAATATAAAAAATAAAATTAAAAGGAGAATTAAAAATGCTTGGAGCAATCACTGGAGATATTATCGGTTCTATATACGAATTCAATAATATCAAAACAAAAAAATTCGATTTATTTACCGACAAAAATCGGTTTACGGACGATACGGTTATGACTTTCGCCGTTGCGGAAGCCGTAATGAACGGAGGAAAATCGGAAGACTTTATTAGTATTATGAAGCTATACGGGGCGCTTTATCCGAGAGCGGGCTACGGAGGAACTTTTGTAAGATGGCTTGCATCGGATAGCACGGAACCTTATAACAGCTGGGGAAACGGTTCGGCTATGCGAGTGTCTTCATGCGGATGGGTTGCAAATTTAGATATTCCAATCGAAGAAGGAATTAAACAAACGGAAGATTTGGCGAAAGCGTCAGCGGAAGTTACGCATAATCATCCCGAAGGAATAAAAGGCGCGCAGGCTACCGCCGTGTCAATATTCTTTATGAGGCATGGAAAATCCAAAAACGCGATAGACGAATATAAAAATAAACTTAAAGATTATATTCAAAATAGATACGAATACGATTTGAATTTTACTTTGGATGAAATTCGCCCTATTTATAAGTTTGATGTCAGCTGTCAGGGAAGCCTTCCTCCCGCAATAGTTTCTTTTTTGGAAAGCGAAAATTTTGAAGACGCGATAAGAAACGCGATTTCAATCGGAGGCGACAGCGATACGCTCGGAGCGATTACGGGAAGTATCGCCGAAGCCGCCTACGGAATTCCAGAAGATATAAAAGAAAAAGCAATGAGCTATTTAGACGACAGATTAAAAGGCGTATATGAAAATTGGACAAATTTTATAAAAAGTTTAGGAAATTAATTTAATTTAAATATAAAAAGGAGCTTAATAAATTAAATAAAATAACTTATTTAAGGAGATTAAATTATGACGGAAGAACAAAGAAAACAATGCAAGGAAATTATTGAATTAAGAATGTCTATTATTGGAATTCCTGCTGTAGCCCATATCCCAATTCCAATAATTTTATTTAGTAATACTCTGCACTATGACAAAATGGCATACGACAAAGAGACAATAGACTTAATTATATCTTTGGCAAAAGTATTTAATAAAGACATAACGGAAGAAAAGGCATTTTATATTGCTAAAGAAATTGTAGAAACCAATTATAATAAAGTCTATCCACTAGGTTATAGCAGAATAGACTTTATTAAAAAGATAGGTTGGGCAACAGCAGATTATTTTGATAATAATAAAGAAAAGAATAATAATGAAAATAAAATAAATAATGTCGTAGAAAATACGGCGAAGGAGAAAATCATGTCAAAAGAAGAACAATATAAAAAGTGTGAGGAAATTATTAATTCCTACGAAGAAAAGTATAATAAGGATTTAGAGGAAGCCTTATATAAAATTAGGAATATTCCCGAAATACCCGAAATGCCCGAAAGCGAAATTAAAATGGTTAAAAATTATATATCTATACTTTTATTTTCGTATGATAAATCGGATTCAGAATGGAATATAGCCTCTCCATTACATTTAGAACCTATTCCTCAAGACAAGGCAAAAGCTAAATTTCACGAACTTTTAGCAGAGCCAAAAAATAAGACGGTAGAAAATATAATTGATTTAACCGTATCTTTATCGGAAGTATTCGGTAGCGGTATTACTAAAGAAGAAGCGGAAAAACTGCTATTTAATAAAAAATCTACTGAAATTGACGGGACGCTTTCATATTTAAATATATTCACTGGAGCTACGGAAAAATTTATACAAATAATGCAGTCGCATGAAAAAGGATATTTAGAATATGAAAATTATGAAGAAGAAATAAATAGTATTAAAAATATTGGCGGGGCAATAGCCAATTATTTTGATAATGAAGAAAATAAAATAAATAAAGTCGTAGAAGATACGGCGAAGGAGAAAATCATGTCAAATAATGACGATTTAATATTAAACTTATTAATTTTAGGGCAGACGGGCGTAGGTAAAAGTAGTTTAATAAACGCTTTGTTGGGTAAAGAAGTAGCGAAAGCTGGAGCAGGTAAACCTATAACTACTCATATAAAGAAATATGAAACCGAATTAGACGGTAAAAAAATTAATCTATATGATAGCATGGGGTTTGAAGTCGATAATGAAAAATGTATTACAGATATAAATGATGCATTGAAAGAAAGAGGAATTGATAAACCAATCGAGAAGTGGTTTCATAGCGTTACTTATTGCATACAAGCTGGCGGACTTAAAATACAAGATTTCGATATTAAAATGATTAAACAATTTACTGATAAAAAATATAATGTAATAATCGCTTTAACGAAAGCCGAGCAAATAAATGAAGATAAAGAGAAAGAGTTTATAGAGATAATAAAAAAAGAAATAAAAAAAGATACTGAAACAGATATTATGGTTATTCCTATTTCCGCAAAACCTGAAAAATTAAGAGGTATGACTGAAGAGCCAAAACCTTTTGGACTTCCCGAATATAAAGCGGCTATTTTAGTATCATGGGAAAAGATATTTATAGATAGAATACCGCTTCATATAATAGAAAAATTAAAAGAGAATATAAAAAATGCAAAATATAACGCTCCAAACTATAAGCCGAAAGATGACGATGATTTAAAAAAATTGGCTAAAGAAATAGACGAATATTTTATTAATATAATAAATAAAAAATTGCAAATTCATATAAAAGAAAGTTTTGAAAAATATAATAAAATTACGGAAAATATTATTACTATAAATACAAATATAGAT
>NZ_JBNMIZ010000240.1:0-3800 GCF_050873525.1 Brachyspira sp. | reverse complement strand
TATTTTTTCTCTTGTATTTAATTTTTCTTCGTTGTTATTTGTATGATTATATATATCGTTATTATCTCTCGAATCTAACGAACTTACTTTTAGATTATAAATTTCTTTTTGTTTACTTTCACTATTTTTTTTAGCACTTTCATATTCTGCCTCATTTCTAATAATATTATAATCGGAAAATTGAAAATATTTTAATTTTATAGGCTCTAATCCTTGAGATAACCAATGTTCATACCAAAAATATTCAAAACAATAAAAATTATTTTTAATCTTATCAATATTTAATGTATTATTTTCTATATTTAAATATAAATTTGTAGCTTTATTTATTGTATTTTCATTTCCAAAAAATATTATATCGCTTCCGCCTATCAATGTATTATCTTCTACTAATCCTCTTGCAAAATGATTATGTCCGTAGAAGATTCCATTTTTAGGAATTTCCCAATCATACTCTTTATATATTCTTAAAAAATCATCTATAATGAATTTACTATGAAAAAGTATATCTGGTCTAGTAACTATAATATAATCATACTTTATATTATTTTCTTTAGCATATTTCATTCTTATTTTGGAGGACATAAATTTAGTATAGGCTACATTAACTACTCCTTTATACGCTCTTGGAACTCTACCTATTTTTTCGGTTATTATAAAATCCTCAATTTCTAGTTGTTTGCTTACCAAAATTTTTTTAGGATTATATAGTTTTTTTATTTCTTTTAATGTTCTATCGTTTAATATAATTCCTCTTTTTTCTCCATTCCAATTATGCCATGTAATAGAAGAATGGTCAGTTTCATTCCATGTATGCATAAATATATCTACATTGTATCCTTTTTCAATATTAGCTTCTATAACATTTTTTAATAAAGACTTGCATGTTCTTTTATAGCTTCTCAAATGTCCAAATAGTTGCACCGCTATATTTTTATCACTCATTTTGTATTCCTTTTAAATCTAAACCAATATATTGGAAATGAAAGAATAGATAGTATCAAACCACATATATCCAATACCAATTCAAACATAGAATTTACTATTGCAAATAGTAAATTATTTTTTATTCTTCTAACTTTTCTTGCAAATTCATTATTTAATAAAGATGCCTTAAATATAAAAAATTTATCATAAGAATTTGTCATTTTAGCATATTTATGGTATTCATAATCTCTCATTCTATCTGGAAATCCATAAAAATTCCATGGCTTTTTATAATCTGAAAAATGTATTATATCTGGATTTTTTAAAGCATTTTCAATTTCAGCGTCAGTATATTCCGTATGAAGTTGTTTTTCATATATAGAAGATACTACATTATATTTTATATCTATTATTTTTTTACTATTATAAGTCAATATATTAATAACATCTTGGTCTGCTCCAAAATAAGTTCGGGAAGATAATTTTTTATTTAATTCTAAACATTTTTCAGTAAAATTATCATCTCGCATTTTTTTACAGTTAAATAATAATACTCCAGCATTTACATATCTGTCTTTTATTCCAAATCTATTTTTTGATTTCAATTGTGATACAATTACTGCGGGGTCTTCTACCCCAGCTATATAGTTATTTGACAAATCTATATTAAATAAATCTTTTAAACTTTTTCTTACTATTATATCGCAGTCTAAATATAGGGCTTTGTCTATATCTGGTTTAATAATCGGGATTAAATATCTGTAAAAAGTAGTTGCGCTATTTATATAAGAAGGAGATTTGAAATATATAAATTGATTATTATTAATATTAATAAATTCTACATCAAACTTTTTAATTCTATTCAATGAAATAATATCATCTTTTATTTTATTATCAAAATTATCATTTAATATAAATATTTTTATATCGTCATCATCCATCGCATTTGATAATATAGATGCTATAGCCGTCTGTAAATATGGAGCAAACTTTTTATTTGAAGCAAAAAATATATTAATAGTGTTTGTCATTTTTTATGTCCTTTTGTAAAAAACAGTTTAAATCTTTTATAATTGCCAATAAATTTTATTAAATATTGAAAATTATCTATATTGCTATACCGTTCTGGAAAATGTATTAATTTGAGCATTTTTTTAGAATATTTTTTTACTCTTTTAGTATAATATGGTATTTCATAGAAAAGTTTTATATTTCTTTCCACTAATTGTAAAAATGCATCTTGAAATTTATTTAATATTTTATCGTTAACTAAATTATTGTATATATTGTAAGTCACATCGTATATATCTTCTACTCGACATAAACCTTTATTTGTTTTTCCCATTATAGATTTATCATGCCATCTATAAATATAGAGAAGTTCGTCTATTAAATAAGTTTTTGATGATTTAGTATAAAAAGAATAATAAAACTCTAAATCTTCGTATAGAAGTCCTTCTGACCATTTTATATTATTATCTTTTAAAAAATTTGTTTTATATACTTTGTTCCACGCATTTACTGGAAAATTATTAATATTATTTTCATTTATATATAATAATCTTCCATTATATTCGTATAGTTGCTTATAATAATTATCAGTCGTATATTTATTTGTATTTTGTATATATGTATTTACTTTTACCCAAACGCTATCTAATTTCAATTCATCCAATATTTTAACACATTTTTCAAACATATCTTCAACTATCCAATCGTCCGAATCTATGCAAGAAATATATTCGCCTGAAGAGTTTGATACTCCGACATTTCTCGAATAACCTAACCCCATATTTTTCTTATTTTTTATAATTTTTATTCTATTATCTTGTTTTGAATAATTATTTACTATTTCCATAGAGGCATCATTTCCGCAGTCGTCTATACAAATTATTTCAATATCTTTTAAAGTTTGACTACAAATACTTTTTAAACATTGAGTTATATATTTCTCTACATTATAAACTGGCACTATAACGCTTAATTTCATTATTCCCATCCAAACAATATATTGATTTTAACAAATTTATAAAATCATTTTTTTTCTCTTCAATATAGCTAGTATATTTCTTTAATTCGTCTTTATTATATATTTTATCTTTTTCTAATCTAAAATTAATCATATTGAATAAAGAATTTCTTCCTTCAATTTTAGCATTATCCTCTCCAATGTATTTAAAACTTACGCTATTAGCCACGCATACTAAAGTTGTGTGGATTCTATTTGTAACTACAAAATCCGCACAACTAACTAATTTATAAATACTATCCCAATAACCAAAATAAACAAAATCTTTACAGTCATAATAAGTGTTAGAGGTATTTTCATATACATATATATATTTATATTTATCTTTCAATAAATTTTTATAATATTCTATAAGCATTATATTATCTTTAATTAAATCAATATTAATCAATGCATACCCCCCCCATAATTACATATAGAATTATCAATAATATAATTTGAGTAAAAAGCCAAATCTATCGTATTATAAACATTAAAGGCATTATTAAAAAAGCTAAATGTTATATTATCACGACAAAATATTTCATCATATAAGTTTTGTAATTCATAACATAATGATTTTTCATCTTCATTGTATAATAGACATGAAGCCCCAATTAAAACTTTACGAATTTTAATTTTTGATAATTCAAATAAAATATTTTTAGCTTTTTGAGATATTATGCTTCCTGAAAGGACGAACATGATATCGCAATTATTTTCTATTTGTTTTATATCTTTTTCTAATAATGCTGGCGATGTATATTTATAATTATCAATACTAGCTGAATCTGAAAATTCATATTCATAAAATTTAGAATTATTAAATACTTTATTTAGTAAATATATTCCACCTGCGTTAATA
>NZ_JBNMIZ010000239.1:0-3825 GCF_050873525.1 Brachyspira sp. | reverse complement strand
TTATGCCTTCAAGTTTTCCTTGCAATCTTTCTTCGCTCAATGTTAGCATTCTAAAATAATTTTCTTCCCATTCCGTATAGCCTTCCGTCAAATCGTCATTTTTTACAAACTTATTATACTTGTCATAAATCTCTTTCATTATGGGATTTTTTTCTACTAAAATCTTCATTGTATCCTCCAGATTTTTTTTAATATTTAAAAATTTAAACCAATCCGCAAGCGGTTCGTATAATTTTGATTTTTCATTAAATTTTTTAAGTTCCAAAAAATGCATTTCAAAATGATTAGTCAATATTTCGTTTGTATCATATTCTTTAATAAAATAGCAACTGTGAGGTTTGCTTTTATTTTCAGTTAAATTAAAATCCAAAATATTAATACTAATCACAGGATTTAAATCTTCGTATTTATTTTTAGCTTTCAAATTCGCGGTGTAGCTTTTTGCCCAATAATAAAGTCCTCGATAAATAAAAGCTTTATTTCCTACTCTTTGAATTTCAATAATAACAGTTTCCCCGCTCTTCGTTTTCGCTCTGACATCGACAATCGTCTCTTTTCCATTAACCGATTCTTTTAAGTTGAAAGTATTTAAAATTTTAACTTCTTCAAAGCCTTCCTGTCCTGCATCAATTCTAACGGAATTAATCAAATCTTTAAGAATATTTTGACTGTCTTCTTTTGCGAGTAGATACCGCATAAAATAATCATTGAGAACTTTAAAATCTTTTTCAATCATAAGCATATTATAACAGAATAATTTTATTTGTCAAAGAGATTTAATAATTTTTTAGTTTCTTGATGTGTTGAAAATGGGGGACGCTGTTTTTTGTATTTTTAAGTATCATATCATTTTTAATTAATTATTCAAAAAATTAGTTGACATAATATAAATATACCTTACAATATAAAAACATATTATTTATTATAAGTTTTTTAAGGTTTTTTATGAATAATAATGTCAATTCGCTTTTAAATGAAGTTTCTTACGGAATAAACAGAGAAGAATACGATAAAACTTTGGATATTTTGGATAATATTTTAAAAAAAGTTCCTAAAAATTATAGGGCGAATTTATATAAAGGACAGATTTGCGTAGAGAAAAAAGAATTTGAGGAAGCGATAAAATATTTTGAGGAAGCGAAAAAAGTCGATATAAAAACTTTCAAGGCTTATAATCTGCTCGGAATTAGCTATAATGCAATCGGAGAATACGATAAAGCTATAAACTGTTTCAATGAAATCTTAAAAATAACTCCAAACTCGGCTTCCGCTTATAATTTGCTCGGAATAACTTATTACAAAAAAAACGATTATAAAAAAGCGATTGAATATTTCAGCAAATCTATAGAAATAAATCCGAAATACGACAAGGCTTATAATAATTTGGCTTTGTTTTATTATAGAAATAAAAATTACGAGATAGCGATAAAATTTTTTGAGCATTCAAAGAGTTTGGACGAAAGAATATTTAAAGCTTACGATATGCTCGGAATGTCATATTACAAAATCGGAGAATACGATAAGGCTATAGAATCTCTTTCAAAATTTCTTCAATATAATTCCAATTCATATAAAATAGCGAATACTTTGGGAGCGATTTATTCTTATTTGAAAGATTACGATAACGCCATAAAATATTTTTCAAAAGCTATAGATATTAATCCGAAATACGCGAGCGCCTATAATAATTTGGCTTTGATTTATTTTAATAAAAATCTTTATGATAAGGCGGCTTTATATTTTGATAAGGCTAAAAGATTTTCGGAAGATTCTTTTCTAGATTATTATAAATTGGGATTTTGTTATTATTCAAAAGGCTATTATTACGAAGCTATTGAATGTTTGAAAAAAGTTTTAAATGAAAATTCTTATAAAGTTTATAATTTAATCGGTTTATGTTATTACTCAAATTCGGAATATGAGAAGTCGATTGAATATTTTGAAAAAGCAATTGAAATCAACGGAGAATATAACGAGTCTTATAATAATTTATTTTTAGCTTATTTTAATTTGGAAAATTATAAAAAGGCTTTGGAATATTTTAATCTCTCTTCCAAGATTAATTGGACTTCCGATTTATATAATAAACTTGCAACCGCTTATTTTTATATTAAAGATTATGACAAATCGATTGAATATTATAATAAAGTTATTTTTAAATTAAACGAAAAAACTCCTTTCTATGTTTATAATAATATGGCTATTTTGTATTATTTGAAAAAAGATTATTCTTCAATTTTACAAACTTATAATAAATATTTGGATAATTACAAATCGGAAAATAATTTTGCAAGTTATAATATATTTTTATTGTCGTTTACTCTCTTGTCAAAAAGATTGATAAACTATAACGACTTTTTGGCTTTATTTGAAAAATCTTTAATTAAAAGTATAAATAAAAATACGAATAATAATATTTCCTCGCTTTACGAAATTATGGAATACGATATTAATACTTTAAAATTGATTTTAGAAAATAAAATTAATTTTAATAATTGTAAAGAATTATTAAAAAATAAATTAAACGAAAAGCAGTTAAAAGCGATTGAACCGATAATAAATAAATTAAAAATTTTTTCTTTTTATTCAAATAATTCCAATATAAATAATATTTTTTCTCATAACGAAAATAAAAATAATGATAAAACAAAAACGATTTGCATAGAATATTATTTGCCGAATTTAAATAATAATTCTATAGCAATTATAGAAAACTCCGATAATATTAACGAAGATATATACGGAAAGCAGGCTAAATTTATTAAGAAAGATATTGAATATAATTCTTTGCTTTCAATGTTTTCTGGCAGTATCGACAGTAAAAACGGAAATTATAATTTATTATTTTATAAAAATGATTTTGATAATTTAGATAATTTCCTTAAATTAAAAGTTAAAGCTATATATCTGCCGAGTAATTTTGACGAATCGGATATAAAGCTGATAAAACTTATATTAGAAGACAAAGATATTAAATTATATAAAATAGTTGAAGATAATTATTTATTGATTTGATTTTAATATGAAAAATTTTATAAAAGTTATTGACATAATATTAGAAATCCGTTATTATATTAGAAATAGCGGAATATGAAAAAAGAGGTATTCGATGAAAAAGTTTGTATTGGTAATATTTTTAGCGGGATTTTGTAATGTTTTTGCGTCTTTTGAATTCGATATTTTAGGAAATCTCGCCGCGTCTACAAGTTTTCCTATGTCGGAATCAAGAGCTAATAAAGTTAACGGCTCTACCGAAGCGATATTCGGTGCGACTTTGCAAATAGGAAATCAATTTTCAATGAATAACGCGCTTAAAGGCGTGAGCGTTTTTGCGGAAGTTTTAGTCGAACAGGAAAGTATAGCTATAACTCTTCCTGGCGATACTAAAACGGTAACTAAAAAAACTGGTTTGAGTTTAGGAGCGGGTCTCAATACAAAATTTATATTCGGAAGCGTAAATAGTTTAGTTCCAAGAGACACTATTTTAGGTTTTTCTGCGGGAGCTAAAATAGTTGTTAATCTTCCAAATGTTATTTTAAGCACAAGCATTCCGATTATCGTTCCTTATGTCGATGTATTTGTGGAACAGAGATTTTTCGTATCGAGAAAATTAGCTTTGATAGGCGGACTTCATGTAGGAATGGATATGATGATTTTCCAAGCTACGGATATGGGTTCTTTATTTAACGGTATTTATGTTACGGCTTATCCTTCTTTGAACATTGGACTTAGTATAGGACTTCATTTTGGGCATTAATTTATAGATAATAATCAATAATGTTTCTCATAATAATATTTTAGGAGATGATGTAATCATGCATTATC
>NZ_JBNMIZ010000238.1:0-3831 GCF_050873525.1 Brachyspira sp. | reverse complement strand
GTCATATAGTTCCGTCATTATTTTTAAATTTTGTCATTGCAGATTTATCGAAGCAATCCGCTATTATTAAAGCAAAGCAATGTATTTTTTTATTTAAACAGTTGACAAAAAATTTTAAATATCGTATAATTCGCTCATAGCCGAATGAAAAAATTTCGGACTAAATCTATTTAACAAGGAGATAAATTCTCATGAAGAAACGAAACGAAACGAAACGAAACGAAACGAAACGAAACGAAACGAAACGAAACGAAACGAAACGAAACGAAACGAAACGAAACGAAACGGTTATTATTGTCTTTAATTAATAATCATTTCAAAACATTTCTAATCTCATTATTATCATTAACATTATTATTTTCAATTAGCTGCAGTAACGAAGACTCAACTGGAGGAGGCGGTTCAATCAATACTTATGCAGGCAACTGGTATGACTCAAGCGATGATGCGAAAATCATGACCATAAATTCGGACGGTTCTGTAACTTTAATTGATGCAAACTCAAATCCCGTTAAAATTACTAATATAACGAAAAAGAGCGATACAAATTTTATCTTATATTACGATACCGATACCGAAATGGATATTGAAGGAACTACAGTTACAGTATCCGTTAGAATTCAATTTGATATCAATTTTTCAAGTTATAATTCTGGAACTATAGTAGTTACTTCGTCAGCTTCAATCGGAGGCGCTGGAGGAGAAAATCAGCCAAGCGACCCGATTAATATTGTTAAAAAATAATAAGAATGATAAATAATTATTAAAACGAAAATTACCGAGTCTTTTTTAGGCTCGGTTTTTTATTATATATATTTTCAATTTCTACCAAGTCACAATATATTCCGTGTAAATATAACCGCCGCTAATCGACTGAGTAATTTTTACTTCCGAAGAGTTTGGATATTTTTGTCTGAAAATATTTCCAATCATTTCATAATAATATTTTTCAATACTCAAATCGTAATTTGGAAAATAAGACAAATGATAAATAACTTTTTTTCTGTCAAGTTTGACAATTTCTATATTTACATTTCTAAATAATTTTTTGCCAAGTTTAATAATCACTTTACTTAAAGAATTTTTTCCCATCAATCTGATTGAAAATTTCTTAAAAGGACTAAACTCGTTAAAATCGTATTTAGCCTTATCGGTAATCGCGTCTTTTGAATCTTTATAAAATTCTTCATTAATCGCGTTTATCGGAACAAAGAACGCCGAAGATAAAGCGAATCTTTTTATATATTTTGCCCGCTTAATATCGCCGTAAATCAATTTTGAATCTTCCGACACTTTTTCCAATAATTTATTAAAATTGTCTTTTCCTAATTTTTCTATAATAAATTTATACATTCCTTTTACAAATTTAAATTTTGCGTAGGCTTCGTCTCCGATTTTTATTTTATTTTTTATTATCTCTTCAAAATCCGCCGCACCGTAATCGAAAGTTTCTTTTGGCAAATTGTCCGCCGTATCTTCTCCGACTTTAGAATCGTCTTCAATTTCTTTTATTAGGTTATGGAGATTTAAAATATTCTCTTTCATGCTTTTAGTTTTTTCCACTATATCGTCCGAGTTTTCTGCCACAAGTTTAACCGCTTCGTCATTTTTATTCGATAATTCCAGTAATTTAAGAATATTTATTAAATCGCTTGAAATTCTATTATGCAGTATCGTGTATCGTTCTCTCACATCTTTAACCGTATCGTATATATTCGTTATTGAAGAAGTTATTTCTTTGGAAGAAGCCGATTTTTCATCCGTGATTTTTTTCAAGTTATCCATATTTTCTTCAAAACTTTGGAATTTATAAAGCATATTTTCTATTGCAGAAATTCTTTCGTCTATACTTTGATTAAGCAAATTAAATTGTTTTTCTAAATTTCTAATTACGGATGTAGCGTTTTCCGATTGAATATTTGTCATAACCGCCAATTTTCTTATTTCTTCCGCTATAATACTGAATCCTTTTCCCTGTTCTCCCGCATGAGCCGCTTCGATTGCCGCGTTCATAGCGAGCATATTCGTTTGCTGCGAAGTTTCTATAGTAGCGTTTACGAAGTCGTTAATTCCTCTCATTAAACTAACCGCCGTTTTTAGCGAGTTTTCGGTTTTCAATATTCTATCTTTACCGCTTTTCGACAATTCTATCACATCCTGCGTCTCTTCTTTGATTTTTGACATAGCCGCCGAAACTTTATCAATATCTAACTGCATATTTGAAGAAGCCGAATTGATTTTATTAAAAGTTTCTAATTGAAAATCTATTTTTTCCTGAAGTTCTTTTGTAATATCGGTTATAGATTTCAAATCGGATAAATTCGTATTTATATTTTCCGCTATTTCCAAATTGCTGTTTTCCACTTCTTTAATTCCGTTTTCCTGTTTTATTATATTGTCTACTACCGATTCTGAAGATTCTACCATAGAATTAGAGATTTTTGCCACATTCTCGATTTTATCTTTGATTGAAACTCTCTGTTCTTTCGATAAAGTTAAAGTTTTATTTCCCATAGAAAATAAATACTGAACCATATACTGATAAATATTAATCCAGTTGCTTATATCTCCCAATTCGTCTTTCGATTTTATTTTGCTTACGCTCGTAAATATATTGCGACTCAAAACACTTTCTTCGAGTTCGGTCGATATTTTCTTTAAAGGTTTCAAATATATTGGAATAAATAATTTTAAGATAATTATTATTACAAAAATTGCAATCGCCAAAATAAGAATTAAAGTTCTATTAATCGTATTCAAAGCGCCGTGAAAATAACTTTCGGGAACGAACATTAATAAATCGTAATTCGCGTTATCAAGCTGTCTTATAAATAAAGTATAATTTCTGCCGTCAATATTATAATTTTCGATAGTTCTTGAATTCGTATAAAAACTGATATTATCGGAAATATATTTCGCGGTCGGAATCTCGGAAATATTTCTTAATATATATCCCGCGTCTTTATGAAAAATAATATCTCCGCTTCTATTGTCAAAAATTATCGGATTGAATTCATCGTTTTTTGAAATATTTTCCATCGTTCTATAGGCTATATCCAATGAAATATCTGTAACCGCAACTCCGATAGCGTTTCCGTTTATTTCGGAATATATCGGAGAAGATACGGAAATGACTCTTTGCGGGCTGTATGTTTCTTTAGAATAAGGAATTGAATAATATATATTTCTCGGTCTTCTTGTCGCCCTGTTCCATTCTTCTGGAAGCGCTATTTGATAAAATTCTGCCCGAGTATAACTTCTATTTTCGTTTAATTTTTCGCCTCTCAATATAGACGATGTTGACGACTGCCTCCTAGCCGCGTTATCCAAATCGTATAAATAAATAGAATATAATCCTCTTAAATTTACATTCGTAGCGATAATATTCGGTTCAAAATATACTCCGTTCGCTATAATATAAGGCAAATCTATTTGAGACTGATGAAATTTTTGAATTATATTTCTTAAATTTCCCGCCGTGTTTTCAATACTTCCAAGAGAATATAAATCGTAAGATACGCTCGCTATATCCGAAAGCGCTACCGCTCCTACGCTTGTCGAAGTAAATATAGAATTAAAAGTATAAGTTAAGTCGTAAAAATAATTTTCCGAGATAGCCATTGCCGATTCGGAAAAAGCCCTTTCGTTAGATTTCGTATTTACAAAAATAGCGGGCGATAAAGCCAAAACTACTATTATTATCACCAAAAGGAGAATCTTATTTTTAAAACTCATATAAAAACCTTATCTATAATTTCTAAAAAACCGTTTTATATTTATAATTATTTATTATATAATTTTCGGATATTTGATTTATATTATACATTATTT
>NZ_JBNMIZ010000237.1:0-3838 GCF_050873525.1 Brachyspira sp. | reverse complement strand
GAATAGATTACTTCGGGCTAAAGCCCTCGTTCCCGTAGGGACGCAGAGCGAATGACGAAAAGCACATGTTATTGCGAGCATTTATAATGCGAAGCAATCCACTATTAATGGAATTAAATTTTAAAATAAAATTTTATTTTAATTGGATTACTTCGCTTCGCTCGTTCCCGCAGGGACGCAGAGCGAATGACGAAAAATACAGTCATTGCGAACGAAGTGAAGCAATCCACACAAATAACAATGGGTTTTCACTAAAGGGCGTGGCAATCCGTTATTTATTTTTACTAATTCTTAAAATAAATAAAATCGTAAACATTAATAATGGAAAAATTATCGCGAAAAATATTCCAGCTTTTAATCCTATTTGAGTAATATCGTTATTTGAAATTATATAAGAAAATTTATCGACTATAGTTTTATTATTTGAAATTATTCCAACAATTCCCGGTCCTATCGAACATCCCACATCGCCCGCCAAAGCAAGTGCGGCAAACATAGCCGTTCCGCCTTTTGGATAAGTCTTTGAAGCCAAACTGAATACGGATGGCCACATTATTCCAACCGAAAGCCCCACAATAGCGCAGCCTATTAACGATAAAAATGCAAACGGACTGAATACGATTATAATATAACCGATTATGCATAAAATTGAAGTTACTGATAAAGCTTTATTTATGTCTATATTTTCCGATTTCATTCCGTAAATTAATCTAGCCGCTCCCATAAAAAAAGCGAACATACAAGTTCCGAAAATATCGCCAACGCTTTTATTTACATTAAGCCCGACTTCCGCAAAAAACGAAACCCATTGAACTACGGCATGTTCCGAAGCTCCCGAGCAAACCATTAATATTATAAAAGCAAAAACTATACGAACGGATAATAATTTTCTTAATGAAACCGAATTATTTTCTTCAACTTCCGATTTTAAAGTGTTTATTGGAACTTTCAAAAATAAAATCGAGCAAACTATTGGAAAAACAGCCCAAAAGATAGATAAATATTTCCAATTTTTTATTCCAAATATTCTAAAATATGCGGTTGAAAATATAACGACTAACATTAACCCCCAGCAGTAAAATGAATGAAGTATATTCATTGCCTTTACTTTTTGTTTTTCGGGAAGCGCTTCGACTATCGGGCTTACCAAAACTTCTATCATTCCGCCGCCGATTGCATTTAGAAAATAACTTATCAATATTGCAATAAAAGGATTTATATAAAAAGGCAAAATTCCTAATAATATAAAACCTATTCCCGCGCAGATATTTGCAAAGACGATTGAAATTCTGTAGCCGATTTTATCTACAAATTTAGCCGCCAAAAAATCTATAAGCATTTGAATTATAAAATTAAACGAAATCAAAAAGGCGATTCTTTCAACCGAAATTCCAAAATCTCTTTGAAAAGAAATAAAAATTAAAGTTGGAAATATATTAACTATCGCTTGAACTATATAACAGAGATAACTCGCGTAAAGAGTATGAGTATAATTAAATTTTATATTAAATTTCATTTTAAAATTCCAAATTAAAAATCGAAAAGATTATATTATAGAAAATATAAAAATTCAAATATTAACGATTGATTACTTTTCCGTTGATAAAAGAAAAATTGACGCTTCCGAAATCTCTGCTGTCGTATCCGTAATCTCTATTATCCGACATAACAAAATATTCGTTATAGCCGACAATATAAGGTCCGAAATTATCTCGCCCCGAAACTTCCGAATTCAAAATTCGCAAATCGTTATTTATATTCGCCCAAGTTTCTTCCAAAAGGCTTCCGTTGATATAAACTTTTTTTTCTCTTATTTCTATCGTTTCGTTTGGAAGTCCGATAATTCTTTTTATCAAATATCTTTTTTTAGAAATATTGACATTTCCGAAAGTGGCAAAATAAACGACATAAGAAAAAAATCTCTTTATAAAATTTTCGCTCGAACTTCTCGGGTCCGTCATAAATATTATATCGCCTCGTTTAGGTCTTGAAAATATAATCGTTTTTCCCGTAAGCGAAGATACGAAAGGTTTGATTGCAATCGCGTATCTTAATTTTGAAGTTATTACCGTATCGTTTTCTTCTATAGAATTTTTTGTGGAATTTGACATAGAGGAACTTTTCATTTTATCGAACCTGACAAATATCGTAAGAATTCCAAAAATAAAAAAAGCGATTATAAATCCTAAAATAATTCTTACAAAAATTTTAAATAAAACGGCTATATTGAATATAAAAAATTTTGTTTTTTCTCGCATTACTTTTTAATTTTTTTTGCCTGATGTTCGCTATTTTCCAAAGCCGCTGGAACCGCGGGAACGACTATATAACCGTATTCTCCGCTCCTGCAAAGATTCATTATGGTTTCGTTGTCTAAAGTTTCGCCCTCTTTGTCTTCTCTTAAATATTCTGGCAATTCGATTACATGATAAAGCGGCGGAATATTATCGACATTGACATCAAATAAATCTTCGATAAATTCCAAATCTTTATTTAATCTGCTTAACATTTCTTCTTTTTGATTTTCTTCTATTCTTAATCTCGTTTGATATAAAAGCGCTTCCAATTCTTCTCTATCCGTTTTCATAATTAATAATTTCCTTATTTCTAAAAATTTTCTTAAAATGATTTTAATAATATAGCATAAAATTATTATTTTTCAATATATAATTTTTTTTAAAAATAAAATAATAATAATATTGACATTAAAATCTATTAAACTATAATTTAATAGATTTTAAAAATATTTCAAAATTGGAGAGAAAATATGACAAAAAAAATTATTTCTTTATTTTTTACTTTTATTATTTTATTAGTTTCGTTTATAAGTTGTTCTGAAGAAAATTCTAAAAAAGACGGGCAGCCTCGACTCGGAATAACGATTTACAGCTATAACGATAATTTTTTGTCTTTTATGAGAAGAAATATCGAATCGATGCTAACGGGAAAAGCTTCTTTTATTATGAACGATTCGGAAAACGACCAAGCTAAACAATACGACCAAATAGACGCGGCAATTCAAAGAAAAGTTGACGCTTTGGCTATCAATTTAGTCGACCCGATGTCCGCGAATATGGTTATAGACAAGGCGAAAGCTTCTGGAATTCCCGTAATATTTTTTAATATAGAACCTCGATTGGAACATATTATGAGTTATGATAAAGTTTGGTATGTCGGAACTAAAAGCAGAGAATCGGGCGACATTCAAGGCGAAATGGTTTTAAATGCATGGAATTCAAATCCTCAATGGGATAAAAACGGAGACGGAAAAATTCAATATCTTTTATTAAGAGGACTCGCGGGGCATCCCGATACGGAAGGCAGAACGGAAAGAATAAAAGCGATATTAACGGAAAACGGAATAGCTTTGGAGCAGCTTGACGAACAAACTGCGAATTGGGATATTCTTCAGGCTCAAAATATAGCGAATACTTGGATAAAAAAATACGGAGACAGTATAGAATTTATATTTTCAAATAACGATTCTATGGCTTTGGGCGCTTTAAAATCCATTCAGGCTCAAGGCTATAATATAGGAGATAATAACAAATTTATTCCAATAGTCGGAGTCGATGCCATTCCAGAAGTTATCGAAGAGATAAGAAAAGGCTCGATACTCGGCACGGTTTTACAAAGTCCTAAAGACCAGGCGAAAGCGGTTGTCGATATGGTTTTGAATGTCGCTTCGGGAAAAGATGTTTTGGACGGAACGGATTATAAACTTGACGATGTAAAAGCGGTTAGAGTTCCTTATAAAGCGATTACGAAAGATAATATTGAAGACGCTTTGGAAGCTTATAATTAAAATTTATAAAATTTAAATTAATACTTTATATAG